>NZ_ASHX02000001.1:5064981-5404974 GCF_000478605.2 Streptomyces thermolilacinus SPC6 | reverse complement strand
GCGGAGGATCGCCGGGTCGATCATGTCCTCGCGGTTGGAGGCGCCGATGACGATGACGTTCTCGAGGCCCTCGACACCGTCGATCTCGGCGAGCAGCTGCGGGACGATCGTGTTCTCCACGTCCGAGCTGACGCCGGAGCCGCGGGTGCGGAAGAGGGACTCCATCTCGTCGAAGAAGACGATGACGGGGGTGCCCTCGGACGCCTTCTCACGGGCCCGCTGGAAGACCAGGCGGATGTGCCGCTCGGTCTCGCCGACGTACTTGTTGAGCAGCTCCGGGCCCTTGATGTTCAGGAAGTAGCTCTTGCCCGCGGGCTGCCCGGTGACCTCCGCGACCTTCTTCGCCAGGGAGTTCGCGACGGCCTTGGCGATGAGCGTCTTGCCGCAGCCGGGCGGGCCGTACAGCAGGATGCCCTTCGGGGGCCGGAGCTCGTGCTCCTTGAAGAGGTCGGGGTAGAGGTACGGGAGCTCGACCGCGTCGCGGATCAGCTCGATCTGGTTGCCCAGGCCGCCGATCTTGTCGTAGTCGACGTCCGGGACCTCTTCGAGGACGAGTTCCTCGACCTCGCTCTTGGGGATGACCTCGTAGACGTAGCCGGATCGGGGCTCGAGCAGCAGCGCGTCGCCGGGCCGGATGGTGACGTCCAGCAGGGGCTCGGCGAGCCGTACGACTCGTTCCTCGTCGGTGTGGCCGATGACCAGGGCGCGCTCGCCGTCCTCGAGGATCTCCTTGAGGGTGACGATGTCCCCGGCGCGCTCGAACTCCATCGCGTCGACCACGTTGAGCGCTTCGTTGAGCATCACTTCCTGGCCCCGCTGGAGCTGGTCGAGCTCGACGCTGGGGCTCACGTTCACCCGGAGCTTGCGGCCCCCGGTGAAGATGTCACACGTGCCGTCCTCGTTGGCCTGAAGGAAGACGCCGAATCCGGCCGGGGGCTGGGCAAGGCGGTCGACCTCCTCCTTGAGGGCCACGATCTGGTCGCGGGCCTCACGGAGTGTGTTGGCGAGCCGCTCGTTCTGCGCGGACACGCCGGCCAGGTTGGTCTGCAGCTCGACGATCCGCTCCTCGAGAATCCTCGTGTGTCGCGGAGAGTCGGCGAGCTTGCGTCGCAGGACGGCGATTTCCTGCTCGAGATAGGCAACCTGGCCGGCGGGGTCATCAGACCCCCGCCCCGGCCGGATGCCGCGGTTGATGTCGTCGTCGTGGGCTGCCACGGTCCTCACCTCCTCCAAGGGGAGCTGGACGCTTCCAGACCCTACCTGCGTGGGTGGTGATTGAAACCCCTAGATCACAAAGACTCTCGAGGTGTGTCCGATCTTCACCCTTGCGCTCTCCCCCACGTCAAGGGAATACCCACCCATCAACATCGGAAAGCTGCCGGTTGTATCGTCGTCAGTGGCCAACACCCGTCAGGGGTGGCCGGACTTACTTCTCGACGCTTCACCCGACGCAGGAAACGGCAGGGCATATGACCGCGCAGCACGAGGCTCCCACCACGGCCGCCGGAGAGGCTCTGGAGGTCTGGATCGACCAGGATCTCTGCACCGGGGACGGTATCTGCGCGCAGTACGCGCCCGAGGTGTTCGAGCTTGACATCGACGGCCTCGCGTATGTCAAGAGCCCCGACGACGAACTGCTGCAGGAGCCGGGCGCGACGACTCCGGTACCGCTGCCGCTGCTTCAGGACGTGGTGGATTCGGCCAAGGAGTGCCCGGGCGACTGCATTCACGTGCGCCGCGTTTCGGACAGGGTCGAGGTGTACGGCCCGGACGCCGAGTAACCGTCCCTCAGCGGTCCGTTGCGGTGGTGCGCAGGAACGTCCCGCCGGTCCACCGCCATTCGACGGTCTCCTGCTTGTCGGGGCAGCAGCGGGGTACGTCCGGGGAGGAGTAGCCGAGGAGGGTCGCGGTGACGATCCCGTCACGGACGGCGAGGCCGCCGACGCTCAGGGCGTCCGCGGGGGCGACGAGGGTCGCGACGACGCGGGCGCCCTTCGTCCCGCCCTTGGCGTGGGTGAGGACGTACAGGCCGTGCGGCGGGGTGCCGGACCCGGCGCGGCAGTGGGCGGCGGCGACGGTCTCGGGGCGGCCGTCCCCGTCGAGGTCGCCGGTGGCGGTTTTGGGCACGGCGGTGGGCACTCCGGTGCAGGTCAGCGGGTATGCGGCGGTGGCCGCGTCGGGCGCGGGCGCGGCGGCGGCGTGCGCGTTGGCGGGACCGGCGGCGGGGTCGGTGGCGGTGGCCGCGTCGGGCTGCACGAGGCCGGCCAGGGCGATGACCCCGGCCATGGCGGCGGCGGTCGCGAGCCAGTGCGTGGGGCGGGCGTGGGTGTGCGCGAGGTCCGGGAGGTCGGAGGTCTGCACGCGGGTTGTCTCCTGTGGTCGTGCGGTGGCTGTGGGCTGTCGCCGGGGGGAGTGGCCAGCATCGTGCCACACGTCACAGGTGCCGGGTAGCGGGGGGTGGGGGCCGCCATCGGGAGGGGCCGGTACGGGTGTCGGGCGGGCACCGGGTGAACACGGCCGCGCCGCCCCGGAGTTTCCCGTACGGCGGGGCAACTCGGGGGCGGCGCTGTCGCGTTGTGGTGCGGGTCAGCCCTTGTTGGGGCCTTCGTAGTCGTCGCCGTAGGCGCCCTTGGCGGGGCGGCGGCGGCGCATGGGCGGCTCGACGCCGTCCGCGAGGCGGCGGGCGGTGACGAGGAAGCCGGTGTGGCCGATCATCCGGTGGTCCGGGCGGACGGCCAGGCCCTCGACGTGCCAGTTGCGGATCATCGACTCCCACGGCTGCGGCTCGGCGTAGCAGCCGATCTCGCGGATGGACTCGACGGTCCGCGCGAGCTGGGTGGTCGTCGCCACGTAGCAGCAGAGGATGCCGCCGGGGACGAGGGCCTTGGAGACGGCCTCCAGGCACTCCCAGGGGGCGAGCATGTCGAGGATGACGCGGTCGACGTCGGTGTCCGACAGATTGTCCTGGAGGTCGCCCACGGTGAGCTGCCAGGCGGGGTGGGGGCCGCCGAAGTAGCGCTCCACGTTCGCCTTGGCGATCTCCGCGAAGTCCTCGCGGCGCTCGTAGGAGTGGAGCATGCCGCTGTCGCCGATGGCGCGGAGCAGGAAGCTGCTCAGCGAGCCCGAGCCGACACCGGCCTCCACGACGCGGGCGCCGGGGAAGATGTCGGCGAAGGCGAGGATCTGGCCCGCGTCCTTCGGGTAGACGACTGCGGCCCCGCGGGGCATGGACAGGACGTAGTCGGGGAGCAGGGGGCGCAGCGCGAGGTAGGCGACGTTTCCCGTGGTTCGGACAACACTGCCCTCGGGGGCGCCGATCAGCTCGTCGTGCGGGAAGGAACCCTTGTGGGTGTGGAAGTTCTTCCCGGCCTCGAGCGTGAACGTGTAGTGGCGTCCCTTGGGGTCGGTGAGCTGGACCTGGTCCCCGACCTTGAAGGGCCCGCGACGGCGGGCGGCACCAGTCGGTTCGGACATGTGACCAGGGTACCCGGCGGTGGCACGGGCCCCGACCACGGCCGCCTCGGGAGTGTGCCGGGGCGGCGGGCGGCGACGCGGGCTACGGGCGGGTGGTGCCGGGGCGGGCCATGGCCTGGACGAAGGCGCGCTCGACGTCGGCGGTGGACAGCACCCCGTACACCTCGCCGGTGTCCTCGACCACGAGGTACTCGGTGGCGGGGGTCTCGCGGAGCTTGTCGAGGAGCGGCTCCCCGGCGAGGTCGGCGGGGACCCGCATGCCGTCGGTGAGGTCCTGGGCGAGGCCGCTGACGGCGACCCAGGGGCGGCGGTGCTGGGGGACGCCGACGATGGCGGTCTCGCGGACGAGGGCCGTGGGCTCGCCCTGGCCGTCCACCACGACGATGGCGCGGGCGCCCGCCTCGTTGGCGCGGCGCAGCGCCTCGGACAGGGGCGTGTCGGGCGGTACGGGGACGGCGCGCCGGGTCAGCGTGCGGGCCCGCAGGTCGGGGAGGCGCTCGCGGAGGCGGGCCATGCGGAGGCTGTTGCCCGCGCCGGTCCAGATGATCGCGGCGAGGATGGCGGCGAGGAGCGCGTCCATGACCGTGTCCATGCCGCTGAGGTCCCTGCCGTCGCCGAGGGCGCCGGTCTGCGTGAGCAGGGGCAGGCCGATGAGGACGGTGACGGCGAGGGCGCGGCCGGCCCAGGCGGCGGCGATGGTGCCGCTCATGGGCTTGCCGGTGATCTTCCAGACGACGGCGCGGAGCATGCGGCCGCCGTCGAGGGGGAGGCCGGGCAGGGCGTTGAAGGCGGCGACGATCAGATTGGAGATCGTCAGGCCGGCGAGGAGGACGAAGGGGACCGTGCCGGGCTCCACGGCGTGCAGACCCGCGTAGAAGGCTCCGGCGAGCACCAGGGAGAGCAGCGGGCCGACGAAGGCGAGGACGAACTCGCGGCCGGGGGTCTCGGACTCCTTCTCGATCTCGGAGACGCCGCCGAAGAACTGGAGCTGGATGCGGCGGACCGGCAGCTTGAAGCGGAGCGCGGCGACCGTGTGGGCCAGCTCGTGCACGAGGACGGAGGCGTAGAACGCGACGGCGAAGAAGAGCGAGACCAGATAGCGGAGGTTGCCCAGCTCGGGCAGGACGCGGTCGAGCTGGCCGCCGAAGACCCAGGTGATGAGGGCGGCGACGAGGAACCAGCTGGGGGCGACGTAGACGGGCACGCCGAAGATCCGGCCCATGAGGAGGCCGCCGCCGTCGGCGGGGCGCCGCTTGGCGGGACCGGGGCTCTTTCCGGCGGGCTCGGACCGCGGGCGCGTGCTCTCGCCGCTCTCGTCGTCCTGGTTCACGGGTTCCCTTCGGCGTGGGGGGGGTGGGAGTGGGGTGTTTCCCGCTCGATCATGCAGTGTGTGATGGTCTGCCGTCGATGGTATGCCGACGGCTGTCGGTGGCGGGTCGTAGGGTCTGAGACATGACTTCGAGCCCGCAGCCCTCCCTGTCGAGCCCGCGGCCGCCCGTGTCGCTCTCGCCGTCCCGTGCCAGTGACTTCATGCAGTGTCCCCTGCTGTACCGGTTCCGGGTGATCGACAAGCTTCCGGAGAAGCCCAGCCCGGCGGCGACGCGGGGCACGCTGGTGCACGCGGTGCTGGAGCGTCTCTTCGACGACCCGGCGGCGGAGCGTACGGCTCCGAAGGCGCGGGCGATGGTGCCGGGGCAGTGGTCGCGGCTGCTGGAGTCCCGGCCGGAGCTGGAGTCGCTGTTCGAGGACGACGAGGACGGGGAGCGGCTGGCGCGCTGGCTGCGGGAGGCCGAGGAGCTCGTCGAGCGGTGGTTCACGCTGGAGGACCCGACGCGGTTGGAGCCCGCGGAGCGCGAGCTGTTCGTGGAGACCGAGCTGGAGTCGGGGCTGCGGCTGCGGGGCGTGATCGACCGGGTGGACGTGGCGCCGTCGGGCGAGGTGCGGATCGTGGACTACAAGACGGGCAAGGCGCCGCGCCCGGAGTACGGCGACAGCGCGCTGTTCCAGATGACGTTCTACGCGCTGGTCGTGTGGCGGCTGAAGGGGGTGCTGCCGCGCCGGTTGCAGCTGGTGTACCTGGGCAGCGGGGACGTGGTGACGTACGACCCGGTGATGGCGGACCTGCGGCGGGTGGAGCGGAAGCTGCTGGCGCTGTGGGACGCGATCCGGAAGGCGACGGAGACGGGCGACTGGCGGCCCCGGCCGACGAAGCTGTGCGGCTGGTGCGACCACCGGGCGTTCTGTCCGGAGTTCGGCGGGACTCCCCCGGTCTACCCGCTGCCGGTGCAGTCCACCGGGCCGGGGCAGAATGGGCCGGGACCAGCGATCTCTTGAGGAGTGCCCGTGGCCATCCGCGTCCTACTGGTAGACGACCAGCCGCTGCTGCGCACCGGTTTCCGGATGATTCTGGAGGCGGAGCAGGATCTGGCCGTGGTGGGCGAGGCCGGGGACGGCCTCCAGGCGCTCGACCAGGTGCGGGCGCTCCAGCCGGACGTGGTGCTGATGGACATCCGGATGCCGCGCATGGACGGTGTGGAGGCGACTCGGCAGATCACGGGGCCGGGGCGGGACGGACCGGCGAAGGTGCTGGTCCTGACGACGTTCGACCTGGACGAGTACGTCGTGGAGGCGCTGCGGGCGGGCGCGAGCGGCTTCCTGCTGAAGGACGCCCCGGCGAACGAGCTGGTGCAGGCGATCCGGGTGGTGGCGGCCGGTGAGGCGATGCTGGCGCCGAGCATCACGCGGCGGCTGCTGGACAAGTACGCGGACCACCTGCCGTCGGGGGACGAGCCGGTGCCGGACGCGCTGAACACCTTGACGGACCGCGAGGTGGAGGTGCTGAAGCTGGTGGCGCGGGGACTGTCGAACGCGGAGATCGCCGCGGACCTGTTCGTGTCGGAGACGACGGTCAAGACGCATGTGGGTCATGTGCTGACCAAGCTGGGCCTGCGGGACCGGGTTCAGGCGGCGGTGTACGCGTACGAGAGCGGCCTGGTCCGGCCGGGCGCCCAGGACCGGTAGGGGCCCGCGCCCGGCGGGTCGCGCGGGGCCTGGGTGCCGGTGCGCCGGGGCGGGCCTGGCGCCGCTGGGACCCGGGGCGTGTGGGTGCCGCCGGGCCGGCGGCACCGGACCGGTAGGGGGCTGCGACGGCCCCTGGTGGCGAGGCCCGGGGACCCGGGGCGTGGGTGCGCTGGGTCGGGGGCAGTGAGCTGGGCCCGCCGCCCAGGAGCGGGACTGCGCCGGTACCTGGTGGTGAGGCCCGACGGGCTGCGCTGGGTCCGAGTGCGTACGCGTCCGGTGCGAGAGCTGCGCCGGGCCCGGCTGCGTGCGGGCCGGCGCGTGGCCGGAGCGGCGGGCCCCTGGCGCGGAGGCGCTGCGGGCGGCGTGGCCGGGTGGCCCGCAAGGGCGATGGCGGTGGGGGCGGCGGCCTGCGGGGCACGTTGGCCGTTCGGCGACTGGACGCGGTGCCCGCGCCGTGGCGGGCGGTTCCCCGTCCAGGGGCGGGCAGGTGGCTCACCAGGAAGACGGCGGCTTGCGCGGGCGCGCCGCATCCCCGGCGCGTGGACCTCGTACCGCGGGCCGCCGTACGGGGCGAGACCCGGCTCCGTCCAGGGGGGCAACGTACGTACGGGGCGTGCGGCCTCCCGAGGGCCGGAAGGGGTACGGCTCACGGCACCTCGTGAGGACCGCGTGCGAGGAGTGCTCCATGGTTCCCGCGTGCCCCGCTGGCGCTCCGGGAGGCGGCGCCCGGCTGTCGTGGCGTACGAGCTGCCCGCGAGCGCCTCGTCGTACGCAAGACGCCGGTGCCCCCGTGGTGGACCACCACGGGGGCACCGGCGTACGGCCGTCGCACCCGACCCCGTTCGGCGCGGCCGGGCGCGACGCCGGGCGTCAGCCCTTCTTGATCTCCCAGAACCTGAACACCGTGGAGGCGTCGAGCGTCCACTCCAGGCCGGTGATCGTGTTGTGGGCGACGGCGTACTGCTTGGCCTGCCAGAGCGGGAGCAGCGGGATGTCCTCGGCGACGAGGTTCTGGAGCCGGTCGAAGTCGTCCTGGGCGGAGGCGCGGTCGGCGGCGGCCGCGGTGTCCGGGATGATCTGGCCGGTGATCTTGGTGTTCTCGTAGTGGTTGCCGAGGACGTTGCCCTCGCCGAAGAACGGCTGCGTGAAGTTGTCGGGGTCCGGGTAGTCGGGCACCCAGCCCTTGACGTAGACGCCGTACTTGCCGGCCTCGATGTCCTTCTCGTACTGGTCGTACTCGACGGACTTCACGTCGGCCTGGAACAGCCCGCTGTCGTTGAGCTGCTTGGCGATGGCGCGGATCTGCTCGTCCGTGCCCGGGCCGTAGCGGCTGGGCGTGGAGTACAGGGTGATCTTGACCGGGTCCTTGATGCCCTCGTCCCGCAGGGCCTTCTTGGCCAGGTCGGGCTGCGGGCGGTCGCCGTAGCGGTCGAAGAAGGCGGTGTTGTGGCCGAGGATGCCGGCCGGGACGATCGAGTACAGCGGGGTCGCGGTGGACTCGTAGACGTCGTGGACGAGCGCCTGGCGGTCCACCAGGTGGGCGATGGCCTTGCGGACGCCGAGCTTTCCGGCGACCGGGTCCTTCATGTTGAAGACCAGGTGCTGGACCTCGGCGCTGGAGCCCTCGATGACCTGGATGCCCTTCTGACCGGCCGTTGGCGAGTCGTTGAGCTTCTGGATGTCGTCCGAGGCGAGGCCCCGGTAGGCGACGTCGATCTCGCCCTTGGTCAGTCCCTCCGCGAGGGCCTTGCGGTCGCCCTTGTAGAACTTCAGCGTGATGCCGTTGTTCTTGATCTTGGCGGTGCCCTTGTAGTCCGGGTTGACGGAGAAGACGGCCCTGTCGTCGCTGAAGGACTCCAGCCTGTACGGGCCGGATCCGACGGCCTTGCCGTCCGTGCGCAGGCCGTCGGCCCGGTACTCCCGGTGGTCCACGATGGAGCCGGCGCCGGAGGCGATCTTGCTGGGGAAGGTGGCGTCGGGCACCTTGAGGGTGAAGACGACGGTCCTCTCGTCCGGGGTCTCGATCTTGTCGATCGTGGAGAGGAGCGGGCCGGGACCGTTCTCGTCGTTGATCTTCAGGGCGCGCTCGAAGGAGAACTTCACGTCCTCCGAGGTGAGCGGGTTGCCGTTGCTGAACTTCAGGCCGTCGCGGAGGGTGCAGCGGTAGACCCGGCTGGCGCCCTTCTCGAAGTCGCAGCTCTCGGCGGCTTCCGGCTGGGGCGTGGTGGCGCCCTTGGGGAAGCTCAGCAGGGACTGGAAGACGTTGTTGAACAGCAGCCACGAGCCGGGGTCGTACCCAGTGGCGGGATCGGTGGCCAGGACTTCGTCGGACATGCCGACGACGATCGTCCCGGCGCCACCGGCGCCCGAGCCCTGGTCGGTGCCGCAGCCGCTGAGCGTGGCGGCGGCGAGCCCCGCGGCGAGCGGGGCCGTCAGCCACTTGTTGTGTGCCTTCACTGGAACCTTGCCTCTGGATCTCTTGGTACAGCAGGGGTCAGGCGATACCTCGGCCGAGCTCCCAGAGCTGCAGGTCCGAGGAGGTGTTGAGGGCCCATTCGACGCCGGAGAGGGTGTCGCGGGAGGCGACGTACTGCTTGCCCTGCCACAGCGGGAGGAACGGGACGTCTTCGGCGACGATGTCCTGGAGCCGCTGGAACGAGGGGTCCGCGGCGGCGCGGTCGGCCTCCCGGCGCGAGGCGGGGATGAGCCGCTCGCGGGCCTCCTCGTTCACATAGGGCGTGTTGAGGAAGTTGTCGGCGTCAAGGAACGGCGCGATGTAGTTGTCCGGGTCGGGGAAGTCGGGGAACCAGCCCAGTCCGTAGACGGCGTAGTCGCCGCGCTTCTGGGCGGGCCGGAACTCGGACCACTCGCTGCCCTTGACGGTCACGTCGAACAGGCCGCTCTCGTTGAGCTGGTCGCGCAGGGCGGCGAACTCCTTGGCGGTGGCGGCGCCGTAGTGGTCGGTCGTGTAGTGCAGGGTCAGCTCGACCGGGGTGTCGATGTGCGCCTCGCGCAGCAGGGCGGCGGCCTTCTCGCGGCTGGGCTCGCCGTACTTGTTGAAGAACGAGCTGCTGTGCGTGACGATCGTGGAGGGGATCAGCGAGTACAGCGGCCTCGCCGTCTGGCCGTACACGTTGCTCGTGATGCGGTCGCGGTCGACGAGGGCGGCGATGGCCTGGCGTACGGCCTTGTCCTTGACGACGGGGGCCTTGGTGTTGAAGGCGAGGTAGCGGATCTCCAGGCCGGGGACCTCGGTGAGCTTGATGCCCTCCTGCCGGTCGTTCTCGAACTCCTTGATCTGCTCGGGCTCCAGCGTGCGGGTCATCATGTCGATGTCGCCGGCCTTGAGCGCCTTGGCCATGGCGTCGGCGTTGTCGAAGGTGCGCAGTTCGACGCTCTCGTTGCGGACCTTCACGTCGCCCTTGTAGCGGGGGTTCCGGGTGAAGGCCACACCGACCAGGCGCCCGTCGCGGACGTGGGGGCGCATCGTGTACGGGCCGGAGCCGTCCACCTGGAAGCCCTCGCGGAGTTCGGTGGCGCCGTATTTGTCGCTGCTGACGATGCCCGCGACGGGCGTGGCCAGCTTGTACGGGAAGGTGGCGTCGGGCGTCTTCAGGTGGAAGACGACCTCGTGGTAGCCCTTGGCCTCGATCGTGTCGATGGTGGAGAGGAGGCCGGAGGCGCCGTTGTCCGACTTGATGGCCAGGACGCGCTCGATGGAGTACTTGACGTCGCGGGCGGTCACCGGCTTGCCGTCGGAGAAGACGAGGTCCTCGCGGAGCAAGCAGCGGTAGCTCTGGCTGAGCCGGTCGGTGAACTGGCACTGGGAGGCGGCGTCGGGGACGGGGCGGCCGCCGCCGCGCGGGATGCGCGTGAGGGTCTGGACGGTCTGGCGGAGCACGTTCCAGACGCCGCTGTCGTACGCGTACGCCGGGTCGAAGGGCGCCGGGGACTCGGCGGACGAGGCGAACCGGTCGGTCGTCCCGACGACGATGTCGCTGCCGCCGGAGGCGCCGCTCGTGTCGCTGCCGCAGGCGGCGAGGAGCGGGGCCAGCAGTCCGGCGATCGCCGGCAGCGCCAAGGTCTTGCGGTTCATGGGTCGTACTCCTGGTCCGGCACGGGGGTGGTGCGTGTGCGGAGCCTCCGCCGCGGGCGCCCGGGTGGGGCGCGGCGATCGGGCCGGGATACGAGCGATCGACCCCGTGGCACACGGCCGCTTTGTGGCGGCCGCGCACCCGAGGGAAAGAGCGGCGGGAGTGCTCGGCGAAAAGATTAATGGCACCGCCACGCATCCCTGACCGGAGAGAAGTTGAGGGAGTGTCAGAAACCGATCTCCTACCGTGACCGTACCCCTCGGTAACGGAGGAATGTTTGGTGCATGACCTGTTGAATCCGGACACATGGCACGCCCGAAGCGGACCGATCCGGGCATGTGTGCGGTTGCGGACGAGCCTTCCGCGCCACGCTGAGTGAGCAAGGTCACGCGAAACGGCCCTGTGCCCCGTCACGGAAAAGGCACGCCTCGACGCCCAGAGTTTTACCGCAATTCAACGGGCGACGCTGGGTGCGCGGCTCAGTCCATTCCGGTGATCAAAGCGCGCAGAAATCTTAGATCGACTTCCTCCAGGGAACCGACCACGACCCGGCCGTCGGCGGGCGCGATGGGGGCGAGGGAGGGGACGGCCACGACCCGGCAGCCGGCGGCCTCGGCGGCGGCGACTCCGGTGGCCGTGTCCTCGACCACGGCGCATCTGGCCGGGTCGGCGCCGACGCGGCGGGCGGCGAGCAGATACGGGTCGGGGTGCGGCTTCGTACGGGGCACCTCGTCGCCCGCGACCGTGAGGGTGAAGTGGTCGGCGCCCAGGGAGGCCAGGACCCGGTCGATGATGCGGCGGTGCGAGGCGGAGACCAGCGCCGTGGGCACGGCGTGCTCGGTCAGCTCGGCCAGGAGGCGGGCGGCGCCCGGCATGAGCGGCACGCCGTCGTCGATGCGCTCCTCGAAGCGGTCGTTGAGGAGCGTGGTCAGTTCCGGGAGGGTGATGGCGGCGCCCGTGGCCTCGATGAGGTAGCCCGCGCTGCGGGTCATGGGCCCGCCGACGACGATGTCCCGCCAGGACTCGTCCAGCTCGTGTCCGAGGTCCCGGAAGACCGCGACCTCCACGTCCCACCAGAAGCCCTCGGTGTCCACCAGGGTGCCGTCCATGTCGAGGAACACGGCCTGCAGGGCCGACCCGTCGGCCGTTCGGGTCAGGGACGCGGGGACCGTACTGGTCATCCGGCACACCTCCATCGGGGACGAGAAGGCCGGCCGCGCTCCCCCGCCGGGATCTCCCGGTGGAGGTACGCGACCGGCCTGCATTGGACCGACCAGTCTACGACCCCTCGCTCCGGCGTGCGCCCCGCACGACACGACGCGCCGCGCGGGGCGGCGGGAGCATCCGCCGTACGGGGGCCGCGCACGGGCTGCGGTGGGCGGGCGCCCCCGGACGGGGGCACCACCCAGGACGCGGCGGGCCGGCTGGCGCCGGACAGGCACCGCGCACCGGCTCCGGCGGGTGGGCGCTCGCCGGACGGAGGCACCGGCTGGGCACACGGCGGGTCAGCAGGCCCAGCGCCGGGCACGGCGGTCAGCAACGGCCGGGCGGGCACCACCCAGGCCGCAGCGGGGCAGCGCCCGTCAGACCGGGGCACCGCCCGGCCCGCGACGGATCGGCGCCCATCCGACAGTGGCCGCGCACCCGCCACGCCAGGTCAGCGCCCGCCCGACAGGCGCCGGCACCCACTGCGGCGGGTCAGGAACCGCCTGACCGGGCGCCGCGCACCCGCCACGCCAGGTCAGCGCCCGCCCGACAGGGGGCGCGCGGCCGCGACGGGTTGAGGCGCGTCCGACAGGCACCGCCCGGACCACACCGGGCCAGCAACCGCCCGGCAGGGGTCGCGCATCGGCTGCGGCGTGACAGCGCCCGCCCGACAGGCGTCGCCCAGACCGCAGCGGGGCAGCGCCCGCCCGACAGTGGTCGCACACCACGCCGCGACGGGGTTGACGCCAGCCTGACAGGCACCGCCCAGACCGCGACGGGGCAGCAACGTCCCGGCAAGGGCCGCGCACCGGCCACAGCGGGTCGGCGCCCGCCCTCCAGGCAACGCCCAGGCCGCAGCGGGGCAGCGGGCCCGTAGGAGAACACCGGCCGGCCGCAGCGGGACAGCAGACCCGTACGAGAGCACCGCCCAGCCGGGGCGGGGCAGCACCCCCGGCACGCACCGCCCAGACCGCAACGGGTCACCAACCGCCCGGCAGGTGCCGCGCACCGGCCACGGTGGGGCACCGCCCGGCCAAGGCGGGGCACCGGATCGGGCACCGCCCGGTCAAGGCGGGACAGCGGGCCCGTACGGGGGCGCCGCCCGGCCGGGGCGGGTCAGCGGGCGTTGAAGTACTTCGCCTCCGGGTGGTGGATGACGATGGCGTCCGTGGACTGCTCCGGGTGGAGCTGGAACTCCTCGGACAGGTGGACGCCGATCCGCTCCGGCTGGAGCAGTTCCGCGATCTTGGCGCGGTCCTCCAGGTCCGGGCAGGCGCCGTAGCCGAGCGAGAAGCGCGCGCCGCGGTACTTCAGCGCGAACATGTCCTCGACGTCCGCCGGGTCCTCGCCGCCGAAGCCCAGCTCGGCGCGGACGCGGGCGTGCCAGTACTCGGCGAGGGCCTCGGCCAGCTGGACGGACAGGCCGTGCAGCTCCAGGTAGTCGCGGTACGCGTTGGCCTCGAACAGCCGCGCGGTCTCCTCGCCGATGCGGGAGCCGACGGTGACGACCTGGAGGCCGACGACGTCCGTCTCGCCGGACTCCTCCGGGCGGAAGAAGTCCGCGAGGCACAGGCGGCGGCCCCGGCGCTGGCGCGGGAAGGTGAAGCGGGTCCGCTCGTGGCCGGCCTCGTCCAGGATGATCAGGTCGTCGCCCTTGGACACGCACGGGAAGTAGCCCTGGACGACGGCGGCTTCGAGCAGGTTGTCCGTGTGGAGGCGGTCCAGCCAGCCGCGCAGCCGGGGGCGGCCCTCGGTCTCGACCAGTTCCTCGTACGAGGGGCCCTCACCGGTCCGGTTCTGCTTCAGCCCCCACTGGCCCTTGAAGAGCGCGCCCTCGTCCAGCCAGCCCGCGTACTCCTTGAGCTGGATGCCCTTGACGACGCGGGTGCCCCAGAAGGGCGGCTCCGGTACGGGGTTGTCCGTGGCCACGTCGGAGCGGACGCCGGTCTCGGGCTCGCGCTCCTCCACCGCCAGGTCCGGCGTGGCGCGCACGCGGCGCTGGCGCAGTTCGGGGAGCGTGGCGCCGGGCACGCCGCGCTTGACGGCGATGAGGGCGTCCATGAGGCGCAGGCCCTCGAAGGCGTCACGGGCGTAGCGGACCTCGCCCTGGTAGATCTCGTGGAGGTCCTGCTCGACGTAGGCGCGGGTGAGGGCGGCGCCGCCGAGGATGACCGGGTACTTGGCGGCGAGGTCGCGCTGGTTGAGCTCCTCCAGGTTCTCCTTCATGATCACGGTGGACTTGACGAGCAGTCCGGACATGCCGATCACGTCCGCCTTGTGCTCCTCGGCGGCCTCCAGGATCGCGGAGACGGGCTGCTTGATGCCGAGGTTGACGACGTTGTAGCCGTTGTTGGACAGGATGATGTCCACGAGGTTCTTGCCGATGTCGTGGACGTCGCCGCGGACGGTGGCGAGCACGATGGTGCCCTTGCCCTCGTCGTCCGTCTTCTCCATGTGCGGTTCGAGGTGGGCGACGGCCGTCTTCATGACCTCGGCGGACTGGAGGACGAACGGCAGCTGCATCTGGCCCGAGCCGAACAGCTCGCCGACGACCTTCATGCCGTCCAGGAGCGTGTCGTTGACGATGTCGAGGGCCTTGCGGGTGCGCAGCGCCTCGTCGAGGTCGGCTTCGAGGCCGTTCTTCTCACCGTCGATGATGCGGCGCTTGAGGCGCTCCTCCAGCGGGAGCGCGGCCAGCTCCTCGGCCTTGCCGGCCTTGAGGGACTTGGCGGTGGCGCCCTCGAACAGCTCCATCAGCTTCTGGAGCGGGTCGTAGCCCTCGCGGCGGCGGTCGTAGATGAGGTCGAGGGCGGTGGTGACCTGCTCCTCGTCGAAGCGGGCGATGGGGAGGATCTTGGAGGCGTGGACGATCGCGGAGTCGAGGCCGGCCTTGACGCACTCGTCCAGGAAGACGGAGTTGAGCAGGATGCGGGCGGCAGGGTTGAGGCCGAAGGAGATGTTCGACAGGCCGAGCGTCGTCTGCACGTCGGGGTGGCGGCGCTTCAGCTCGCGGATGGCCTCGATGGTGGCGATGCCGTCCTTGCGGGACTCCTCCTGGCCGGTGCAGATGGTGAAGGTGAGGCAGTCGACGAGGATGTCGGACTCGTGGATGCCCCAGTTGCCGGTGAGGTCGGCGATGAGCCGCTCGGCGATCTCGACCTTCTTCTCGGCGGTGCGGGCCTGGCCCTCCTCGTCGATGGTGAGGGCGATGAGCGCGGCGCCGTGCTCCCTGGCGAGGCCGGTGACCTTGGCGAAGCGGGACTCGGGGCCGTCGCCGTCCTCGTAGTTGACGGAGTTGATGACGGCGCGGCCGCCGAGCTTCTCCAGGCCGGCGCGGAGCACCTCGACCTCGGTGGAGTCCAGCACGATGGGCAGGGTGGAGGCGGTGGCGAAGCGGCCGGCCAGCTCCTCCATGTCGGCGACGCCGTCGCGGCCCACGTAGTCGACGCACAGATCGAGCATGTGGGCGCCCTCGCGGATCTGGTCGCGGGCCATCTCCACGCAGTCGTCCCAGCGGCCTTCGAGCATGGCCTCGCGGAACTTCTTGGAGCCGTTGGCGTTGGTCCGCTCGCCGATCGCCAGGTACGAGGTGTCCTGCCGGAACGGCACGCTCTGGTACAGGGACGCGGCGCCCGGCTCGGGGCGCGGGTCGCGGGGCGCGGGGGTGAGGTCCCGTACGCGCTCCACGACCTGGCGCAGGTGCTCGGGGGTCGTACCGCAGCAGCCGCCGACGAGCGACAGCCCGTAATCGCGGACGAAGGTCTCCTGGGCGTCGGCCAGCTCGGGCGCGGTGAGCGGGTAGTGGGCGCCGTCCTTGCCGAGGACGGGCAGGCCCGCGTTGGGCATGCAGGAGAGGGGGACGCGGGCGTGGCGGGCGAGGTAGCGCAGGTGCTCGCTCATCTCGGCGGGGCCGGTGGCGCAGTTCAGGCCGATCATGTCGATGCCGAGGGGCTCCAGCGCGGTGAGCGCGGCTCCGATCTCGGAGCCGAGGAGCATGGTGCCGGTGGTCTCGACCGTGACGGAGACGATGAGCGGCACGTCCACCCCGAGGGCCTCCAGGCCGCGCCGGGCGCCGAGGACGGCGGCCTTGGTCTGGAGGAGGTCCTGTGTGGTCTCCACGAGGAGCGCGTCGGCGCCGCCGGTGACCAGGCCCTCGGCGCTGCTCTGGTAGGCGTCGCGGAGGGTGGTGTACGGGGCGTGGCCCAGCGTGGGCAGCTTGGTGCCGGGGCCCATGGAGCCGAGGACCCAGCGCTGCCGGCCGTCGGCGGCCGTGTGCCGGTCGGCGGACTCGCGGGCGATGCGGGCGCCGGACTCGGACAGCTCGTGGACGCGGTGGGCGATGTCGTACTCGGCGAGCGCGGAGAAGTTGGCGCCGAAGGTGTTGGTCTCGACGCAGTCCACACCGACGGCGAAGTACGCGTCGTGGACCGAGCGGACGATGTCGGGCCGGGTGAGGTTGAGGATCTCGTTGCAGCCTTCGAGGTTCTCGAAGTCGTCGAGGGTGGGGTCCTGCGCCTGGAGCATCGTGCCCATGGCTCCGTCGGCGACGACCACCCGCGAGGCGAGGGCGTCGCGGAGCGCGGCTGCTCGGGCGCCGCTGTCGGCGGGCGTGGCGGAAGGGGTCGGCAACGAGGCCATGGAGGTGCTCCCTGGGGTGCGACGGCTGTCGGCTTTGCGGCTCCGGGGGGAGGCGCACGTCGTCAGCCTAACCGCCATGCTCCGGGGCGGACACGTCGTCCCACGTGGCGGACGGCATGCTTGGCGGGGGGCGAAGTCCGGCCAAGTGGCGCGTACAGCGCTCCGCGATGTGGCCGGAGGTCGGTAACGACCGATACTGTTCAGCATTGTCGAACCGCGAAGTGAAGGAGCAGGCCGGGGATGGCGAAGAACATCCAGTCGCTTGAGCGGGCGGCGGCGATGCTGCGGCTGCTCGCGGGCGGAGAGCGCCGGCTGGGTCTCTCCGACATCGCGTCGTCGCTCGGCCTGGCGAAGGGCACGGCGCACGGCATCCTGCGCACGCTCCAGGCGGAGGGGTTCGTCGAGCAGGACGCGGCGTCGGGCCGGTACCAGCTGGGGGCCGAGCTGCTGCGCCTCGGCAACAGCTACCTGGACGTGCACGAGCTGCGCGCGCGGGCCCTCGTATGGACGGACGACCTGGCCAGGTCGTCCGGCGAGAGCGTGCACCTGGGCGTGCTCCACCAGCACGGGGTGCTGGTCATCCACCATGTCTTCCGCCCCGACGACAGCCGCCAGGTGCTGGAGGTCGGCGCGATGCAGCCGCTGCACTCCACGGCGCTGGGCAAGGTGCTCTCCGCGTACGACCCGGTGGCGCACAGCGAGGCCCTGGAGGTGGAGCGCAAGGCGTTCACGCCCCGTACGGTCACGGCGCTGGAGGACTTCGAGGAGCTGCTGGACCTCACGCGGGCGCGCGGCTGGGCCGCCGACCTGGAGGAGACCTGGGAGGGCGTGGCCTCGGTGGCGGCGCCCATCCACGACCGGCGGCGGATGCCCGTGGGCGCGGTCGCCATCACGGGCGCGGTCGAGCGGGTCTGCGACCGGGGCGAGCTGCGCTCGGAGCTGATCGCGGCGGTACGGGAGTGCGCGCGGGCGGTCTCCCGCGACCTGGGCGCGGGCCGCTTCTGACGGCCGGGCGACCCTCCCTCTCCCCTCAGGCTCCGCGCCGTGCGCGGGGCCTTCGCGCTGCCCTGCGCGGACGCTCGCGGTAACGATCGGGTTTCTCACGGCCCAAGCCTTGACTGGCTGTTCCCCGGGGGCAAAACTGCCGTCCATCGGTCGGCATTGTCGAACACCTACCGGAATCACGCGTTAGAGTGTGACAACGCCAGGAGGCCGGCACCGCCCTCATCCCGAGGGCACGGACCACCGGAGGGACCCGGGGTTCGCCTTTCCCCTGGACGAAGGACAAAGGAGTCGCGGGTGTCCAGCTCCGACATCTTCATCGGCGAGATCATCGGTACCGCCGTACTCATCCTCCTCGGCGGAGGCGTCGTCGCCGCCGTCGTGCTCAAGCGCTCCAAGGCGCAGAACGCGGGCTGGGTGGCCATCACCTTCGGGTGGGGCTTCGCTGTCATGACCGCCGTCTACATGACCGGTTCCCTCTCCGGCGCCCATCTGAACCCGGCGGTCACCGTCGGCATCGCCCTGAAGGACGGGGACTGGAGCCAGGTCCCCTACTACTTCGCCGGTCAGCTCCTCGGCGCCATGATCGGTGCCGCGCTGGTCTGGATCGCCTACTACGGCCACTTCCAGGCCCACCTGACCGACCCGGAGACCGCCTCCAAGCCCGCCGTCGAAGGCCCCGGACCGGTCCTCGGCATCTTCTCCACCGGCCCCGAGATCCGCAACGTGTGGCAGAACCTCGCCACCGAGATCATCGGCACCCTGGTCCTCGTCCTGGCCGTGCTCACCCAGGGCCTCAACGACGACGGCAAGGGCCTGAACGTCCTCGGCGGTCTGATCGTCGCCTTCGTCGTCGTCGGGATCGGCCTCTCGCTCGGCGGCCCGACCGGCTACGCCATCAACCCGGCCCGCGACCTCGGCCCCCGCATCGTCCACGCGCTGCTGCCGCTGCCGAACAAGGGCGGCTCCGACTGGGGGTACGCCTGGATTCCCGTCGTGGGCCCGCTGATCGGTGGAGCCGCCGCCGCGGGTATCTACTCCCTCGCGTTCGCCGGCTGAGCCCAGTCGCCCCGATCCGTCACCGACCCCGAGGAGCACACCCCCTATGACCGCCACGACCTCCCACGGCACCGGCCCCTTCATCGCCGCCATCGACCAGGGCACGACCTCCAGCCGCTGCATCGTCTTCGACCGCGACGGGCGCATCGTCTCCGTCGACCAGAAGGAGCACGAGCAGATCTTCCCCAAGCCCGGCTGGGTCGAGCACAACGCCGCCGAGATCTGGACCAACGTCCAGGAAGTCGTCGCCGGCGCCATCGAGAAGGCGGGCATCACCGCCGCCGACGTCAAGGCCATCGGCATCACCAACCAGCGCGAGACGACGCTGCTGTGGGACAAGAACACCGGCGAGCCCGTCCACAACGCGATCGTCTGGCAGGACACCCGCACCGACGCCCTGTGCAAGGAGCTCGGCCGGAACGTCGGCCAGGACCGCTTCCGCCGCGAGACCGGCCTCCCCCTCGCCTCCTACTTCGCGGGCCCCAAGGTCCGCTGGCTGCTCGACAACGTCGAGGGCCTGCGCGAGCGCGCCGAGGCCGGGGACATCCTCTTCGGCACCATGGACTCCTGGGTCATCTGGAACCTGACCGGCGGCACGGACGGCGGCCGGCACGTCACCGACGTCACCAACGCCTCCCGCACCATGCTGATGAACCTGCACACGATGCAGTGGGACGACAAGATCCTCCAGTCCATGGAGGTGCCCGCAGCGGTCCTCCCGGAGATCCGCTCCTCCGCCGAGGTGTACGGGCACGTCAGGGGCGGCGTCCTGGACGGCATCCCCGTCGCCTCCGCGCTCGGCGACCAGCAGGCGGCCCTGTTCGGCCAGACCTGCTTCGCGGAGGGCGAGGCGAAGTCCACCTACGGCACCGGCACCTTCATGCTGATGAACACCGGTGACAAGGTGATCAACTCCTACAGCGGGCTGCTCACCACCGTCGGCTACCAGATCGGCGACGCCAAGCCGGTCTACGCGCTGGAGGGCTCCATCGCCGTCACCGGCTCGCTCGTCCAGTGGATGCGCGACCAGATGGGCCTCATCAGCACCGCCGCCGAGATCGAGACGCTCGCCCTGTCCGTCGAGGACAACGGCGGCGCCTACTTCGTGCCGGCCTTCTCCGGCCTGTTCGCCCCGTACTGGCGCTCCGACGCTCGCGGTGTGATCGCCGGACTGACCCGGTACGTCACCAAGGCGCACATCGCCCGCGCCGTGCTGGAGGCCACCGCCTGGCAGACCCGCGAGATCACCGACGCCATGACCAAGGACTCCGGCGTCGAGCTGACCGCCCTGAAGGTCGACGGCGGCATGACCTCCAACAACCTGCTGATGCAGACCCTCTCGGACGTCCTGGACGCACCCGTCGTGCGCCCGATGGTCGCCGAGACGACCTGCCTCGGCGCCGCCTACGCGGCCGGTCTGGCCGTCGGCTTCTGGCCCGACACCGACGCCCTGCGGGCCAACTGGCGGCGCGCCGCCGAGTGGACCCCGCGCATGGACGCGGACACCCGCGACCGCGAGTACAAGAACTGGCTCAAGGCCGTGGAGCGCTCCATGGGCTGGCTCGAAGAAGAGAACTGACGAGGAGTAATACGACATGACCACCCTGCGATGCGTTCCCGCCCTCGGGACGCACCCGGCTGCCGGTTCCCTGCCGAGCCGCGCAGAGACCAGGGAGCTGCTGTCCAAGGCGACGTACGACCTGCTGGTCGTCGGCGGCGGCATCCTCGGAATCTCCACCGCCTGGCACGCCGCCCAGTCCGGGCTGCGGGTGGCCCTGGTGGACGCCGGCGACTTCGCCGGCGCCACCTCCTCCGCCTCCTCCAAGCTCCTCCACGGCGGTCTGCGCTACCTGCAGACCGGCGCGGTGAAGCTGGTCGCGGAGAACCACTTCGAGCGCCGTGCGGTCTCCCGGCAGGTCGCCCCGCACCTGGCGAACCCGCTCACCTTCTACCTCCCGGTGTACAAGGGCGGGCCGCACGGCGCGGCGAAGCTCGGCGCGGGTGTCTTCGCGTACTCGGCGCTCTCCGCCTTCGGCGACGGCGTCGGCCACCTGCTCAGCCCGGCGAAGGCCGCGCAGGACGTGCCGGAGCTGCGCATCGACAACCTGAAGGCCGTCGCGGTCTACGGCGACGACCAGATGAACGACGCCCGGATGGCGCTCATGACGGTCCGCGCGGCCGTGGACGCGGGCGCCACCGTCCTCAACCACGCCGCCGTCACCGGACTGCGCTTCACGCGGGGCCGCGTCACCGGCGCCGACCTGGTGGACCGGCTCGACGGCACCGAGTTCGGCGTCGACGCCCGGCTGGTGCTCAACGCGACCGGTCCGTGGGTGGACCACCTGCGCCGGATGGAGGACCCCAACGCGGCCCCGTCCATCCGCCTGTCGAAGGGCGCCCACCTGGTCCTGAAGCGCACCTCGCCGTGGAAGGCGGCGCTGGCCACGCCGATCGACAAGTACCGCATCACCTTCGCCCTCCCCTGGGAGGACATGCTGCTCCTCGGCACCACCGACGAGGAGTACGAGGGCGACCCGGCGGACGTCGCGGTCAACGAGAAGGACATCGCCCAGATCCTGGACGAGGCCGCCTTCTCCATCCGCGACCAGCAGCTCGACCGCGACCTGATCACGTACGCCTTCGCCGGTCTCCGGGTGCTGCCCGGCGGCCCCGGCGACACGTCGAAGGCCAAGCGCGAGACGGTCGTCACCGAGGGCCGGGGCGGCATGCTGTCGGTCGCGGGCGGCAAGTGGACGACGTTCCGCCACATCGGCCGCACGGTGATGAACAAGCTGGCCGCGCTGCCCGGACGGCCGCTCGCCGACGACATGGAGCCGATCGCCCGCCTGCCGAAGAAGCTTCCGCTGCCGGGCATCGCCAACCCGAACGCGGTCGCGCACCGGCTCCTGATCGACGGCGGTACGCCCGGCCCGCGCATGGCCGCCGACACGGCCCGCCACCTCGCCACGCACTACGGCTCGCTGTCCTTCGACATCGCGCGCATGGCGTACGAGAACCCGGAGCTGGCCGAGCGGATACACCCGGACGCCCCGGAGATCTGGGCGCAGGTGGCCTACGCCCGCGACCTCGAGTGGGCCGAGACGGCGGACGACGTGCTGCGCCGCCGTACGACGCTGACGATCCGGGGCCTGGCCACGGACGAGATCCGCGGCCGGGTCGAGGCCATGCTGGCCGACCGGCCCTGACGGGCACACCAGGGAGGGGAATCCGGCGGGCCCCCAGGGGCCCGTGCCGGGCGTGACTGAAGGCGTGCCCCCAGGGGCGTGCCGGGGTGTGAGGGCGGCTCCTTCGGGGGCCGCCCTCCTCGTGCCGCGGGCGCTCGGCTCCGCGCCGGTCCAAAGGGCGGCGCGGGCGGCGGCGTTGGCCGCGCCGGGCGGTGCCCCGAGGGGGTGTCCGGGGCGCCGGCCTCGGCGGAAGACGGAGTGTCCCTGGCTTCGCGCAGGGGTAGTCGTGTGGGGCCGGTACAGCACCCGGACGTGTACAAGTGGCTGCGGGCAGGGGCCCCGAACGCCGTAAGGTTGGTTCGTACGGACGGAACTTCGGAAGGAGGCCTGGGTGATCGAGCTCGAGGGGGTTCCCGAGCTGATCGACCCGGTCATGGTGGCCGCGTTCGAGGGCTGGAACGACGCCGGCGACGCCGCCTCCACCGCGGTCGCGCACCTGGAACGGGAGTGGAAGGGCGAGGTGTTCGCGGCGCTCGACGCCGAGGACTACTACGACTTCCAGGTCAACCGGCCCACGGTGTGGCTGGACGGCGGGGTACGGAGGATCACCTGGCCCACCACCCGGCTGTCCGTGGTCCGCGTCGGCGGCGAGAAGCCGCGCGACCTGGTGCTGGTCCGCGGCATAGAGCCGTCGATGCGCTGGCGCTCGTTCTGCAACGAGCTGCTGGGCTTCGCGCACGAGCTGGGCGTGGAGATGGTGGTGATCCTGGGCGCGCTGCTCGGCGACACCCCGCACACGCGGCCCGTCCCGGTCAGCGGGGTCACGTCCGACCCGGACCTGGCGCGCCGGATGGAGCTGGAGGAGACCCGGTACGAGGGGCCGACGGGCATCGTCGGCATCCTCCAGGAGGCCTGCACCCACGCCGGTGTCCCCGCGGTCAGCCTGTGGGCGGCGGTGCCGCACTACGTGTCGCAGCCGCCGAACCCCAAGGCGACGCTGGCCCTGTTGAACCGGCTCGAGGACCTGATCGACCTGCGCATCCCGCTCGGCGAACTGGCCGAGGACGCCCGCGCCTGGCAGCTCGGCGTGGACCAACTGGCGTCCGAGGACAGCGAGGTGGCCGAATACGTGCAGACGCTGGAGGAGGCGCGGGACACGGCCGAGCTGCCCGAGGCGTCCGGCGAGGCCATCGCCCGCGAGTTCGAGCGGTACCTGCGGCGGCGCGACGGCGGCCCCGGTACGGGCCCGGGGGCGGGGCACGGTCCCGGCGCGGGCGGCCCGGGCGCGGGGCAGGGCGGCCTGCCCGGGACCGGGGGCCACGCCACGGAGGGCGCCGACAGCTCGTACCTGCGGGACCCGGCCGGTGGCCGCACCCGCCCCGTGAAGCCCTCCGGCCGGGGCGCCGACGACAAGGCGGCCGAGAACCAGTCGGCCGAGGGGCCGACGAACGAGAGCCGGGCGGACAAGGGCGGTACGGACGAGGGCCGCGGCGACGGCTCCGGCGGCCGCACCAAGGACGCCGGGACCGAGGACACCGAGGACACCGAGCCCAAGGACACCGGGGCCGGGGACGGCGGCACCGGGGACGGTGGCCGTCAGGAGTCCGGCGAGTAGCACCGGCGGGTACGGCAGCGGGGCGGCACCGTCACGGCGGCACCGCCCCGCTGTCGTACGTCCCGCTGCCGCACGTCCGGAAAGGTGACGGCCGCCCGGGGGACCCCACGCCCCGGGCGGCCTCGTCAGTTCCTCACCGGACAGGTCAGAGCGCCACGCCCATCAGCGCGTCCACCGCGCGGGAGACGAGGCCGGGCGCGCCCTCGTCCGTGCCGCCCTCGGTGCGCTGGAGCTCCACCCAGCGGTCCACGGCGGCGAGCGCCGCGGGCGTGTCCAGGTCGTCGGCGAGCGCCTCGCGGATCTCCTCGACCAGCTGGTCGGCCGGGGGCCCGTCGGGGCGGGACACGGCGGCGCGCCAGCGGCCCAGCCGCTCGGCGGCCTCGTCCAGGACCTGGTCGGTCCACTCCCAGTCGGCCCGGTAGTGGTGGGCCAGCAGGGTCAGGCGGATCGCGGCCGGGTCCACGCCCTGGCGGCGCAGCGCGGAGACGAATACCAGGTTGCCCTTGGACTTCGACATCTTCTGGCCGTGCAGGGCGACCATCCCGGCGTGCACGTACGCCTTGGCGAAGGGGAACTCGCCGGTCAGCGCGTGGGCGTGGGAGGCGCCCATCTCGTGGTGCGGGAAGATCAGGTCGGAGCCGCCGCCCTGGACGTCGAAGCCCATGCCGAGGTGGTCGAGCGCGATGGCGACGCACTCGATGTGCCAGCCGGGGCGGCCGGGGCCGAGGGAACCGCCGTCCCAGCTCGGCTCGCCCTCGCGGGCGGCCATCCACAGCATCGGGTCGAGCGGGTTCTTCTTGCCGGGCCGGTCGGGGTCGCCGCCGCGCTCGGCGGACAGGGCCCGCATGACCTCGGCGTCGTAGTGGGAGACCTCGCCGAAGTGGCGGTCGGCCTCGACGGAGAAGTAGACGTCGCCGTCCAGCTCGTAGGCGGCGCCCATGTCGCGCAGCCGCTCCACCAGCGGGACGATGCCGGGTATCGCCTCGACGGCGCCGATGTAGTGCTTCGGGGGCAGCATCCGCAGGGCCGTCATGTCCTCGCGGAACAGGGATGTCTCACGCTCGGCCAGGCCGGTCCAGTCGATGCCGTCACGGGCGGCCCGCTCCAGGAGGGGGTCGTCCACGTCGGTCACGTTCTGCACGTAGTGAACCTGCCGCTTGGTGTCGAGCCACACGCGCTGAACGAGGTCGAACGCGTTGTAGGTCGCCGCGTGACCCATGTGGGTCGCGTCGTACGGCGTGATGCCGCAGACGTAGATACGGGCGACGGGGCCGGGGTCGAGGGTCACTCGTCCGCCGGTCGCGGTGTCGTGGATCCGGAGGTCGCGGCCCTTGCCGGGCAGGGCGGGGACCTCAGAAGCGGGCCAGGCATGCATGCATCGAGCGTAACCGGACGGGTGTTCCGGATACGAACCGGATGCAGGATCATGACCGGTTACGCGCTCTTGCGCGCACGACCGCGATGTGCTGCGGCCCGTCGGGTCAGACGGGCGGCCAGGGGATGGGCGGCCAGGTGCCGGACGGTTCCGGGTGGCGGGCCGTGGTGCGCAGGGCGGTGACGCGGGCTCGCAGGGCGTCCAGCTCGGCCGGGGTGACCAGCTGCTCCATGCGGGTGGCGAGCGGGGCGCCGGGCGCCAGCTCCGCGTCGAGCCGGGCCAGCGCCTCCAGCGTCTCCACGGGGAGCGGCTCCCCCGCCCAGCCCCAGAACAGCGTGCGGAGCTTGTCCTCGGCGTGGAAGGTGACCCCGTGGTCGATGGCGTGGAGGCGGCCGTCGGGGCCGGGCAGCAGATGGCCGCCCTTGCGGTCACCGTTGTTGATCACGGCGTCGAGTACCGCGAGCCGCCGCAGCCGCGGGTCGTCGGCGTGGACCAGCAGCGCCGTGCGGCCGCCGCCCACGTCGGCGAGGCCCACCGGGCGCCAGCCGTCGCCGGGCTCGTCGCCGTCCACCAGGGAGAGCAGCGGCGGCGCCGACGGGTCCGCGTCGATCCACTGCTGGACCATGCCCGGCCCGTACGGCCCCTCGCGCAGCACGGTCGGCGGGACGAGGCCCCAGCCGGTCGCCTCGGACACGGCGTACGCGGCGGCCTCCCGCTGCGCGAGCGTGCCGTCGGGGAAGTCCCACAGGGGCCGCTCCCCCGCGACGGGCTTGTACACGCAGTCCGCCTCCACGCCGTCGTACGCGACGGAGCACAGCAGCACCGCGTTGGACGCCTCGCGGATCTGGCCGCGTACGGTCAGCTCGCCCTCGGCGAGCAGCTCCAGCACGTCGGCGGTGGCCGTCAGGCCCCTCGGCGGTATCCGTTCTGGCGCGGACATACGTGTCCTTCCGGGTCGAGCGGCAGGCTGCACAGGGGGCACGGGGGGCGGCCGGCGTTGACGACGTCGAGGGCGCGCTTGGCGAAGGCCCGCGCCTGGGCGCCGGTGAGGCGGACGCGGAGCATGGGCGGGCCGTTCTCCTCGTCCTGGAGGAGACGTTCCTCCGCCTCGGCGAGGTCCTCCTCGGAATCCGCGTCGAGCTCCACGAGCGCCTGCGCCTCGACGACGAGCCGCTGCTCCTCGCCGTCCCAGGCCAGCGCCATGGTGCCGACGCGGAACTCCTCCTCGACGGGCGTGTCGAGCGGCGCCGTGTCGGTCACGTCGGCGGGGGCGACGGCCGGGACCGGGGCGTTGCCGCCGGTGCGGCGCACCACCTCGTCCAGCAGCTCGTCCATGCGCTCGGCGAGCGCCGCGACCTGCGTCTTCTCCAGCGCGACGCTGGTGGTCCGACCGCCGGCGGACGCCTGGAGGAAGAACGTACGGCGGCCAGGCAGCCCGACCGTACCGGCCACGAAGCGCTCCGGCGGGTCATAGAGGAACACCTGACGGGACACGTTCCCTCTCCCTTGGTCTTGTCGTGGGTCGGACGCCACGGCCGTCTCGGCAGCGCATCCACCCTACTGTGCGAAGCGATCACGGTGCGCCCGCGCCGCCGCCGACCTGCGCGGCGCCCCCGTCGGCGTAGCCGTTGCCCCCGCCGTCGCCGCCTTCGCCGCCGTCGCGGGGGGCGAGCGCGGTGAAGTCGCCCGTGTCGCCGAGGCGGATCAGGAAGGGCCGGGTGCGGGTGTAGCGGATGGCGGTGACGGAGCACGGGTCCACGTGGAGGCGCTGGAACAGGTCCAGGTGGAGGCCGAGGGCGTCCGCGACGAGCGCCTTGATGATGTCGCCGTGCGAGCACATCACGTACGCGGCGTCGTCTCCGTGCTCGGCCGCCACGCGCGCGTTCCAGTCCCGCACGGCGTCCACGGCGCGGGCCTGCATGGCCCGCATGGACTCGCCGCCGGGGAAGGCTGCGGCGGACGCGTGGTGCTGGACGACGTCCATGAGCGGCTCGTCGGCGAGCTCGGCGAGCTTGCGGCCGGACCAGTCGCCGTAGTCGCACTCGGTGATCCGCTCCTCCGTGTGGAGGGCCAGGCCGGGGCGGGCGGCGAGGAGCGGGGCGAGCGTCTCGCGGCAGCGCTCCAGGGGGCTGGTGACGGCCAGGGCGAGCGGGACCCCGGCGAGCCGGGCGGGCAGCGCTTCGGCCTGGGCGGCGCCGCGTTCGTCGAGGGTGACACCGGGGGTGCGGCCCGCGAGGACGCCGGCGGTGTTCGCGGTGGACCGGCCGTGCCGTACGAGGATCAACGTCGCCATGCCCGCAAGAGTAGGCGGCCGGGGGCAGGCGTGGGGCGGGTGGTCCGGGGAAGAATACGCGCCGTGATCGTGGACTGTGCCATCTACCGGGACGGGCGCCGCCGAGAGGGCCCCGCCGACATCGTCGCCGCCCTGGAGGAGGCGCGGGGGGCGGTGGACGCGTTCGTGTGGATCGGGCTGCACGAGCCGACCGCCGAGGAGTTCGACCGGGTGTCGGAGGAGTTCGGGCTGCACCCGCTGGCCGTGGAGGACGCCCTGAAGGCGCACCAGCGGCCGAAGCTGGAGGTGTACGACGACTCGCTGTTCCTGGTCCTGAAGCCGGTGCTGTACGAGCCGCAGGGCGACACGGTCACCACGGGCGAGCTGATGGTGTTCATGGGCGACTCGTTCGTGGTGACCGTCCGGCACGGCGAGGGGTCCCCGCTGGCGGCGGTGCGGCGGCGGCTGGAGTCGGAGCCGGAGGTGCTGCGGCAGGGCCCGACGTCGGTGCTGTACGCGGTGAGCGACGCCGTGGTGGACCGGTACATAGAGGTGGCGGGTGAGCTCCAGGTGGACCTGGAGGAGCTGGAGGCGGAGGTCTTCCAGCCCGCGGGGAGCGAGGCGAAGAACACGGCGTCGCGGATCTACCGGTTCAAGCGGCAGGTGCTGGAGTTCCGGCGGGCGACGGGGCCGCTGGGCGGGCCGATGGAGCGCCTGGCGGGGGCCGGGGTGCCGTACGTCAGCGAGGAGTCGCGGCCGTTCTTCCGGGATGTCAGCGACCACCTGACGCGCGCCGGTGAGCAGGTGGAGGGGCTGGACCGGCTGCTGTCGGACATCCTGTCCGCGCACCTGGCACAGATGGGCGTCCGGCAGAACGACGACATGCGGAAGATCTCCGCGTGGGCGGCGATGGCGGCGGTGCCGACGATGGTCGCGGGCGTCTACGGGATGAACTTCACGCACATGCCGGAGCTGGGGTGGGTGTGGGGCTACCCGGCGGTGGTGGGCGTGATGGCGGTCGCGGTCGTCGGCCTGTACCGGCTGTTCAAGCGGCGCGGCTGGCTGTAGGGCGGGCGCCGGGCCGGTGGACGCGCGCCGGACCGGTGGACCGGCCCCGGCGTGCGGGCACGGTCGGGGCGGGGCGTCCGGCCGGAGTATGCGCGCGGTCTTGATCCGGAGGCAGGGGGCGCCTGGTCAGAGGACGGACGCGGCCTCGGCGGGGCCGCCGAGGGCGTTGAGGCGCTCGGGCATGGAGAGCGTGACCATGCGCCGCCAGCCGCCCGCCCGCTCGTACGCGTAGAGGGCGCGGATGCCCCCCGCGAGGACGGCCGACTTGGCGCGCGGCCACTTCAGCACACGGCCCATGTGCTCCATGACGGCCAGGCTCACGTCCCGGTAGACGGCGATCTCGGCGAGGGCGCACTCGCGCAGGGTGCGCCGGATGGTCCGGGCGTGTCCGGCGCGTGCGAGGCGCAGCAGCTCCTCGTGGCAGTACGCCAGGTGGTTGTCCTCGTCGTTGCTGATCATCCGGATGGCCTTGCCGACCTCCGGGTGGTCGCCGAAGTGCCGTACGAGCATGTCCATCTGGTCGGCGGCCCGCTGCTCGGTGACGCGGCTGTGCGAGAGGTAGACGACGATGTCGTGCTCGCCGAGCGGCTCGTCGCGGCGCAGCTTCTCGTGGGCGAGGCCGATGCCGGAGCGCTCCAGGAGCATCGTGTAGTCGGTCTCCGGGGGAACGGGCACGGGGCTGAGACCGCGCTTCTTCAGCAGCCCGTCGAAGATGCGGCCGTGCTTGTCCTCGTCGGCGCCGTGCCGGGTGATCTTCGGGGCGAGGTCGCCCAGGGACGGCGGTACGAGGGCGGCGATCCTGGCGTTCTCCCAGCCTCCCTGCGCCTCCCCGCTGGCCGCGATCGAACAGAACAGCTGGAAGGCCTCGTCGCTGTCGACGATCTCCTGGAACAGGCTGCGGGCCGAGAGCATGGCTGTCACCTCCACGTGTCGGCACGAGTCAACTGCCGTGCGCGGGCGGCGGCAACAGCTCACCACCGCCGATGCGCCGAACGGGTCGGCGAACCTCGGGCGGAGCCGCCGCGGCGAGGGCGGAACCGCGCGAGGGCGTAACCGACGGGGTGGTTGGCGCGTTGTGCTGCGTGACGGCCGTGGCGGGGATGACCCCGAGCCCCCACCACGGCCGCAGGCTTGCCCGGGGCACGGCCCCGGGCGTGACGGGTCAGTCCACCAGCCCGGCGCGCTCCAGCGCTTCCGTGCCGGCGCGGAGGGCGGCGATCCGCTCGTCCAGGGTGAACCCGGCGGGGGCCAGGGTGAGGGTGGTGACACCGGCCTCCGCGTACGCCCGCATCCGGTCCGCGATCCGCTCGACGGAGCCGAGCAGCGTCGTGTCGTCGATCAGCCGGTGCGGTACGGCCGCGGCGGCGCCCGCCTTGTCGCCGGACAGGTACTTGTCCTGGATCTCGGCGGCTTCCTTCTCGTACCCCATGCGCTGGGCGAGCCGGTTGTAGAAGTTCTGCTTGCGGCTGCCCATCCCGCCGACGTACAGGGCGGTGTACGGGCGGAACGTGTCGGCGAGGGCGTTCACGTCGTCGCCGACGGCGAGCGGCACGGTCGGGCAGACGTCGAAGCCGTCCATGGTCAGCCCGGCCTTCTCGCGCCCGGCCCGGATGTGCCGCAGGGCCGTCTCCTCCAGGTGGGCGGCGGACGGGAAGATCAGCAGCGCCCCGTCGGCGATCTCGCCGGTCTGCTCCAGGTTCTTGGGGCCGATGGCGGCGATGTACAGCGGGATGTGCTCGCGCTGCGGGTGGACGGTCAGCTTGATCGGCTTGCCGGGGCCGCCGGGCAGCGGCAGCGTCCAGTGCTCGCCGTCGTGGGTGAGGCGCTCGCGGGACATGGCCTTGCGGACGATGTCGACGTACTCGCGGGTGCGGCCGAGCGGCTTGTCGAAGGTGACGCCGTACCAGCCCTCGGACACCTGCGGGCCCGACACGCCGAGGCCGAGGCGGAAGCGGCCGCCGGACAGCGAGTCGAGGGTGGCGGCCGTCATGGCGGTCATCGCCGGCTGGCGCGCCGGGATCTGCATGATGGCCGAGCCGACGTCGATGCTCTCGGTCTGGGCGGCGACCCAGGCGAGGACGGTGGGCGCGTCGGAGCCGTACGCCTCGGCGGCCCAGCACACGTCGTAGCCGAGGCGGTCCGCCTCCTGCGCGACGGCGAGGTTGTCGCCGTCCATGCCCGCCCCCCAGTAGCCGAGGTTGATGCCGAGCCGCATGCCGATCCCCTTTTACTGATCAGTAACGTGTGTGGTGTGCGGACTCTAGCGCGCGGGCGGGCGCCGCGGCAGTGGGCCTGCCGGGCGGGGTTGTCCACAGGGTCACTCGGCGTGGGCTTCCGGCCAGTAATCTCGCGGCCATGGAGCAGAGGCATCTCGGCAGCACCGGCCTGCGCGTGTCCCGGATCGGGCTGGGCACCCTGACCTGGGGGCGGGACACGGACGAGCACGAGGCGGCCGAGCAGTTGAAGGCGTTCTGGGACGCGGGCGGGACCCTCGTCGACACGGCGGACGTGTACGGCGGCGGGGAGGCCGAGTACCTGCTGGGACAGCTGATGGAACGGCTGGTGCCGCGCCGCGACCTGGTCGTCTCGACCAAGGCCGGAAGTGTGGCCGACCCGGACCCGGAGCGCCGCTTCGACGGCTCGCGCGGCCATCTGCTGGCCGCGCTCGACGCGTCGCTGGCGCGGCTCGGCACGGACCACGTGGACCTGTGGCAGGTGCACGCCTACGACCCGTGGACGCCGCTGGAGGAGACGCTCCAGGCGCTGGACATCGCGGTGACCAGCGGCCGCGCCCGGTATGTGGGCGTGGCCAACTTCTGCGGCTGGCAGCTCGCCAAGGCGGCGACGTGGCAGCTGGCCGCGCCGGGCACACGGGCGCGGCTGGCCGGTACGCAGATGGAGTACTCGCTGCTCCAGCGCGGTGTGGAGCGGGAGGTGCTGCCCGCCGCCCGGGACCTGGGCGTGGGCCTCCTGCCGTCCTCGCCGCTCGGCCGGGGCGTGCTGACCGGCAAGTACCGGGGCGGTGTCCCGGCCGGTTCGCGCGGTGCGTCGGACCACATGGCGCCGTTCGTGGAGCCGTACCTCGACGAGGCGGCGCGGCGCGTCGTGGACGCCGTGACGACGGCGGCGGACGGCCTGGCCGTGACGCCGTTGCAGGTGGCGCTCGCCTGGGTGCGGGACCGGCCGGGCGTGACGGCGCCGGTGGTGGGCGCGCGGACGGCGCGGCAGCTCACGGCGGCGTTGTCAGTGGAGAGCCTTAGTCTTCCTGACGAGATCCGCAGGGCGCTGGACGATGTGTCGGCGCCCGTGCACCGCTACCCCGACCAGGACTGGAGCACGCTGTGACCGCGCACCCCCGGGGGGAGAACCCCGGCTCCCCGGCCGCCGACCCCGCCGCCCCGCCCGTGCCCCCCGACGGCCCCGGCGCCGGACCGGACGCCGTCGGCGGGAGCGCGGGCCCCGACGCGCCGCCTCCGCCTGCCGGGACGGATTCCGCCGAGCCTGCTGCGGAGCACGCCGCGGAGGCGGACGAGTCCGCCGCGGAGGCCGCCGAGGCCGGGTCTCCGGGGGAGGCTGACGGCTCGGACGGTACGGCGTCCGGCTCGGACGGCTCGGGCGGCGCTGGGAGTGACACGGAGGGCGGTGCCGGTGACGGGGGTGGCGGCGCCGGGGCCGGGGTCTCCGAGGCGGAGGCCGAGCTCGCGGCTCAGCGGGAGCTGCGGGAGCGGATCGAGCGGCGCAAGGCGGAGCGCGGCGGCCCCATCGCGAGCGGCACCAAGCTGAGCGGGCGGGCCGCCGACCTGCTGGCGGCGGTACGGGCCGTGGAGAGCGGCGAGAAGCCGGCCGTCACCTTCCCGGAATCCCCCGCGCCCGTCGCGGCACCGCGCCGGGTCGCTCCCCCGCCGGTCGCGCCGCCCCGGGCACCGGTCGCCCCGCCCGTGCGGGCGCCGCGCGTGGCCGCGCCCGAGACGGTCGCCGCCGTACGGGCCGTGCTCGCCGAGGGCGGGGCTCCGGAGGCGCTCGCGGCGCGGGTCGCGAACGCCCTCGGGGAAACCGCCGGTGAGCTGCTGCGCGAGGACCCGTGGCGGCTCCTGGCCGTGCCGGGCGTACGGCCCGAGCAGGCGGACGGGTTCGCGCGGGCACTGCTGGGCGCCGCGTGCGTGCCGGGCGACGCGCGCCGTACGGACGCCCTCGTGGTGTGGCTGCTGGAGCGGGCCGCCCTCCAGGGGCACACGGCGCTGGACGCGGCGGCCGTACGGGCGGCCCTGGCGGAGCGTTCCGTACCGGACCCGGACGAGGCCGTGCGGCACGCCGTCGCGGAGGGCGCCGTGCTGGTCTTCCACGACGAGGACGAGGACGAGGGGCCGGAGGAGACGGACGGGGAAGCCGAAGCCGTGGGCGCCGACGACGGGAAGTCGCCGGTGCTGCTGGGGCTGGACCGGTACGCCATGGCCGAGGAGAGCCTCGCGGACGGTCTGGCGCGGCTGGCCCGCTCCGGACCCGACCCGCGCTGGGCGCAGGCCCGGCCGCAGGAGCTGGCGCGGGCGGTCGCCGCGCAGGGCCTGGTGGTGCACACGGGCGGTGAGGCGGCGCGTGCCGAGCCGGTCGCGCTGGTCGAGGCGGCGCGCGGCGCCGGGCTGCGCGCGGCCCTGGCGGTGCACAGCGAGAACGGCCGCCGCAGGCTCGGCCCCGAGGTGGACGCCGTGACGGTGGCGGCGCTGCTGTCGGGCGCCGCGGGACCGGGGCGGGACGAGGACGGGGCGTTCGCGCTCGACCTGCTGGTGGTGCTGGACGCGCCGCAGCTGGACGTGGAGACCGCGGCGATGCTGGTGGAGTCCGTGCCGGACGGCTGCCGGCTGGTGCTGAGCGGTGACCCGCACGTGCTGCCGTCGGCGGGCGCGGGCCGGGTCTTCGGAGACCTGCTGGCGGCTCGGGTGTGCCCGCAGGTGGCGTCCCGCACGCCGGACCCCGGGCCGGTCGGTGAGCTGGTGTCCGGGATCGGCGTGGGCGAGCTCCTCCAGGTGGAGGCGCCGGGCCGGGAGGTCGTCATCGTCCCGGTGCGGGACGCGGGCGAGGCGGTGCACCGGACGGTGCAGCTGGTCGCGGACTCGGTGCCGAGGGCGCTGGGCGTCCCGGTGGAGCAGACTCAGGTGATCACGGTCGGCCATGGCGGTTCGGCGGGGACGCGGGCGCTGAACGCGGCGCTGAAGCAGCGGCTGAACCCGGGGCCCGGCCGGTTCGGCGGCTTCGACCCGGGCGACCGGGTGGCGTACGCGGAGGCCCCCGGCCGCACCCTTCAGGGGACGGTCGTGTCGGCGGACGCGCAGGGGCTGCACCTGGACTGCGAGGGCCGGCCGGAGCGGGTCGTCGTGCCGAAGGAGCGCGTGGAGTCGCTGGTGCGGCACGGCTGGGCGCTCACCGCGCACCAGGCGGCAGGCGTGCGCTGGCCCGCGGCGGTCGCGGTGCTGCCGGGCGACGCGGTGGCCGGGCTGAGCCGCGCGTGGGTGTACACGGCGTTCAGCCGGGGCGAGCGGCACCTGTCGGTCGTCCACGGCGCGGACCAGGCGCTGGCCCGTGCGGTGGCCGAGCCCCCGGGCGCCGACCGTGTGACGCGGCTGCGCGGCCTGCTGGAGGCCGTTCCGGAGCCGGTGGAGGAGTAGCGGGGACGCGGCGGTGCGGGCGCGGGAGAGCCGGGCAGCCCGTCCCCGCCCGATGGTGAGCGAGCACGGCGGCTCCGCGGCCGTCGCCGGACGACGCCCACGGGGTCTTTCGTCCCTCACCAGCTCGGTGGCGCGGTGGGCACGGGAGGGCCGGGCAGCCCGACCCGTGCCCGCAGCCGGGCTCAGGGGTGCTCGTGGGAGCGGCCTGTCGGGTCCTCCTCGTACAGCTCGTCCTCGTCGAAGACGGCGCTCACGTCGAAGCGGCAGATGACGCGGCTCGGGTCGGCCTGGTCGAACGGCGTGGCGAGCCACTCCCCCGCTTCGGGCAGTTCGTCGGCGGCGGCGACCCACAGCGTGGAGTCGCCCTCCTCCAGGCCGAACTCCTTGTGGCGGGAGGCGATCTCGTCCGGCTCGTACTCGCCGAACAGCACGCCGATCGCCGCGTGGACGCTGGAGCCGACCGCGGCGGCCGTCCCGGGCACCTCGTCGTCGTCGCGCTCGGCGTCGGCGATGCGCTGGGCCTGGGCGAGCAGCCGCTGGGGTTCCGCCACCGCGTAGTCGCGGCGGATCAGTACGCTCAGCGCGTTCGGCTGGTCCGGCCCCGCGTACGGGGGCAGGGAGTCCTCGACACCGGGGATCTCGAAGGGCGTGACCTCGTCGTAGCGGTCGTAGAGCCGCTCGTCGTACGCCTCGGCCGCGGCGGCCAGGTCGTTGAACGCGGCGTAGACCGCCGGGTCGTCGTCACCGGTGCGGTTCTCGACCGCCGCCAGGTGACGGTCCAGTGCGGCTTTGACCGCCTCGGCGGCGGCACGTACCTCGGCAGCGGTGGGCTGCGCAGCATCAGACATACCGCAGACGCTATCCGTACCTGGGCCGTGCACGCACAATAGATGCGATGCCGGAATACGAATTTGTCGATGTGTACGTGCCGCGAGGGGTCTCCAGGAAGGAGGCGACGCGGCTGCTGACCGACCATGCCGAGTACGGGCACTGGGAGTTGGACCGCCTGAGCCTGCTCCGGGACGGGAGCCGCCGGGTGCGGCTGCGCAGGCGCATCATTCGTCAGGTGCGCGCCACCTGGTGAGGAACAGAGCGTGACGGAACAGGACGGAACGGAACGAGACGGAGCGGGCCCCGCGGAGTGCGGGGCCCGCTCCGTCGCGTGTACGACCGGACGCGTGGTGGTTACGCGGCGCGGGCGCGGCGGTAGAGGATCGTGCCGCCGATGAGCGCGGCGGCGCCGGCCGGGCCGAGCAGGCCGAGCGCGGAGGCACCGGTCGCGGCGAGCTGGTCGTCGTCCTGCGGGGTGGTGCCGCCCTGCGGGTCGGGCTTGTTCGGCGTGCTCGGGGTGCTGGGCTGAGCGGGCTCGCTCGGCTTGCCGGGCTTCCCTGGGGTGCTGGGCTCGCTCGGCTTGCCCGGCTTGCCCGGCTTGCCCGGCTCGCCGGGGTGGCCCGGCTCGCCCGGGTGGCCGGGGGTGGCGCCGTTGCCGCAGCCGTTGCCGAACGCCGGGTTCAGGGCGCCGACGACGTTCACGCTGTTGCCGCAGGCGTTCACCGGCACGCTGATCGGGGCCTGCACGTTGTTGCCGGAGGCGACACCCGGCGAGTTCGTCGCCGCCCCGTTCGCCTGGGCGCCGCTCGACTCGTTGACGCACTTGTTGCCGAACGCCGGGTTGAGCACGCCGACGACGTCGACGGTGTTGCCGCAGGCGTTCACCGGCACGCTGATGGGTGCCTGCACGTTGTTGCCGGACGCGACACCCGGGGAGTTGGCCGCGGCACCGTCCGCCCCGGCGCCCGTGGACGCGTGGGCGTAGCCGCCGAGGGCGAGCACGCCGCCCGCCGCCGCCACAATGGTCAGGCCTTTGCGCGTGACCTGTCGCATAGCTTGTTCCTGCCTTCTTGGCTTCCGATTGCTCCCGCGCACCTCGCGCGGCAGCCGAATGCCCACCGGCCTCGGAGCGCATGGCGCGCGCTCCGAGGCCGGCCGGGCTGGACCCGATGGGTCGAGACGCAACGTCAGGCGATGGCTCAGGCGTTGACGCAGGTGTTGCCGAAGGCGGGGTTCAGCAGGCCGATGATGTTGATCGTGTTGCCGCAGACGTTCACCGGCACGTGGATCGGAACCTGGAGCACGTTGCCCGACAGGACACCCGGGGAACCCACGGCGGCAGCGTTCGCGCCCGCGTCGGCGACGGCCATGCCCGCACCCGCCAGAACCAGACCGCCGGCGGCGGCCGCGGTGGCGACGACCTTCTTGATCATTTTTCCTCCTAGTTGGCAATGCGGTCCCAGCCGCGGACCGCATCACCTGTAACGAGGAGGAGGCAGGTGGGCTACGAGGCGGCGCCCTCGTTCACCCTTTTCGGTCAGATCTGGACACGCGGGCGATTATTGGAGGGTCGTTTCACCTGACTTTCAGCTCGCGTCGATGAAGCGGTCCAGGACCCGCGCGCCGAACTTCAGGCCGTCCACCGGCACCCGCTCGTCCACGCCGTGGAACATCCCGGCGAAGTCCAGGTCGGGCGGCAGCTGGAGCGGGGCGAAACCGAAGCAGCGGATGCCGAGGTCGTCGAAGGACTTGGCGTCGGTGCCGCCGGAGAGCATGTACGGCACGGCGCGGGCGATCGGGTCCTCCGCGCGCAGCGCCGTCTGCATGGCGTCGACGAGGTCGCCGTCGAAGCTGGTCTCCAGCGCCTTGTCGGTGTGGACGTCCTCGCGCCGCACCCGCGGCCCGAGGAGCCGGTCGAGGTCGGCGAGGAACTCCTCCTCGTACCCGGGCAGGAACCTTCCGTCGATGTGGGCGGTGGCCTGGCCGGGGATGACGTTCACCTTGTACCCGGCGCCGAGCATCGTGGGCGCCGCCGAGTTGCGGAGCGTCGCGCCGATCATCTTGGCGATGCCGCCGAGCTTCTGGAGCGTGGCCTCCATGTCGTCCGGGTCGAGCGGCGTGCCGAGCGCGTCGGACAGCTCGTCCAGGAACGACCGTACGGTCTTGGTGACCCTGACCGGCCACTGGTGGCGGCCGACGCGGCCCACGGCCTCGCACAGCTCCGTGATGGCGTTGTCCGTGTTGGTCATCGAGCCGTGCCCCGCGGTGCCGTCCACGGTGAGGCGCATCCAGTGCATGCCCTTCTGCGCCGTCTCCACCAGGTACAGCCGCAGGTCCTCGTTGACGGTCAGGGAGAAGCCGCCGACCTCGCCGATCGCCTCCGTGACCCCTTCGAACAGCTCGGGGTGCTTGTCCACCAGGAAGCGCGCGCCGTACGTGCCGCCGGCCTCCTCGTCGGCGAGGAACGCCAGGACGATGTCGCGGGGCGGCCTGCGGCCCGAGCGCATCCGGTCCCGTACGACCGCGAGGGTCATCGCGTCCATGTCCTTCATGTCCACCGCGCCCCGGCCCCAGACGCAGCCGTCGGCGATCTCCCCGGAGAACGGGTCGTGCGTCCAGTCGGCGGCGTTGGCCGGGACGACGTCGGTGTGGCCGTGGATGAGCAGGGCCGGGCGCGACGGGTCCTCGCCGGGAATCCGGACGACCGTCGACGCGCGGCCCTTGTGGGACTCGTAGATCCGGGGTTCGAGGCCCACCTCGGCGAGCTTCTCGGCGATGTACTCGGCGGCGGCCCGCTCTCCGGGGCCGGAGTGGTCGCCGTAGTTGCTCGTGTCGATACGGATGAGCTCGCTGCAGAGATCGACGACCTCGCTCTCGGCGGTGACTCCGGGGCCGGTCCTGGCCGGATTCGACTCGCTCACGCTGGTTCCTCCCGCGTCGTGCTGTCGTGGCTGCTGGTCTGGCGCCATCCTGCTACCGACCGGGCCCCGCGCCCAAGGGCGCCCCCCGGCCGGGCGTGCTCACGTCGGGGACCGGGGGCGTGATCGGGCACGCCGAATGTTTGCTATGGTTTTCCACGTCGGAACGGCCCAGGGCCGCGAGACAGACACCTTGTCCGGGTGGCGGAATGGCAGACGCGCTAGCTTGAGGTGCTAGTGCCCTTTATCGGGCGTGGGGGTTCAAGTCCCCCCTCGGACACCAGCGAAGACCCCAGTTCACCTGGGGTCTTTCTGCTGTTCGGGTCCTGCTGTGGACGTGCCGGGCATGGTCGAGCGGCTGCTGCGAGAGGCGATGAAGAACACACTGGAACCGCTGGAGCCCAAGGCCGACAAGGCGACCGTGCGGCGGCACAACCTCAGCCTGGTCCTACGGGCCGTGCACGACGAGGGCGAGGCGACGCGGGCCGGGGTGGCGGCGCGCGTGGGACTGACCCGGGCGGCGGTCTCCTCGCTGGTCGAACAACTGCTGGCGGGCGGGTTCCTCACCGAGTCGGGCAAGACGTTCAGCGGGCTGGCGGGGCGGCCGGGGACGGCGCTGCGGGTGGCGAGGACCGGCCCCGCCGGGCTCGGCGTGGAGATCAACGTCGACTACGTGTCCGTGTGCGTGGTGGATCTGGCCGGAACCGACCGGGTACGGCTCACCGAGCACCTCGACAACCGGGACGTGCCGCCCGGTGAGGTCCTGGCGCGGGCGGCGCGGATCGCGGCGCGCACGCTGGTGTCGGCGGCCGAGCAGGAGCTGCGCCCGGCGGGCGTACGGCTCGCGCTGCCGGGCCTCGTGTCGGGCGGCCGGGTGCGGCAGGCGCCGAACCTGGGCTGGAACCGGGTGGCGGCGGAGGAGCTGTTCGCCTCCGCGCTCCGGGCGCCGGGGGCGCCACCGCTGCCGGTCGGCTCGGACAACGAGGCGAACGCGGCGGCGCTGGCCGAGCTGTGGTTCGGCGGCCCGGCGGCGGGCCGGGACGGCGGCGAAGGCGGCGGGGGTGCCGACGGCGGCGGCCACGACGGGACCGGCGGCGGTGGCGGGGAGCGGGCGCGGAGCTTCCTGTACGTGTCCGGGGAGATCGGCGTGGGCGGCGCGATCGTCGTGGACGGGGAGCTGCTGCGCGGTGCGCACGGGTTCGCCGGGGAGATCGGGCACGTACCGGCGGACGCGGCGGGCCCCGAGTGCCGGTGCGGGTCGCGGGGGTGCCTGGAGCAGTACGCCGGGCAGGCCGCGCTGCTGCGGGGCGCGGGTCTCGCGCAGGACGCGGGCGGGCCGGGGGTGGCCGAGCTGGAGCGGCGCGCCGCCGACGGGGACGTACGGGCGCTGGGGGCGCTGGAGCGGGCCGGGCGGGCACTGGGACTGGTGCTGTCGGGGGCGGTGAACCTGCTGGACCCGGACGCGGTGGTGCTGGGCGGGGTGTACCGGGGACTGATGCCGTGGCTGGGTCCGGCCGTGGACGCGGAGCTGGCGCGGCGGGGCGTGTCCGGGCTGTGGACGCCGGGCGGCGGGCGGCTGCGCGGCGCCTCGTCGTCGGGGGACGCGGCGCGGGGGGCGGCGGCGCTGGTCGTACGGGACGTGATCGCCGACCCGGTGGGGTACGCCGAGCGGGCGGGCGGACGGTAACCGGGGCGGCTCCCCCCTGCGGTGCCGCCCCGGTTACGAGGGGTCAGCGGGTGGCGAGCAGGTGGTCGAGGGCCAGCTGGTCGAGGCGCTCGAAGGCCATGGAGCGCTCGGCGGCCGCGTCCGCGTCGAACTCCTCGAAGGCCGCGCGGTCGGCGAGGAGGGAGGCGAGGCCGTCCTCGGCGGTGGGGCGGGCCAGTTCGTGGAGGCGGGACGCCTTGAGCGCCTCGCGCACCTCGGGGTCGGCGCGGAAGGCGGCGGCGCGCTCCTTGAGGACGAGGTAGTTGCGCATGCAGTTCTTCGCGGACTCCCACACGCCGTCGGAGCCGTCGGTGCGGACGGGCTTGAAGTCGAAGTGGCGCGGGCCGTCGTATCCGGCGCTCTCCAGCAGGTCCACCAGCCAGAACGCCTGGCGCAGGTCGCCCGCGCCGAAGCGGAGGTCCTGGTCGTACTTGATGCCGGACTGGCCGTTGAGGTCGATGTGGAACAGCTTGCCCGCCCACAGGGCCTGGGCGATGCCGTGCGGGAAGTTGAGCCCGGCCATCTGCTCGTGGCCGGTCTCCGGGTTGACGCCGACGAGTTCGGGGCGCTCCAGGCGCTCGATGAAGGCGAGGGCGTGGCCGATGGTGGGCAGCAGGATGTCGCCGCGCGGCTCGTTGGGCTTGGGCTCCACGGCGAAGCGCAGGGAGTAGCCCTGCTCGGTGACGTACTGGCCGAGCAGGTCGAACGCCTCCTTCATCCGGTCCAGCGCCACCCGCACGTCCTTGGCGGCGCCCGACTCGGCGCCCTCCCGGCCGCCCCACGCCACATAGGTCGTGGCGCCCAGCTCGACGGCGAGGTCGATGTTGCGGATCGTCTTGCGGAGCGCGTAGCGGCGGACGTCGCGGTCGTTGGCGGTGAACGCGCCGTCCTTGAAGACGGGGTGGGTGAACAGGTTGGTGGTGGCCATCGGCACCTTCAGGCCGGTGCGGTCCAGGGCCTCGCGGAACCGCTTGACCGCCGTCTCCCGCTCGGTGTCGGAGGAGCCGTACGGGACGAGGTCGTCGTCGTGGAAGGTGACGCCGTACGCGCCGAGGGCGGGGCCCCCCCCCCCGCCAGCCCACGGTCCACAGACCGAAGGTGAACCTGTCCTCGGGGGTGGGGGTGTAGCGCTCCGGCATGGTCGTTCCCTCGGGTCGAACGATTTGTTTTCTTTGATTACTAATAGCTTAGGCGCGCTTCCCGGCCAAGAGGGCTGACCCGTAGAAGCACCCTTGAGAGGGGATTTGTTTTGTGTACGATCAAAACATGGACTCCCTAGTCATCGGCGTGGACAGCTCGACGCAGTCCACCAAGGCGGCCGTCGTGGACGCCGCGACGGGTCGGCTCCTCGCCGTGGGCCGCGCCCCGCACACCGTGACCGGCGAGGGCGGCGCCCGGGAGAGCGATCCCCTCCAGTGGTGGGACGCGCTCGGTGCCGCCGTGGCGGCCGGGCTGAAGGAGGCCGGGGCCGACCCGCGCGCGGTGACCGGGATCGCGGTCGCCGGACAGCAGCACGGGCTTGTCGCCCTGGACCGCGCCGGGCAGCCGCTGCGCCCCGCGCTGCTGTGGAACGACACGCGTTCCGCGCCCCAGGCCGCCGCGCTCACCGCCGAGCTGGGCGCCCCGGCGTGGCTGGGGCGCACCGGCTCCGTACCGGTGGCGTCCATGACGGCCGCCAAGTGGCGCTGGCTGCGGGAGAACGAGCCGCGCACCGCCGAAGCCGCCGCCGCCGTGCGCCTCCCCCACGACTACCTCACCGAGCGGCTCACCGGGACGGCCGTCACCGACCCGGGCGACGCCTCCGGGACGTGCTGGTACTCCACGGCGACCGGGGCGTACGACACGGAACTGCTCGACCTGCTCGCACTCGACCGGGCGCTGCTGCCGGAGGTGGCCCCCTCGGGCGGTACGCGCGTCGGGACGCTCACCGCGGGGGCGGCCGGGGCGCTGGGGCTGCCCGGCGGGATCGCCGTGGCCGCCGGGACGGGCGACAACATGGCCGCCGCCGTCGGCCTGGGCCTCGGCGCGGCGGGGCTGCTCGACCACCCGGCCGTGTCCCTCGGCACGTCCGGCACCGTGTTCGCGGCGACCCGTACGCGGCCCGCGACGGCGGCCCTCGCCGGGTTCGCCGCCGCCGACGGGCACGGCACGTACCTGCCGCTGGGCTGCACCCTCAACTGCACGCTCGCCGTCGACCGGATCGCCGCGCTGCTCGGACTTGACCGGGAGGACGCGGTGCCGGGCGGGGAGGCCGTCGTCCTGCCGTACCTCGACGGTGAGCGCACTCCCGACCTGCCGGGCGCCTCCGGCCTGATGACCGGGCTGCGCCACACGACCACCCCCGCACAGCTGCTGGGCGCCGCCTACGAGGGCGCCGTGTTCGCGCTGCTGCGCGCCCTGGACGCGCTGCCCGGCGGGGCCGGGGGCGACGCGCCGCTGCGGCTCGTCGGCGGCGGGGCGCGCGGGCGCGCGTGGGTGGAGACGGTGCGGCGGCTGTCCGGGCGGGCCGTCGTCATCCCCCGTACGACCGAACTCGTCGCCGTCGGGGCCGCCGCGCTGGCGGCCGGGGCGGCGGGCGGGGGCGACCCGGTGGCCGTCGCGGCCGGGTGGCGGACCGGTGAGGGCGAGACGCTGCCGGCCGTCGCCGCCGACCGTGAAACCCTGGACCGGATCGCCGCCGTACTCGACCGGGCAACCGCTCTCCTCACCACACAGGGACACCGATGAAGTTCACCGACGGCTTCTGGCTGATGCGTGACGGGGTCCGCGCCTCGTACGCGACCGAGGTGCGCGATCTGCACGTCAGCGCCGACCACTTCACCGCGTACGCGGCGGTCAGGCGGGTCGAGCACCGGGGCCACACGCTCAACTCGCCGCTGCTGACCGTGGAGTGCTTCTCCCCCGCCGAGGGGGTGATCGGCGTGCGCGCCACCCACCACGCGGGGAAGGCCCACCGGGGGCCGGAGTTCGCGCTGCCCGGCGCCACCGGCACGGGCGGCGGGTCCGGGGCCTCGGGCGGGGGTGCGGGCGGCGGGGGCTTCGCGCGGACCCGGCGGGACGGCTCGGTGACCGAGCTGACCAGCGGCCCGCTGACCGTACGGCTCGACCGGGACGGGCCGTGGGGGCTCACGTTCCTGGACGCTGACGGGCGGCGGCTCACCGAAGTCGGACCGAAGGGCACCGCGTTCGTCGTGGACGCGGACGGGGCGCACCACATGGTGGCGCAGCTCGCACTGGCCGTCGGCGAGAACGTGTACGGCCTCGGGGAGCGCTTCACCCCGTTCGTGAAGAACGGCCAGAGCGTGGACATCTGGCAGGCCGACGGCGGCACCAGCAGCGAACAGGCGTACAAGAACGTGCCCTTCCACCTGTCGTCACGGGGGTACGGGGTCTTCGTCAACCACCCGGGCCGGGTGTCGTACGAGGTGGGCTCCGAGTCGGTGGGGCAGGTGCAGTTCAGCGTCGAGGACCAGACGCTGGAGTACTACGTGGTGGCCGGGCCGACGCCGAAGGAGGTCCTGAACCGCTACACGGCGCTGACGGGCCGCCCGGCGCTCCCGCCCGCCTGGTCGTTCGGGCTGTGGCTGACCACGTCGTTCTGCACCTCGTACGACGAGGAGACCGTCACGTCGTTCGTCGACGGGATGGCGGAGCGGAAGATCCCGCTGTCGGTGTTCCACTTCGACTGCTTCTGGATGCGCGAGTACCAGTGGTCGGACTTCCAGTGGGACCCGGAGACCTTCCCCGACCCGGCGGGCATGCTGGCGCGGCTCAAGCAGCGCGGGCTGCGGGTGAGCATGTGGATCAACCCGTACATCGGGCAGAAGTCCACGCTGTTCGCGGAGGGAGCGGCGCTCGGGCATCTGGTGCGGCGGCCGAACGGCGACATCTGGCAGTGGGACCTGTGGCAGGCCGGGATGGCGCTGGTGGACTTCACCAGTCCGGCGGCGCGCGCCTGGTACCAGGAGAAGCTGCAGGTCCTGCTCGACCAGGGCGTGGACTGCTTCAAGACGGACTTCGGGGAGCGCGTCCCGACCGACGTGGTCTGGCACGACGGCTCCGATCCGGAGCGGATGCACAACTACTACACCCACCTGTACAACCAGTGCGTGTTCGAGCTGCTGGAGCGGGAGCGCGGGCGAGGGGAGGCGGTGCTGTTCGCGCGGTCCGCGACGGCGGGCGGCCAGCAGTACCCGGTCCACTGGGGCGGCGACTGCTTCGCGTCGTTCGAGGCGATGGCGGAGTCGCTGCGCGGCGGTCTCTCGCTGGGGCTGTCCGGGTTCGGGTTCTGGAGCCATGACATCGGCGGGTTCGAGGGGACGCCGGAGCCCGCGGTGTTCAAGCGGTGGCTGGCGTTCGGGCTGCTGTCGTCGCACAGTCGGCTGCACGGGAACATGTCGTACCGGGTGCCGTGGGAGTTCGGCGACGAGGCGGTGGACGTCGCGCGGCAGTTCACGGAGCTGAAGCACCGGCTGATGCCGTACCTGTACGGGGCGGCGGTGGAGGCGCACCGGACCGGGGTGCCGCTGATGCGGCCCATGCTGGTGGAGTTCCCCGGCGATCCGGGGTGCCGGACCCTGGACCGGCAGTACATGCTCGGGCCGGATCTGCTGGTGGCGCCGGTGTTCTCGGCGGACGGGGAGGTCGAGTTCTACCTGCCGGCCGGGACGTGGACGCATCTGCTGACCGGGGAGCGGGTGACGGGGCCGGGGTGGCGGCGGGAACGGCACGGGTACGACAGCCTGCCGCTGTACGTGCGGCCCGGGGCGGTGCTGCCGCTGGGAGCGGACGACCAGCGGCCCGACGGGGACTGGCTGGAAGGTCTGACCCTGCTGGTCCAGCCCGACGCGGACGGGGTGACGGTGGTGGTGCCGGATCGCTCCGGGGCGGAGGCGGGGCGGTTCTCCGTGGTGCGGGGTGAGGGCGGGGCGGTGCGGGTGGTCTCGGCCGGGGGTGCCGGGGAGTTCCGTGTGCGGGTGGTGGGCGGGGGCGCTGGGCGTGGTGTGCGGGAGGTCGTGGTACCTGCGCGGTGACCCCGAGCGCCCGTGCGGGGGGGGGGCTGGTCTTGCGGGGCGGGCTGGTCTTGCGGGGTGAGCCCTGTGCCCCGGTGCCTGGCGCGCCCCGGCTGCCCTGTAATGGGGGGTGCGGCCTTGCGGGGCCGCTTCCGCTGTGGGCAGCTGGTCCTCCCCCAAGGGCTTCGTCCAGGGGGGGACCCCCAGGGCGATGGGGGTCCCCTCTGGTCGAGCGAAGCCGAGACCTTGGGGGAGGGTGGGCACAGCGGACCTGCGGGATGGCGCCGTCCAACGCCTCACGTACAGGTGGGGGCCCTCCGGGCGGGGCACCCATGGTGCCGACCCTCCCGGCGGGGCACCCGTCCTGCCCCTGGCGAGCCAGCTGTCCACAACCGTCTGGGACCCTGGCGGGCCAGTTGCCACAGCTGGTTGTGCGTCGCCGCCACACCGCGAGGCGCGGGGCGCCCCGCGGTGTGGCCGCCCCCCCGGAGGGTCTCGGCTTCAGCCGGGGGGCTTCCGTGGTCCTGTGGGACGCCTGCTGGGACCGGTTGACTGGTACCGGGCCGTGCGGGAGCCAGAAGTGGGGGGTCGGTTAGGTTGGGGGGATGGGGCGTCGTGGGCGTGGGGGTGTCGGGCCGTTGGGGCAGCGGGACGGGGTGGACGCTGTTCGGGTGCGGTTGCCCGTCGGGCGGTGGGCGACCCTGCGGGAGCACCTGACCGAGCGGTACGGGCACGTCATCGGGGTGGACCGGGTGGATGCCATGCTCGCCGACGGGGCGTTCGTCGGGGCCGACGGGCGGGCCGTGGCGGGCGACGAGCCGTACGCGGCCGGGCGGACCCTGTGGTTCCACCGGGAGTTCCCGCCCGAGGAGCCGGTGCCGTTCGAGGTGGGGGTCGTCCACCGCGACGAGCGGATCGTCGTGGCGGACAAGCCGCACTTCCTGGCCACCACCCCGCGCGGCCGCCATGTGACCGAGACGGCCCTCGCCCGGCTGCGGCGGGGCCTGGGACTGCCGCACCTCCAGCCCGCGCACCGGCTGGACCGGCTGACCGCCGGTCTTGTGCTGTTCGTCGTACGGCCCGAGGACCGGGGCGCGTACCAGACGCTGTTCCGAGACCGGCGGGTCCGCAAGGAGTACGAGGCGCTCGCCCCGTACGACCCGGACCTGGCGCTGCCGGTGACCGTGCGGAGCCACATCGTCAAGGAGCGCGGGGTCGTCGCCGCGTACGAGGTGCCCGGCGCCGAGCCGAACAGCGAGAGCCGCATCGAACTGGTCGAGCGGCGGGGCGGCCTCGCCCGGTACCGGCTCGTCCCGGAGACGGGCCGCACCCATCAGCTGCGCGTCCACATGAGCGCGCTGGGCGTGCCGATCCTGGACGACCCGCTGTATCCGGTGGTCCGGGAGGACGGGCCCGAGGACTACGCGCGCCCGCTGCGGCTGCTGGCGCGCGTCCTGGAGTTCACCGACCCGTACGACGGCTCACCCGTGCGGTTCGAGAGCCGGCTGGGGCTCGCGTGGCCGCCCGGGTGAGCCGTGGAGGCGTACGGGACGAGCCGTGCGGGGTTCAGTCCTCGCGCCCCGCCGCCAGCGCCGCCACCCGCTTGCGGACCAGGAACCAGCCGCCCACCAGCAGCGCGGCGATCAGCGGGACGCACGCCACGGTGGTGCGGCCGACACCGCCGCCCCACCACATCAGGAACAGCACCGACGCCAGGAACAGCAGTGTGACGATCTGCGTGTACGGGGCCCACGGCAGCCGGTAGGCGGGCCGGGTGACCTTGCCCTCCTTGGCGCGCCACCAGAACACCAGCGAGCAGAGCATGATCATGCCCCAGGTGCCGATGATGCCGATCGACGCGAAGTTGAGCACCAGCTCGAACGCCTCGCCCGGCATCAGGTAGTTGAGGCCCACGCCGAGGACGCCGAACCCGGCGGTGAGGAGGATGCCGCCGTACGGGACCTGGCCCCGGTTCATCCGGGCGGTGAACCTCGGCGCCGAACCGGCCATCGCCATCGAGCGCAGGATGCGGCCGGTGGAGTACAGGCCCGAGTTGAGGCTGGACAGCGCGGCCGTGAGGACGACGAAGTTCATCACATGGGACGCGCCTGCCACGCCGAGCTCGTCGAAGACGGTGACGAAGGGGCTCTGGTCGCCGGAGTAGGCGGTGTACGGGAGCAGCCACGCCAGGAGAACGACCGAGCCGACGTAGAACAGGCCCACGCGCCACATGATCGAGTTGATGGCCCGGGGCATGACCTTCTCGGGCTCCTCGGTCTCGCCCGCGGCGACACCGCACAGCTCGACCGAGGCGTACGCGAAGACGACGCCCTGGACGACGAGCAGCAGCGGGAGCATGCCGAGCGGGAAGATTCCGCCGTTGTCGGTGATCGTGTGGAGGCCGGGGGTGTGGCCGCCGACGTCGTGGGAGGTGGCGACGAGGAAGATGCCGACGCACATGAAGATCACCAGGGCGGCGACCTTGACGATGGCGAACCAGAACTCCATCTCGCCGAAGTACTTCACCGAGATCAGGTTCGCGGCGAGGACGATCGCGAGCGCGATGAGCGCCAGGACCCACTGGTCGATGTCGCTGAACATCGACCAGAAGTGGGCGTAGGTGGCGGCGGCGGTGATGTCCGCGACGGCGGTGGTGGACCAGTTGAGGAAGTACAGCCACCCGGCCGTGTAGGCGCCCTTCTCGCCCATGAACTCACGGGCGTAGCTGACGAACGCGCCGGACGAGGTGCGGTAGAGGACCAGCTCGCCGAGGGCGCGGACGACGAAGAAGGCGAAGACGCCGCAGACCGCGTACGCGATGGCGAGGGACGGTCCGGCGCCCGCCAGGCGGCCGCCCGCACCGAGGAAGAGACCGGTGCCGATCGCTCCGCCGATGGCGATCATGCTGACGTGCCGGGACTTGAGGTCCTTGCTGTAGCCGATGTCACCGGCGTCGACGGGGGGCGCGTCCGGGCGTGCCGGGGCGGCGGTGTCCGGGGCGGGGCCCGCGGACAGCGTGCGGTCGCTCATGGAGAGGGGTTCGCCTTTGTGAGGGGAGCATCGTGCGGTGCGCCGCTCTGCGCCTGGTGACGGGGTGGGTCGTCCGGCGGCGGGCACGCGGGACATCGTCACAGCAGAGGGGGCCGTTGGCTGTGGCTGATGTCACAGAAAAGGGGCGTAGGGGTAGATCTGAGGCGTTTTTGAGGTTACGCGCCGGTATGCGGGGCGGGGTCGGCGGGGCGCTCGGCGCCGGGGGCGAGGACGTCGAGTTCCCGGAGGGCGCCGAGCGCGATCTGCCGGGTCAGCTCCTCCGCGCGGACCGCGTCCCGCTCCCGTACGGCCTCCGCGACCTGGACGTGGAGCGTGACGGCGGCCGGGTCGGGGTCGTCGAACATGACGTGGTGGTGGGTGCGGCCGGTGAGGACCTCCGCCACGACGTCGCCGAGGCGGGCGAACATCTCGTTGCCGGAGGCGTTGAGGACGACCCGGTGGAAGGCGACGTCGTGCACGAGGTACGCCTCCAGCCGACGGCCGCGTGAGGTGGCGACCATGCCGAGGGCCTCCTCGGTGAGGGCGCGGCACTGCTCGGGCGTGGCGTGCAGCGCGGCGAGTCCGGCGGCGACCGGTTCGACCGCCGAGCGCAGGACGGTGAGCGAGCGGAGCTGGCGGGGGCGGTCGGTGCCGGCGAGCCGCCAGCGGATGACCTGGGGGTCGTACACGTTCCACCGCTCGGTCGGCAGGACGGTCACGCCGACGCGTCGGCGTGAGGCGACCAGGTGCATGGACTCCAGGACGCGGACCACCTCGCGCACGACCGTGCGGGAGACGTCGAACCGCTGGGCCAGGTCGTCGGTGCGCAGGACGCTGCCGGGCGGGTACTCCCCCGCGGTGATCGCGAGACCCAGGGCGTCCAGCACATGCGTATGGAGCCCCTGGGCCTGAGTCGTCATGGGGGCAAGCCTATGCGCCGCGGAAGACGGAGAACAAAAAGTACGACTATTACGTCACAGGGACTTGAATACGTCGTACCCAATGGGTTTCAGTGTTCCGACGCCGCACGCGGTGTCGCACAGCTCAGACCTGGACAGTGAGGCACTCAGCCATGAACAAGCCCCTGGTCGTCGTGGTGATGGGGGTCGCCGGGACCGGCAAGACCACCATCGGACCGCTGGTCGCCGAACGGCTCGGCGTGCCGTACGCGGAGGGCGACGACTTCCACCCCCCGGCGAACATCGCCAAGATGTCGGCCGGTGTCCCGCTGGACGACACGGACCGGTGGCCGTGGCTCGACGCGATCGGCCGGTGGGCCGGGGGGCGCGCGAGGCTCGGCGGGGTGGTGAGCAGCTCGGCGCTGAAGCGCGCGTACCGGGACCGGCTGCGGGCGGCCGCGCCCGGCGTGGTGTTCCTGCACCTGACCGGCGACCGGGCACTCATCGAGGAGCGGATGGCGGCGCGGCGCGGCCACTTCATGCCGACGGCGCTGCTCGACTCGCAGTTCGCGACGCTCCAGCCGCTCGGCGAGGACGAGGCGGGGGTGGCCGTCGATGTCTCCGGTTCGCCGGAGGAGATCACCGACCGGGCCGTGGCCGCGCTGACCCGCACGTTCCCCTGATCCTCTCCCCCCGTCTCCCTTTCCCTTCCTGATCCCGCTCCCCCTCTTCCTGATCCCCCTCCCCGATCCCCCTCTCCCAAGGACTCACCGTGACCAGACTCAGCGTGGAGATGCTGGCAGCGGACGCCGCCGAACCGATCACCTCGGCGGGCGACGCCCGGCTGGGCATCGCCGTGCTCGCCGGCATCGCCCTCATCGTCGTCCTCATCACCCGGTTCAAACTGCACGCCTTCCTCGCCCTGACGATCGGTTCGCTGGCGCTGGGCGTCTTCGCGGGGGCGCCGCTCGACAAGACCCTCTCGTCGTTCACCGGCGGCCTCGGCTCGACGGTCGCCGGGGTGGGTGTGCTCGTCGCGCTCGGCGCGATCCTCGGCAAGCTCCTCGCCGACTCGGGCGGCGCCGACCAGATCGTGGACACGATCCTGGCGCGGGCGAGCGGGCGGGCCATGCCGTGGGCGATGGTCCTGATCGCCTCCGTGATCGGCCTGCCGCTGTTCTTCGAGGTCGGCATCGTGCTGCTGATCCCGGTCGTGCTGATGGTCGCCAAGCGCGGCAACTACTCGCTGATGCGGATCGGCATCCCGGCGCTGGCCGGCCTGTCCGTGATGCACGGTCTGATCCCGCCGCACCCCGGCCCGCTGGTCGCCATCGACGCGCTCGGCGCGGACCTGGGCATCACGCTCGCGCTGGGCCTCCTCGTCGCCATACCGACCGTGATCATCGCGGGGCCGCTGTTCTCCCGGTACGCCGCCCGCTGGGTGGACATCCCCGCGCCCGACGGCATGCTGCCGCAGCGGACCACGGAGGACGCGGGGCCGGTGAAGCGGCCCGGGTTCGGGGTCACCGTCGCCACCGTGCTGCTGCCGGTCGTGCTGATGATGGTCAAGGCGCTCGTGGACATCGTCGTGGACGACCCGTCCCACGGCGTCCAGCGGGTCACGGACATCATCGGCTCGCCGCTGATCGCGCTGCTCGCGGCCGTGCTCGTCGGGCTGTTCACGCTGGGCCGCGCGGCCGGGTTCACCCAGGACCGGATCTCCCGCACGGTGGAGAAGTCGCTGGCGCCCATCGCCGGTGTGCTGCTGATCGTCGGCGCGGGCGGCGGCTTCAAGACCACGCTGATCGACATCGGCGTGGGCCGGATGATCCTCGACCTGTCGGAGAACTGGGCGATTCCCGCCCTGCTGCTCGGCTGGCTGATCGCGGTGGCGATCCGCCTCGCGACCGGTTCCGCGACCGTGGCGACGATCTCCGCGGCCGGTCTGGTCGCGCCGCTCGCCGCCGACATGTCCGCCTCCCACGCGGCGCTGCTGGTGCTGGCGATCGGCGCCGGGTCGCTGTTCTTCAGCCACGTCAACGACGCCGGGTTCTGGCTGGTGAAGGAGTACTTCGGCATGGACGTCGGCCAGACGGTCAAGACCTGGTCGGTGATGGAGACGATCATCTCGGTCGTCGGCATCGTGTTCGTGCTGCTGCTGTCGCTGGTGTTGTAGGGCGACGCCGCCCGACCGGGCCGGGGCGCCTTCTGATCGGAGTGCGCCCCGGCCCGCTTCCGTGTCACGCTACGGCGCATGACGGATCACCACCTCGGCCTGCCCCCGTACGAACTCGCCTTCCCCGGCCCGCTGCGCGACCGGCTGGTGGCCGCCGTCCTGACCGGGGCGAAGACGACGACGACCGGTCTGCTCGCGGAGTACGAGAGGGAGGGCGAGCCCCTGCCGGTGGCCGGTACGCGGTCGGCGCTGCTCGACTCCGCGGGCCGGCCGGTCGCCGTGGTCGAGGTGACGGAGGTGCGGGTGCTGCCGCTCGCCGAGGTGGACCTGCGGCACGCCGTGGACGAGGGCGAGGGCCACCGGACGGTGGCCCGTTGGCGGGCCGCGCACGAGAGGTTCTGGCACGGCGACGCCATGCGGGCCGCGCTCGGGGACCCGGGCTTCACGGTGGACGACACGACCCGGGTGGTGGCGGAACGGTTCCGCGTGGCCGAGGTCCTGGACCCGGTCGCCGCGGCCCTCGCGGGCGAACTGCGGCTGGCGGACCCGGCCGTACGGTCGTCGAGGGCGGAGGCGGCGCGGCTGCTGGACCCGGACTTCACCGAGGTCGGCCGGTCGGGGCGGCGCTGGACGCGGGACGAGATGCTGGCGGAGCTGCCGGAGATGGATGGCAGCGCGGCGGACGGGCCCGCGTACAGGGTGTCCGGCATGAGCGGGGTGCTGCTCGCGCCGGGCGTGGTGCACCTGACGTACGAGACGGTCATGGACGGCCGCCGCGCCCGCCGCTCCTCCCTCTGGCGCGCGGCCACCGACGGCACGGGCGCGCCGTGGCGGCTGTACTACCACCAGGGCACCCCGGTCCCTGAGGGGGCGTAAGGGCGTGGGGCGGTGGCCCGGCGGGCCGTCAGGACACCGCTCGGGCCGCCTCGCGGCCGGCTGTCCGGCCGGAGAACAGGCAGCCGCCGAGGAAGGTGCCCTCCAGGGCGCGGTAGCCGTGGACGCCGCCCCCGCCGAAGCCGGCCGCCTCGCCCGCCGCGTACACGCCCGGCAGCGGATCGCCCCCGGCCGTGAGGACACGCGACGACAGGTCCGTCTCCAGGCCGCCCAGCGACTTGCGGGTGAGGACGCTCAGCCGCACGGCGATGAGCGGGCCCGCCTTCGGGTCGAGGATGCGGTGCGGGGCGGCCGTGCGGATCAGCCGGTCGCCGAGGTATCTGCGGGCGCCCCGGATGGCGGTGACCTGGAGGTCCTTGGTGAACGGGTTGGCGATCTCCCGGTCGCGGGCGACGATCTCGCGGCGCAGCGCGTCCTCGTCGATCAGCGGCTCGCCCGTGAGCGCGTTCATGCCGCGCACCAGGGCGGACAGGTCGCGCTCCACGACGAAGTCCACGCCCTTTTCCATGAACGCCCGCACCGGCGCGGGCACGTCGGCGCGGGCGCGGCCGATGACGTCCCGTACGGACTTGCCGGTGAGGTCCGGGTTCTGCTCGCTGCCGGACAGCGCGAACTCCTTGCCGATGATCTTCTGGTCGAGGATGAACCAGGTGTGCTCGTGGCCGGTCCGCATGATGTGCTCCAGCGTGCCGAGCGTGTCGAAGCCGGGGAACAGCGGCACGGGCAGGCGGCGGCCGAGCGCGTCCAGCCACAGCGAGGAGGGGCCGGGCAGGATGCGGATGCCGTGGCGGGCCCAGACCGGGTTCCAGTTCTCGACGCCCTCGGTGTAGTGCCACATGCGGTCGCGGTTGATGTGGTGCGCGCCCGCCGCCTCCGCGATGCCCAGCATCAGCCCGTCCACGTGCGCGGGCACCCCGGACAGCATCCGCTGCGGCGGGGTGCCGAGCCGCTCGGGCCACTGGGCGCGGACCAGGTCGTGGTTGCCGCCGATGCCGCCGGAGGTGACGACGACCGCCTGCGCGCGGTACTCGAACGCGCCGGTGACCTCGCGGCTGCTGGCCGTGCCGCGCGGGGCGTCCGACGGCTCCAGGATCTCCCCGCTCACCGTGTCCACCACGCCCCCGGTGCGCCCGAGGCCGGTGACGCGGTGGCGGAACCGGGCCTGTACGAGCCCCCGGGCGATGCCGTCGCGGACGCGGCGCTCGAACGGGGCGACGAGGCCGGGGCCCGTACCCCAGGTGATGTGGAAGCGCGGGACGGAGTTGCCGTGCCCGGTGGCGTCGTAGCCTCCGCGCTCGGCCCAGCCGACGACGGGGAAGAAGCGGACGCCCCGCCGGTGCAGCCAGGCGCGCTTCTCACCGGCCGCGAAGTCCACGTACGCCTCCGCCCAGCGGCGCGGCCAGTGGTCCTCGGGCCTGTCGAACCCGGCCGTGCCCAGCCAGTCCTGGAGCGCCAGGTCGCGGCTGTCGCGGACGCGCATACGGCGCTGCTCGGGCGAGTCCACCAGGAAAAGACCGCCGAAGGACCAGTGGGCCTGGCCGCCGATGGACCGCTCCGGTTCCTGGTCGAGGAGGATGACGCTGCGTCCCGCGGCGACCAGTTCGGCGGTGGCGACGAGGCCGGCGAGGCCCGCGCCGATCACGATCACGTCAGCGTCGTAGGCCATCGGTTTTCCGTCCTTCCGGGGGATGATCGGAGTGGTCCGCATCTTCCGTACGCGGCGGTAACCGCGTCAACCCTCCGAAGCGGCCGAAGAAGTCCCGTGGCGGAGCACGTGGCGGCAACGCAGGTACACAGGAACGCAGGAACGCGGAAGCGCGAGAAGGAGAGTGCCGGCTGTGAACGCATCGCCCGCCGAGGAGATCCTCGACATCGTGGACGAGCAGGACGAGGTGGTGGGGCGGCTGCCGCGCGGGGAGGTGTACGCGCGCGGGCTGCGCCACCGCTGCGCGTTCGTCCTCGTACGGGACCGTGCCGACCGGATCTTCGTGCACCGCCGCACGGCGTCGAAGCTGCTCTTCCCGTCGCAGTACGACATGTTCGTCGGCGGGGTCGTCGGCGCGGGCGAGTCGTACGACGCGGCGGCGCTGCGGGAGGCCGAGGAGGAGCTGGGGGTGAGCGGCCTCGACCAGCCGGTGCCGGTGCTGTCGTTCCTGTACGACGACGGGCCCGGCGGGCGCGGCTCGTGGTGGTCGCGGGTGTACGAGGTGCGCTGCGACCTGCCGGTGTCGCCGCAGGTGGAGGAGGTCGCCTGGCACGCGTTCCTGACGGAGGAGGAGCTGGAGCGGCGGCTCGGCGAGTGGACGTGGGTGCCGGACGGCCTCGCGGCGTGGGAGCGGCTGCGCGTTGTGCGGGAGCTGGGCGCGGGTGAGCCGGGACGGAGCGTACGGCGCGGTGCGTGACGTCGGGCGGAGCGTGCGGCTGTGGTTGTCGCCGCAGCGGCTGCGGGAGGAGGGCGAGACGCCGGACTACCGGTTCTCGCTCGCCAACGAGCGGACGTTCCTCGCCTGGCTGCGGACCGGTCTCGCGCTCGTGGGCGGCGGGTTCGCGGTGGACCAGTTCCTGCCGGACCTGCGGTGGGGCGTGCGGGTGGGGATGGCGCTCGTCCTGCTGGGGGCGGGGGCGCTGTGCGCGCTGCGGGCGGTCAACCACTGGGTGCGGTGCGAGCGGGCGATGCGGCGCGGCGAGGACCTGCCGGTGAGCCGGTTCCCGGCGGTGCTGAGCCTGGCGGTGGGGCTGGTGGCGCTGGCGATGGTGCTGGTGGTGCTGTTCGGGTGGACGGGGTGACGCCTTCGCCGGGAGGGCGCGACCCGGGCCTTCAGCCGGAGCGTACGCGGCTGGCGTGGCGCCGTACGACGCTGTCGTGCACCGTCGCCGCCGTGCTGGCCGCCCGGCAGTCCGTGCACGGCGGGGACGTCTCGGCGGCCGGGGTGCTGGGCGCGGGGCTCTCGCTCCTGGTGTGGGTGGCGTTCCTGGTGGTGGCGCAGCGGCGGATCGCCGCGCTGGGGCGGGCGCGCCCGCGCGCCCTGGGGATGCCGGCCGCGGTGGCCGCCGCGCTGTGCACGGTGGCGCTGGCGGGGTTCGCGGTGGCGGTGGTGGTGTGAGGGGCGAACGTACGGGCGGTGGCCGACCTCGGCGTGCGTACGGGCCGTGGCCGGCCTGGCGGGCGTACGGGCCGTGGCCTGCGGTTTCCGTGCGGGCAGCGGACAGGGCGGCCTGTGGACGGTGGTCGGCGGTTCCCGTGCGGGCGGTCCCTTACGGGCGGTCGCGCCGGGCCGCCAGGGCTGCCGAATGCCTCAGTGGTCGGGGACCGTGACCACGACCTTGCCGCCCAGGCCGCCCCCCATCGCCGCGCGCTGGGCCTCGGCCGCCTGCTCCAGCGGGTACGTCCGGGCCACCCGCACCGTCAGCACGCCGCCCTCGGCGAGGTCCGCCAGGGCCGTCAGGTCGTCGGCGTCCGGCCGCACCCAGAAGTACAGGCCGCCCAGGCCCACCACCTCGCCGTCCGCGATGGAGGCGAGGCGGCCCTCCGGGGCCAGCACCTTCGGGGAGCTCTTCAGGGGCTCACCGCCCACCGTGTCCAGGACGGCGTCCACCCCGTGCGGGGCCAGCTCGCGCACCCGGCGGGTGAACCCGTCGCCGTACACGACCGGCTCGCCGCCCAGCTCCCGCACCCGGTCGGCGCCCGCCTCCCGGACCCCGCCCAGCACCCGCGCGCCCAGGTGCCGGGCGATCTGCACGGCCAGCGAGCCGACGCTGCCGGTCGCCGCGTGGACCAGCACGGTCTCCCCGTCCCGTACGCGCAGGGCCGTGCGGAGCGCCTGGTACGCGGTGAGGCCGGCCAGGGGCAGCGCGGCGGCCTCCTCGAAACCCAGGGTGCGGGGCTTGCGGGCGAGGGTGCGGACGGGCGCCGCGACGTACTCGGCGAACGTGCCGTGGCACAGGACGTCCTCCCGGACGTACCCCATCACCTCGTCGCCGACGCCGTACTCGGGCACGGACACGCCGGGCTGGACGACCACGCCGGACACGTCCCAGCCGGGGACGACCGGGAAGAAGGCGTCCAGGATCGTGTCCAGGTAACCGGCCTGGCACTTCCAGTCCACCGGGTTGACGGACGCCGCGCGCACCTTGACCAGGACCTCGTCGGGGCCCACCTTCGGGTCGGGGCGGTCGCCGTACTCCAGGACCTCGGGGCCGCCGTAGCGGGCGTAGCTGATCGCCTTCATGGGACGACCCTCCCCCAAGGGGATCATCCCGGCAAACAGGGATAACCTGGGAGTGTTAGCGGCCCTCCCACCGAGGAACTGCCATGACGGTCCTGCATCAGGAACACCAGGCGCACTCCCACGTCCACGGTCCTGCCTGCGGCCACCGGTCCGTGGTCCACGGCGACCACGTCGACTACGCCCACGACGGGCACCTGCACCGCGAGCACTCCGGGCACTGGGACGAGTGCGAGCCGGGCGAGCACATCGCGCACAGCGGCCACGCCCACGAGCACGGTGACGGGTGCGGCCACCCGGCGGTCGCGCACGGGGACCACACGGACTACGTGCACGACGGCCACCGCCACGCCGCCCACGACGGGCACTGGGACGACCACTGACCACGGCACCGGATCCGGCACCCGCCTCCGTCCCGGCCGCGCGTGCGCGCGACTGAAGCAGCCCTGTCCCCGCCGTCCCCCGCCGTCCCGAACCGGCAGGTCCGCCTGTCCACTCAACACCCACCACGGCGGCCACACGTACGGCGACTCCGTCTCCGCGCCGGGGCGGCCGTCGCCGGGCCGGAGGCGCGCGGCCGCGAGGTGCTGGCCGCCGGGCGGCAGCAGCCGCACCTGATCCGGCCGCGGACCGACTTCGGCGACGTCGGATCACGGCGCCCACCGTGACGTACACGGAGCGGCTGACGCTGCACGCGGGCGGCGTGGAGGTGCGGTTCATCCACCCCGGCGTGGCACGCACGGCGGGCGACACGATGGTGCGCCCGCCGGAGCGGGGCGTCGTCTTCACCGGTGACCTGGTCTTCCACGGCGGCACGCCCCTCCTGGCGACCGGTGCGCTGCGGGCCGTCGGGCCGCTGCGGCCGCCGACGGCGATGTACGGCGGCCGGGCGGTGGCCTGCAACGTCTGAGCCCGCGCGGGCGGGGGGCCGGGGACGGGCACCCGAGCGGGCCCGCGCCCGGCGCACCCGGGGGTGGACGACATACCGACTGGTCGGTCATGATGCCCGGGTAGCCTCGTCCCCGCCCCGAAAGGTGCGCACCATGAGCTCTGCCCCGCCGCCAGGTCTCGACCCGGAGCGGCTGCGCGCGCTGCTGGACCGCGAGCGGCCCGGCCTGGTGAGCGGCCCGCTCGACGCGAGGCTCATCGAGGGCGGCCGCTCCAACCTGACGTACGCCGTCACCGACGGCACCCGGCGGTGGGTCGTCCGCCGCCCGCCGCTCGGCCACGTCCTGGCCACCGCGCACGACATGCGGCGCGAGCACCGCGTCCTGAGCGCCCTGCACCCGACCGCCGTGCCGGTGCCCCGGCCGCTGCTGCTGTGCGAGGACGAGTCGGTGCTCGGGGCGCCGTTCTACGTGATGGACTTCGTGCCCGGCACCCCGTACCGGACGGCCGCGCAGCTCGCCCCGCTGGGCGCCGAGCGGACCAGGGCGGCCGTGCTGGGCCTGGTGGACACGCTGGTCGAGCTGCACGCGGTGGACCCGGAGGCGGTGGGCCTCGGGGACTTCGGGCGGCCCGACGGGTTCCTGGACCGGCAGTTGCGCCGCTGGGGCAAGCAGCTCGCCGCGTCGCGCGGCCGGGAGCTGGCCGGGATCGACGAGCTGCACGCCGCGCTCGGGCGCGAGCTGCCCGAATCGCCCGCGCCGGCCGTCGTCCACGGCGACTTCCGCCTCGACAACGTCCTCATCGGCGACGACGACCGGATCACCGCCGTCCTCGACTGGGAGATGTCCACCCTCGGCGACCCGCTCACCGACCTGGGGCTGCTCGTCATGTACAGCACGCCGCTGGACATTCCGGGGGGCGTCATCTCCACCACGGCGTCGGCCGCCGGGCACCCGGCGGCGGGCGAGCTGGTCGAGCGGTACGCCGCCCGGTCCGGCCGGGACGTGTCGCGGCTCGCCTGGTACACGGCGTTCGCCTGGTTCAAGCTCGCCGTGATCCTGGAGGGCATCCACTACCGGTACACGCTCGGCCAGACGGTCGGCGCGGGATTCGACCGGATCGGGGAGCTGGTCCCCCTCTTCATCGAGCACGGCCTCACCACCCTTCAGGAGGGCTGACCATGGACTTCGCGATGGACGCGCGCACCGAGGAGCTGCGGGAGCGGCTGCTCGACTTCATGACGGCGCACGTGTACCCGGCCGAGGCCGTCGCCGAGGAGCAGCGGGCGAAGCTCGCCTCCCCGTGGGACACCCCGCCGGTGGTGGAGGAGCTGAAGGCCGAGGCGCGGCGGCGGGGGCTGTGGAACCTGTTCCTGCCGGACGAGGAGTACGGCGCCGGGCTCACCAACCTCCAGTACGCGCCGCTCGCGGAGATCACCGGCCGCTCCCCGCACCTCGCGCCGACCGCCCTGAACTGCGCCGCCCCGGACACGGGCAACATGGAGGTCCTCGCCCAGTTCGGCACCCAGGAGCAGCGCAAGCGGTGGCTGGAGCCGCTGCTCGCCGGGGAGATCCGGTCCGCGTTCGCGATGACCGAGCCGGAGGTCGCCTCGTCGGACGCGACGAACATCGAGACGCGGATCGAGCGGGACGGCGACGAGTACGTCGTCACCGGCCGCAAGTGGTACATCTCCGGGGCGATGAACCCGGACTGCCGGATCTTCATCGTGATGGGCAAGACCGGCCCCGGGAACCCCGATGTGCGCCGCCAGCAGTCCATGGTGCTGGTGCCCCGCGACACGCCGGGCGTCGAGGTGCGGCGGGCGATGCGGGTGTACGGGTACGAGGACCACTCCCACGGCGGGCACGCCGAGGTCGTGTTCGACGGGGCGCGGGTGCCGGTCGCGAACCTGGTGGGCGAGGAGGGCGGCGGGTTCGCCATCGCGCAGGCCCGGCTCGGGCCCGGCCGCATCCACCACTGCATGCGCCTGATCGGCATGGCGGAGCGGGCGATCGAGCTGATGTGCCGCCGCGCCGTGTCCCGTACGGCCTTCGGGAAGCCGCTCGCCGCGCAGGGGCAGGTGCACGCGTGGATCGCGGACGCCCGGGTCGCCGTCGAGCAGCTGCGGCTGCTGGTGCTGAAGACGGCGTGGCTGATGGACACGGTCGGCAACCGGGGCGCGCACACGGAGATCCAGGCCATCAAGATCGCGACGCCGCGCACGGTCGTGGACATCATCGACCGGGCGGTGCAGCTGCACGGGGCGGGCGGGGTCAGCCAGGACTTCCCGCTGGCGGAGCTGTGGGCGTCGGCCCGGACGCTCCGGCTCGCCGACGGGCCGGACGAGGTCCACCAGCGGTCCCTGGCCCGGCGCGAGCTGAAGCGGTACGCGTGACGTGAGCCCGGGCCCCGGCGCGGCCGGGGCCCGGGCGGCGGCGCGGGGCGAACGGCGCGACACCCGAGGCGCGCGGCCCCGAACGGCGCGAGCCGAACGGCGCGGGGCCCTACGGGCGCAGGGCGCGCAGCAGGAGGTCGGCGAGGTGGTCGGCGACCTCGCGGGGGCCGAGGGGGCCGTCGGGCCGGTACCAGGTGGACAGGTGGTGCACCGAGCCGAAGTGGTAGTCCACCACCAGGTCGGCCGGGGTGGCCGACGAGAACACGCCGGAGCGCTGGCCCTCCTCGATCAGGGCGCGGAACCGCTCGTGGTAGCGCCGCCGCTCGGCGCGGACCTGCCGGTTCTTCTCCGGGCTCAGATGGTGCATGGAGCGGAAGAAGATGGCGGCGTCGTCCAGGTTCTCGATGGTGGTGACGACGACGTCGGCCGCCGCGTCCCGCAGCCGCTGTTCCACCGGCGCGTCGGCGTCCGCGAAGGCGTCGAGCCGCTCCTGCTGGAGGCGCAGCACGCGCGCGTACACCTCGTGCAGCAGGTCCTCCTTGGACCCGAAGTAGTGGTAGAGGGCGCCCTTGGTGACACCGGCCGCCTCGACGATCTCCTGGACGGAGGTCCGGTCGTAGCCCCGCTCGGCGAAGAGGCGGGTGGCGGCGGCCAGCAGCCTGCGGGGGACGGGTGTGGTGCCGCTCCCGTCCGTCGTCCTGGCCATGTGCCGCCACCTCTCCTCGTCGTCGTCCGGTCGGCTGGTCGCCCGACCGATCTTCCCACTAGTCCGTACCAGGATCACCGCCCGGTGGCCTCCCAGGTCCGCTGGACCCGGTTCATCCCGCCGAGCCAGCGCTCCGGGTCGGCCGCGCGGACCTGGTAGTAGTCGGCGACCTCGGGGTGCGGGAGGATCAGGAACCGGTCCTCCGCCATCCCCGCGAACAGCGCCTCCGCGACGTCGTCGGGCTCGATGGCGGTGGGGGCGAGGACCAGTTCCCCGGCCGTTCCGGCGGCGCTGAGCATGTCCGTGCGCACGCCCTGGGGGCAGATCGCGTGGACCTTGATCCCCCGGTGCCGGTACGTGAGGGACAGCCACTCCGCGAAGGCGTACGCGCCGTGCTTGCTCACGCTGTACGGGGCGGCGCCGATCATGGTCAGCAGCCCGGCCGCCGAGACGGTGGACACGAACCGGCCGGAGCCCCGATCCAGCCAGCCTGGCAGCAGGGCGCGGGCGGCGCGGACATGGGCCATGACGTTCACGTCCCAGGCGGCCGCCCACACCTCCTCGTCGGCGAAGGCGTCACCGGGCGAGGCGAGCCCGGCGTTGGCGCAGTAGACGTCGACGGTGCCGTCCAGGGCGTCGCGGGCCTCGTCCACGACGGCGGAGGCGTCGCCGGGCAGCGGGACGGCGCCGATCTCGTCGGCGACGGCCTTGGCGCGCTCCGGGTCGAGGTCGTTGACGACGACGCGGGCGCCCTCGGCGGCGAACCGGCGCGCCAGCGCGGCGCCGATGCCGCCGCCCGCCCCTGTGACGACCACGTGTGCGCCCTGGAACGTGCTCATGCCCGCAATCCCTTCGCCGTGTTCCCACCGGGAGGCCGACCGCGAGGACCGGCCGTACGACGGGCAGACTAACCGGTCGGTATGTCCAGCGGGAAGGGGTGCCGCGCTAGCCTGCGAGGTCTCATGCCCGAGCGTGACGGAACGATCACGGAGGTCTCCCATGAGCGTGTCCAGAAGGGGTCTGCTGGCGGTGGCGGGGGGTGCGCTGGCGGTGGCCGGCGCGACGGGGGCGGCGGCGCCGGGCGCCGGAGCCGGGGCCGCCGAGGCGGCGGCCGAGGCCGCGGGGGCGGCCGGGGCGGGTGCCGGGCGGCGGGTGCGGACCGGTTTCGACCGGCTGGCGGCCGACGGGTACGGGGTGCTCGACGGGCAGAGGGTGGGCGTGGTGACCAACCCGACCGGGGTCACCGCAGACGTACGGCACATCGTCGACGTGATGCACGCTGACGAACGGGTGCGCCTGGTCGCGGTGTTCGGGCCCGAGCACGGCTTCCGGGGCACCGCCCAGGCGGGCGGCTCGGAGGGCCGGTACGACGACCCGGCGACCGGGCTGCCGGTGTACGACACGTACGGCAAGAGCGGGCGCGCGCTGGCGGACGTGTTCGCCGCGTCGGGCGTGGACACGGTCGTGTTCGACATCCAGGACGCGGGCGCGCGCTTCTACACGTACATCTGGACCATGTACGACTGCATGGTCGCCGCGGAGCTGGCGGGGAAACGGTTCGTCGTCCTTGACCGGCCCAATCCGGTCGGCGGGCGGGCCGCACTGGGGCCGGTGCTGGACCGCGCGTACGCGACGTTCGTGGGCCGGGAGCCGATCGCGCAGGTGCACGGGATGACCGTGGCGGAGCTGGCGCTGCTGTTCAACGCCGAGTTCCTGGCGCGGCCCGTGCCGCTGGAGACCGTGCGGATGTCGGGGTGGCGGCGCCGGGACCCGTTCGACGCGACGGGGCTGCCGTGGGTGCCGCCGAGCCCGAACATGCCGACGCCCGACACGGCGCTCGTGTACGGCGGGACCTGCCTGTTCGAGGGCACGAACCTGTCGGAGGGGCGCGGCACGACCCGGCCGTTCGAGCTGCTGGGCGCCGAGGGCGTGGACCGGCGGTGGGCGGAGGCGGCGAACGCCCTGGACCTGCCGGGCGTCGCGTTCCGGGAGGCGTACTTCGCGCCCGTGTTCTCGAAGTTCCAGGGGAAGACGGTCGGCGGGGTGCAGCTGCACGTCCACGACCGGGCGGCGTTCGACCCCGTACGGACCGGGATCGGGCTGCTGGTGACGGCGAAGCGGACGTGGAGCGGGTTCGCGTGGCGCGCCGACCGCTGGATCGACAAGCTGACCGGCACGGCGACCGTGCGGACGCTGATCGACGCGGGCGCCGGTCCCGACGAGGTGGCGGCGGCGTGGGAGCGGGATCTGGCCGCGTTCCGGGCGGTGCGCGAGGAGTACCTGCTGTACCGCTGAACGGGGCGCGGGTGCCGCGCCAACGGGTGACGGGACGTCACATTCCCGTGGCGCGCCGGGTCGAGCGCCGCGCGCGGCCCTTCCGTACCAGTGGGGGGACGTGGCGGAGATCGGACCCCTGTCGATTTTCGATGGAGCCGGAACGGGCACCCGTACGTCTCTTCAACGACGCCGAAGTACCAGCGACGGAGGTGGCGGAGCGATGGCCGGTTTCCGGAGTCTCGCCAGACAGGTTCGTGATCCGGGATGCGATGTGGCGCTGCGGCGCTACTCGCTGCGCAAGTGCCTGGAGCGGTTCGCGCCGTACGGGCACCGGGCGACCTGGGACCACCTGTGCGGGCGGCACGGGTTCGGACCCGAGGACCGGGACCTCGATCCGGCGCGGCTGGTGGCCGCGCTGGACGAGGTGGAGGAGGCGCGGGCCGTGTGGCTCGCCTACGAGCGGCGGTTCGCGGAGCGGCGCCGCAGGGAGAAGCACCTGGGGCTGCGCACCCCGGGCCCGCTCGACGACTGGCACCGCCGCACCTGGGGCGGCAACGGCGTGGCGCGGTGCGTGGACCCGTCCACGCACCCGGACCTGCCGCTGGGCGAGGCGCTGCGGCGGCTGATCGCGGCCCTGGAGGCGGGGCCCGGCGGGTGCTGCCCGGTGTGCGGCGGCGACCGGTTCGTCTGGCGGTGGGACGGCCGGGACGAGGCGTGCGGCCCGGTCTGCGGGGACTGCGGGGTGCTCGTCCCGGCGCCCGTCCTGTCGCCCGAGGCCCTCGCGGCGGCCCGCCGCCGCGCGGCCCGGACGGTGCGGGAACTGGCCGCCGTGGGGTGAGGGACGGAGCCTTTCGGGAGCGTACGGACCTGGCTTTCCCGGGCGTACGGACCGGCCGGCGGGGGCGGCCCGCAGGGCGCTTGGGCGGACCGACCGTAGCAGCGGGAAAACCGGGTGAGCATCCGGATTCCGCGCGGCGACAGTGGCGGTGACCGATCCACCGACCATGAGGAGCCGCGCCATGTCCACGCTGCGCGTCACCGCCGAACTGCTGACCGTCCACGAGCATCCCGACGCCGACGCCCTCGAACTGGCCCAGGTGGGCCTGTACCGGGCGGTCGTCGCCAAGGGCGCCTACCGCACGGGCGACGCCGCCGTGTACATCCCGGAGCAGGCGGTCCTGCCCGCGCCGCTCATCGAGGAGCTGGGGCTGACCGGGCGGCTGGCCGGGTCGGCGGCGAACCGGGTGAAGGCGGTGCGGCTGCGCGGCGAGCTGTCGCAGGGGCTCGTGTGCCGCCCGCGCGCGCTGGCCGGGGTGGACCTGGTGGCGGCGGCGCGGGACCGTACGGACTTCGCGGAGCTGCTCGGCATCACCAAGTGGGTGCCGCCGGTACCCACGAGCATGAGCGGCGACGTGGAGTCCGCGCCCGATCTGCTGCCGTGGGGCGACGTGGAGAACATCCAGCGCTACCCGGACCTGTTCGCGCCGGGCGAGCCCGTCGTCCTGACGGAGAAGGTGCACGGCACGGCCTGCCTGATGACGTACCACGCCGAAGGCGACCGGGTGCAGGTCTCCTCTAAGGGCTTCGGCGCCAAGGGCCTGGCGCTCCGGGAGGACCCGCGCAACGTGTACTGGCGCGCGGTGCGCGGGCACGGCGCACCGGAGGCGGCGGCGCGGCTGGCGAGGCGGTTCGGCGCGACCAGGGTCGGCGTGTTCGGCGAGGTGTACGGGGCCGGGGTGCAGGACCTCTCCCACGGCGCCGACGCCCGCGCCGACCGGCTCGGGTACGCCGTGTTCGACGTGTCCGTGGAGGTCGCCGGGCAGGTGCGGCGGCTGGACGCGGCGGAACTGCACGAGGTGCTGGACGGTGAACTGCCGCTCGTGCCGGTGCTGTTCAGCGGCCCGTACGACATCGCGACCGTGATGGAGCTGGCGTCGGGGCGGGAGACCGTGTCGGGACGCGGCCTGCACCTGCGGGAGGGCGTGGTGATCCGCCCGGCCACCGAGCGGCACAGCCCGGTGGTCGGCGGCCGGGCGATCGCCAAGGCGGTCAGCCCCGCGTACCTGACCCGGAAGGGCGGTACGGAGTACGAGTAGGCCCTACGCCTCCTCCCGCGCGCCCTCGTCACCGTCCTGGGGAAGGCGCACCGGCAGGAGCCGGGAGCCGGCGAGGCGCTCGCCGAGCACGTCGTCCGGGTTGGACAGGACGCACGTCTTGAGGGAGAGGCATCCGCAGCCGATGCAGTCGGTGAGGTGGTCGCGGAGCCGGGCGAGCTGCTGTATGCGGGCGTCCAGTTCGGCCCGCCAGGTCCGGGAGAGCCGCGCCCAGTCCTCGCGGGTGGGCGTCCGCTCCTCCGGCAGCTCGGCGAGTGCCTGCCGGATGGTGGCGAGGGGGATGCCGACGCGCTGGGCCGCGCGCACGAAGGCGACGCGGCGCAGCGCGTCCCTGCTGTAGCGGCGTTGGTTGCCGCTGGTGCGGCGGCTGGTGATCAGGCCCTTGGCCTCGTAGAAGTGCAGGGCGGAGACGGCCGCGCCGCTGCGGGCGGAGAGCTGGCCGACGGTGAGCTCGTGGATCTTCTCTGGAATCTGCGGCACCCCCCGAACCCTACTGGTCCGTTGACAAGGGCCACCGCCGCGCACATGCTAAGCAAGCGCTTGGACATGACCGTGATCGCGCCTGGAACCAGGGAGCAGGGATGGCAGAGCCGAGGATCTTCACCTCCGTCGAAGAGCTGCGGGCCGCGGTGGGCGAGCAGCTCGGGTACAGCGACTGGCTGGAGGTGGACCAGAAGCGGATCGACCTGTTCGCCGACGCCACCGAGGACCACCAGTGGATCCACGTGGACCGGGAGCGGGCGGCGTCCGGCCCGTTCGGGACGACGATCGCGCACGGCTACCTGACGCTGTCCCTGCTGCCCGTCCTGACGCCGCAGGTGATGCGGGTGGACGGGGTGCGGATGGGCGTCAACTACGGCACGAACAAGGTGCGCTTCCCCGCGCCGGTCCCGGTCGGCTCGCGCCTGCGCGCGACGGCGCTGCTGAAGGCGGTCGACGACGTGCCCGACGGCGTGCAGGTGACGGCCGTGGTGACGGTGGAGCGCGAGGGCGGCGACAAGCCGGTGTGCGTCGCGGAGTCGGTCTCCCGCTTCTACTTCTGAGCCCGCCGGGGTCAGGAGCGGGCGGTGACCATGCGGAGGACGAGGTCGGCGTAGAGGGCGCCGACCTCGTCGGGGGTGCGGCTGCCCTGGGCGTTGAACCAGCGGGCCACGTCGATGCACAGGGACAGGACCGCGAGGGTCGTGCCCGGGACGTCGGGGACGTCGAACTCGCCGGCGGCCACGCCGTCGCTGATGATGCGGCGCACCGCGGCGTCGGTCCTGCGGCGCAGGGCGACGATCTCCGCCCGGTGCTCCGGGCCGAGGGCGTCGAGCTCGTACTGGACGACGCGGGCGGTCGTGTGGCGCTCGGCGTGCCAGCGGACGAAGGACCGCACGGCGGCGGCGAGGCGCTCGGCGGCGGTGCCGGGGCCGTCCGCCGCCTCCTCCAGGATCTCCAGGGCCCTGTCGTGGCCGATGCGGCTGATCCGGTGGAGGAGCTCCTCCTTGGTCTTGTAGTGGATGTAGAGCGCGGCCGGGCTCATGCCGGCGCGGCCCGCGATGTCACGGGTGGTCGTGGCGTGGTAGCCGCGCTCGGCGAAGGCCTCCACGGCGGCCACCAGCAGCCGACGGGCCGCGTCCGGGGTGACCTCGCCCCATGGCGTCTCCCGGCCGTCGGGCCTCTCCTCCGCCGTACCCATCACTCGCCCCTTCCGTCATACAAGGACGAACACCATACCGCGAGGGTGAGCAAGCGCTTAGAGCGTGGCGGGGGCACCGGCGGGGTCAGAGCTTCTGGAACGGGTCGTGCTCGGCGAGCAGCTTCTCCAGCCGGGCCTGGTCGACGCGGCTGATGATCTGCCCGGCCTCCTGCCGGTCGCGGACGACCTTGGCGAGGGTGAAGGCGGAGGTCGTGAGGTACAGGACGGCGATGCCGAGGAAGGCGCGGACCCAGACGTCCGCCTCCAGGTTGCCGATGCCGAGGGCGACGGCGAGGAGGGCGACGGCGAAGGAGGCGACAGCCTGGCCGTAGTACGCCGCGGTGTTCTGCTGCTTGACCGGTGTGTCACTCATGGGGTCGAGGATGCGCCGCTGTGGTGTGCGCCACATCCGTCCGGCTACTCAGGCGCGGTACTCAGCGGCGCCGGGTCAGAAGGCGGAGACCCCGGTGAGGGCGCGGCCGATGATGAGCTTCTGGATCTGGCTGGTGCCCTCGTACAGGGTCATCACGCGCGCGTCGCGCAGCAGTTTGCCGACCGGGTACTCGTCGATGTAGCCGTAGCCGCCGAAGACCTGGAGCGCGTTGTTCGCGGACCGTACGGCGGCCTCGGAGCCGAACAGCTTCGCCTGGGACGCGGCGGTGGCGAAGTCCCGGCCCCGGTCGATCAGGTCGGCGACCCGCCAGGTGAGCAGCCGCGCCGCCTCCACGTCCAGGGAGATGTCACTGATCAGCTCCTGCACCAGCTGGTACGAGGCGATGGGCTTGCCGAACTGCTCGCGCTCCCCCGCGTACCCGACCGCCGCGTCGAGCGCCGCCCGCGCGATGCCCACGCAGCCCGCGGCGACGGACATGCGGCCCTTGGCGAGCGCCGACATGGCGACGGAGAAGCCCTTGCCCTCCGGTCCGAGCAGCGCGTCGGCGGGGACGCGCACGCCCTGGAGGACCAGTTCGGCGGTGGGCTGGCCGCGCAGGCCGAGCTTGCCGTGGACGGCGCGCCGGGTGAGGCCCGGGGAGTCGGCCGGGACCAGGAAGGCGGAGACGCCCCGGTGCCCCGGCTCGTCGGAGGTGCGGGCGAAGAGGAGCACGACGTCGGCCCAGGTGCCGTTGGTGATGAACATCTTGGAGCCGTCGAGCACCCAGTCGCCGCCGGGGCCCCGGACGGCGCGGGTGGCGAGGTTCGCCGCGTCGGAGCCGGTGCCGGGCTCCGTGAGGCCGAAGCAGCCGAGCGCCTCGCCCGAGGTGAGCGGGGGCAGCCACGCGCGCTTCTGCTCCTCGGTGCCCCACGCGGCGATGGTCTTGGCGACCAGGCCGAGGGAGACCGAGACGAGGCCGCGCACGGAGGAGTCGCCGCGCCCGAGCTCCTCGGTGACCAGGCAGTACGCGAGGTGGTCGCCGCCCGAGCCGCCGTACTCCTCCGGGACGGTCAGCCCGAGGAAGCCGAGCGCGCCGAGCTTCCGCACGACGCCCCGGTCCACGCTCTCGGCGCGGTCCCAGGCGGCGGCGTGCGGGGTGACCTCGCGGCGTACGAAGTCCTCGGCCAGCCGACGGACGGCCTCCTGCTCCTCGCTCAGCTCCAGATTCACGCGGACCCCTTCGATCACGACGTTAATTAGCGGCGCTAGTTTTCTGTGGGCAGCCCTACTATGTGCCGCATGGCCAGACCGCGCAAGCCCCTGCTCAGCCGAGACCGCATCGTCGCCGCGGCGGGCGCCCTGGTGGACGCGGAGGGCCTGGAGGCGGTCTCGACGCGGCGCCTCGCGGCCGAACTGGGGGTCAGCGGACCGTCGTTGTACAACCACTTCCGCACCAAGGACGAGATCCTGGAGGCGGTCGCCGACGCGGTCAGCGCGCAGGTGGACCTGTCGATGTTCGACGCGTCCGACGGCCGGGACTGGCGTACGGCGCTGCACGACTGGGCGGTCTCGTACCGGGCGGCCCTCACCGACCACCCCCACATCGTGCCGGTCCTCGCGCGTGGGCCCGGCCGCCGCCCGGCCGGACTGCGGGTCGCCGACGCGGTGTTCGGCGCGATGGTCCGGGCCGGATGGCCGCCCGCGCAGGCCACGTACATCGGCGCGCTCATGCGGTACTTCATCACCGGCTCGGCGCTCGGCTCGTTCGCCCAGGGGTTCGTGGACGACGAGTCCGCGTACGACCCGGCCGACTACCCGCACCTGGGCCAGGCGCACCTGCTCGCCGAACGGCGCGAGAAGGTGGACGAGGGCGCCTTCGAAACGGGCCTGCGGGCCCTGCTGGACGGGCTGGCGCTCCAGTACGCGGCGGTGGTTCCGGGCGGGGCGCGGGACGCGGGCGGGGGCGCGTCGGGCGGGGGCGCTGCGGCCGGGGCCGAACCGTAGGGGCGCCATCCTGGACGTATGACGACGACCCGCTCCCCCGCCGCCCGGGACCTCGCGGCGTTCGCCGCCCTGCTGGCCGACGAGACCCGCGCCGCGTTCTGCCTCGCCCTGCTGGACGGCCGCGCCTGGACGGCCGGGGAACTGGCCCGCCACGCGCGCGTGGCGCCGTCCACGGCCAGCGAGCACCTGGGCCGCCTGGTCGCGGGCGGGCTGCTCGCGGAGGAACGCCAGGGGCGGCACCGGTACGTACGGCTCGCCGACGCGCGGGCGGCGCACCTGGTGGAGGACCTCGCCGCGTACTGTGCGCCCGACGCCGGGCGCCCGCCGCGCACCCTGCGGGAGGCGGGCGCGCGAAACGCCATGGCGCGGGGCCGCACCTGCTACGACCATCTGGCGGGGCGGCTCGGGACGGCCATCACGGACGCGATGACGGCGCGCGGACTGCTGGGCCAGGACACCGGCTTCGCGCTCACCGACGGCGGGCTGCGGTGGTTCCGGGACCTGGGCGTGGAGCTGGTCGCCAAGGGGCGGCGGCCGCTCGCGCGCGGCTGCCTCGACTGGACCGAGCGCAGGCCGCACCTGGCCGGGGTGGCGGGCGCCGCACTGTGCCGTCACGCGCTGGACACCGGGTGGTGCGTACGCGTGGGGACGGAACGCGCGGTGAAGGTGACGGCCGCCGGGGAGCGGGTGCTCGGTGAACTGCTGGGCATCGGTCCGGAGGACCTGCGCTGACCGGCGCGGGGGCCGGGGCCTGGCGGGGCGGGGCGTCTGCGCGGGTGGGGGGCGTCTGCGCGGGCGGGGAGACTTCGTCGCGGGTCGGCGGAGGCGGGGCGTCGCAGTCGGCGGGGGTCGTTGCGGCGGGGGCCGAAGTGTCCCGGCCGTACGGTCCCGTCATGGACCCGGTCATCTCTCCTCCCCGTACCCGCCCTTCCCGCGCACGCCTGGCCGCGGTCGCGGCGGCGGCCGTCAGTGTCGTCCTGTGGGCGTCGGCGTTCGTGTCGATCCGCAGTGCCGGGACGGCGTACTCCCCCGGCGCGCTGGCGCTCGGGCGGCTGCTCGCCGGGTCGCTCGTCCTGGGCTGTCTGCTGCTGGTGCGGCGCGAGGGGCTGCCGCCGCGCGCCGCGTGGCCCGGCGTCGCCGTGTCGGGGCTGCTGTGGTTCGGGGTGTACATGGTGGCGCTCAACTGGGGTGAGCGGAAGGTCGACGCGGGCACGGCCGCCATGGTGGTGAACATCGGGCCCGTGCTCATCGCGCTGCTGGGCGCGCGGTTCCTGGGCGAGGCGACGCCGCCCCGGCTGGTGGCCGGTATGGCGGTGTCGTTCGCCGGGGCCGTCGCGGTGGGGCTGTCCCTGTCGGGCGAGGGGCGGGCGTCGGTGCTCGGCGTGGGCCTGTGCCTCCTCGCCGCCGCCGGGTACGCGGCCGGGGTGGTCGCGCAGAAGCCGGCGCTGCGGCACGCGAGCGCGCTCCAGGTCACCGGGTTCGGGTGCCTGACCGGGACGGTGGCGTGTCTGCCGTTCGCCGGGGTGCTGGTGGAGGAGGCCGGGCGGGCGCCGGTGTCCGCGACGCTGAACATGGTGTACCTGGGGGTGTTCCCGACCGCGCTGGCGTTCACCACCTGGGCGTACGCGCTGGCCCGTACCCCGGCCGGGCGGCTGGGGGCGACGACGTACGCGGTGCCCGCGCTGGTGGTGCTGATGTCGTGGCCGGTGCTGGGCGAGGTGCCGGGGGCGCTGACGCTGGCGGGCGGCGCGCTGTGCCTGGCCGGGGTGGCCGTCTCGCGGTCCCGGCCCCGGACACGGGCCGCCTGAGCGGGCCCGCGTCCGGGGGCGGCGGCCGGCGCCCGGCGCGGCCCGGCCGGGGCCGTGCCCGCGAACCCGGGCCGGCGACGGCCTGGGTCAGCTCGCGTCGGACCCGGAGGACGCGGCGGCGCGGCGGGCGAGGATGCCGATGGAGGCGAGGGCGACCACGGCGAGGACCATGATGTAGGCGGCCACGGACATCGAGGTGCCGGTCGCCTCCAGCAGGAGCACCATGACGAACGGGGCGAGGCCGCCGCCGAGCACCGCCGATATCTGGTAGCCGAGCGAGGCCCCGGTGTAGCGCATCTCCGCCGTGAACAGCTCCGCGAAGAGGGCCGCCTGCGGCCCGTACATGACGCTGAGGAAGCAGCTGGCGACGAACGTCCCCACGGCCAGCCACAGCAGCGACGCGGTGTCGATGAGCAGGAACATCGGCACCGCCCACACGAGCAGGCCGAACGCGCCGAACGCGTAGACGCGCAGCCGCCCGACGCGGTCGGAGAGGGACGCCGCCCAGGGGATGAGCCCGAGCTGCGTGAGGCTGACACAGAGGGAGACCATCAGCACCGCGCCGCGCTCCATGGCGAGTTCGCGGGTCGCGTAGTCGAGGACGCCGGTGATGACGATGTAGAAGGTAGCCGTGTTGACGGCGAAGGAGCCGCCCGCCAGGAGGACCGTGCCGAGGTGGTGGCGCAGGATCGTGCCCAGCGGGGAGCCGGGCCTGCCCTTCTCCTGTTCCGCGAGGGCCCGTTCGGCGGCCTTGAAGTCCGGCGTCTCCTCCACCCGCGTGTGGATGTACCAGGCGAGGCCGAGGACGAGGAAGCCGACGACGAACGGCACCCGCCAGCCCCAGGAGGCGAACGCCGCGTCGCTGGTGAGGGAACCGGCGACGAGGAAGACGGAGTTGGCCGTCACCACGCCGATGGGGACGCCCAGCTGGACGAGGCTGCCGTACAGGCCGCGTTTGCCCTCGGGGGCGTACTCGGTGGCCATGAGCATCGCGCCGCCCCACTGGGCGCCGACCGCGACGCCCTGCAACACGCGCAGGAGGACCAGCAGTACGGGGGCGGCGATGCCGATCGTCTCGTACGTGGGGAGCAGGCCGATGCCGACGGTGGCGAGGCCCATCAGGACGAGTGCCAGGACCAGCATCGGCTTGCGGCCGCGCTTGTCGCCGAGGTGGCCCGCGATGACACCGCCGACGGGCCGGGCGAGGAAGCCGACGGCGAAGGTGGCGAACGCGGCGAGGACGCCGGCCGACGGGTTGTCCGCCGGGAAGTAGAGGTCGCCGAGCACGAGGGCGGCGGCGATGCCGAAGACGAAGTAGTCGTACCACTCCACGGCCGAGGCGAGCGCGGCGGCGGTGGCCACCCTGCGTCGGCGGCGGTCGTCGGCGGCGGGTGCGGGTGCGGGAGAGGGGGCCGTGTCCATGGGTGCACACTCCAGGCGGTGCGGGGGACGGGAGGGGGCGGCGCCTTGCTGGCCGGGAACGTACCGACCGGCTGGTATGGCGTCAACGGCCTGGACCGGACCAGTTCCGCGCCCTCGTGGCCGGGGCGCGCGGGCCGCCCGCAGGCGCCGGGGCAGCGCGGGGACCCCGGCCGCGCGGGGGCGGCCGGGGTGTTTCGCGGCTGGTGGCGGGGCTGGTGCCGCGGGCGGTGCGGATGGTGCCGCGCGGGGCGGCCGGGGCGGCGCGGCTAGAAGACGACCAGGGCGCGGCCGCCCTTACCGGACCGCATGTTCTCGAACGCCTCGGGGATGCCGTCCAGGTGGATCCGGTCGGTGACCAGGGCGCTCAGGTCGAGGCGGCCCGCGCGGACGTGGTCGGCGAGGACGGGCAGGTCGCGGTCGGGGTCGCAGTTGCCGTAGACGCAGCCGGACAGGGTGCGGCCCCAGTGGAAGATCTCCAGGGCGTTGAAGGTGACCTGCTGGTCCTTGCCGCCGATGCCGACGACCGTGGTGCGCCCGCCGCGCCGGGTGGAGTCCCACGCGGTACGGATGCTGAGGGCGCGGCCGACGCACTCCACGGCCACGTCGGCGCCCCGCCCGGACGTGAGCTTGCGGACCTCCCGCGCGGTCGTGTCCGACGCGACCACGAAGTCCGTGGCCCCGGCGGCCTTCGCCAGCGCCTCCTTCTCCGGCGACACGTCCACCGCGACGATCGGTCCGGCCCCGGCGATCCGGGCCGCCTGGAGCGCGGCCAGGCCGACCCCGCCGACGCCGAACACGACGACGGACTCGCCCCTGCGGACCCGGGCGGAGTGGTGGACGGCGCCGTACCCGGTGAGCACGGCGCAGCCGAGGAGGGCCGCGTCGGTGAGCGGGACGCCGTCGGGGACGGGCAGGACGCAGCGGCCGGGGACGACCGTCTCCTCGGCGAACGCGGCGACGTTCAGGCCGGGGTGGAGCTGCCGGCCGTCCTCGGTGACGGCGTGGGCGCGGCCGACGCCGGTCAGCGCGTCGGCGCACAGCCACACCTCGCCGATCCGGCAGTGGTGGCAGGTGCCGCAGGACGGCGCCCAGTTGAGGACGACGCCGTCGCCCGGGGCGACATGGGTGACGCCCTCGCCCACGGACACGACGGTGCCCGCGCCCTCGTGGCCGAGGACGGCGGGGACGGGCACGCGCATGGTGCCGTCCGACAGGGACAGGTCGGAGTGGCAGACCCCGGCGGCGGCCAGGCGGACCCGGACCTCGCCGGGGCCCGGCGCGGGCAGGCGGATGCCGATGATCTCCAGCGGAGACCCGACGGAGGGCAGGACGGCGGCGCGGACGACCACGATCGGTTTCTCCCGACTGGTTGGGGTGTGCGGGGGGGCGGGGCGGGGCCCGTCAGAACTGGAGGGACTTCGTGTGCAGGTACTCGGCGAGGCCGTGGGCGCCCAGCTCCCGGCCGACGCCGGACTGCTTGTAGCCGCCGAACGGGGCCAGCGGGTTGAAGCGGCCGCCGTTGACGTCCACCTGCCCGGCCTCCATGCGCCGGGCGAAGGCGACGGCCGCTTCGGGCTCGCCCCACACGGCGCCCGCGAGGCCGTACTCCGTGCCGTTGGCGATGCGCAGGGCGTCCTCCTCGTCCTCGTACCGCAGGAACGCCACGACCGGGCCGAAGATCTCCTCCTGGGCGATCGTCATGCCGGGCGTCACGTCGGCGAAGACGGTCGGCGCGACGTAGAAGCCGCGCTCCAGCGGCGGGCGGGGGCCGCCCGCGACGATCCGGGCGCCCTCCGCGATGCCCTTCTCGATGTACGCGACGACGCGGTCGCGCTGGGCGGCGCTGACGAGCGGGCCGATCCGGTCGCCCGCCGGGTACTTCGCGGCGGCCTCGGCGGCGAGGGCGACGGCCTCCTCGTACCGGTCCGCGCCGACGAGGACCCGGGTGAGGGCGTTGCAGCGCTGGCCGGAGTTGGACATGACGCTCGCGACGCTGCCCGCGACGGCCTTGGCGAGGTCGGCGCCCGGCAGGATCACGCTCGCCGACTTGCCTCCCAGCTCCAGGGCGACCCGCTTGACCGCGCCCCCGGCGGCCGCGCCGATGCGCCTGCCGACGGCGGTGGAGCCCGTGAAGGAGATCATGTCCACGCCGTCGTGCTCGACGAGGGCCTGGCCCGTGACGTGCCCGAGGCCGGTGACGACGTTGACGACCCCGGCGGGGAAGCCCGCCTCGTGGACGCACTCGGCGAAGAGGCGCGCGGTGAGCGGGGTCTCCTCGGCGGGCTTGACGACGACCGCGCAGCCCGCCGCGAGGGCGGGGGCGACCTTGGCGACGATCTGGTGGAGCGGGTAGTTCCAGGGCGTGATCGCGCCGACGACGCCGACCGGTTCCAGGAGGACGGTGGAGTTGCCGACCTTCTCCTCGAAGGCGTACGTCCCGAGGAGGTCGGCGTACGACCCCGCGACGGTGACCGGCAGTCCGGCGTGCACGGCGTGGGCCAGCTTCGGCGGGGCGCCCAGCTCGGCGGTGACGGTCGCGGCGATCTCGTCCTGGCGGGCGGCGAGCGCGTCGCGCAGGGCGGCCAGGCGGGCGGCGCGTTCGGCGGGCGGGGTGGCGGCCCAGCCGGGGAACGCGGCGCGGGCGGCGCGTACGGCGGCGTCGATGTCGGCGGGCTCACCGGCGGGGACGGTGGCGAACGGCTCCTCGGTGGCCGGGTTCACCACGGCGATGGTGCCGGTGCCTGCGGCGGGGCGCCAGGCGCCGTCGATGTACATCCCGTCGTGGACCTTCATCGCTGTCTCCTTCGGCCTGTGGTGCGGGGTCACCGACCAAACTAGCGACGGTAGTTTTTCTTGGCCAGGGGCCCGCGCGTGCGAGCTGTCCCGATCCTGCCACCCCTCCGCCCCGGCGCCTCCCCCCACTCCCCCCACTCCCCCGCGGCGGGCCGGGCCCCGCGGCACGCCCGCCAGGGCGACGGGGCAAGTCCGCTGCGCAACCGCCCGTGCCGCCCCCGGCGGACCGGCTGCCCCCAGCGCAACGGCCTGCAGCGCAGGCGCCGGACCCGCGGCGCAGGCGGGACCGGCGGGCACAAGGGGCGCCCGTCCAGGAGGATGCGCCGCGCTGGGGCGGCCCGCAACGGAGAGGCGGGCCCGCCGCTTGAGGGGTGCGGGCCCGCCGGGTCACGCGTTCGCCGGGATCGTGTCGGTGAGGTGGGCGAAGACGACGATGTTGGCCTCGTACCCCTTCTTCCGGTCGAAGGCCCCGCCGCAGGTGAGCAGGCGCAGCTCGGGGCGCTTGGCAGGCCCGTACACCTCCTTGTCGGGGAAGTTCTCCTTGTCGAAGGTGCTGACGCGGTGAACGGTGAACACCGCGGTGATCCCGTCCTCGCGGGTGACCCGGACGGTGTTGCCGGGCTTGAGCGCGTCGAGGTTGAGGAACACGGCCGGGCCCTTGCGGGTGTCGCGGTGGCCGACCATGATCGCGGTGCCCTTCTCGCCGGGCGTGGCGCCGTCCTCGTACCAGCCGGTCAAGTGGGGGTTCTCCACGGGCGGGGAGCGCAACTGGCCCGACGGTTCGAGACCCAGGCGCACGACCGGGGCCTCGATCGTGATGGCCGGGACGGCGATCTGCCTGGGCGGTGAGGGGGCGAGGGCGGCGGGTGGCCGTTTCGCCGCCGACGGCTTCGGCGCATTGGGCCGCGCCTGGTCCGCCGGTCGCCCGGCCCCCTGTCCCGCCCGCTGTCCCGCGCCTTGCCCCGCCCGGGCGCCCGGCTGCTGTCCGGCACCCTGCCCGGTGCCCCGGTCGGCCCGCGGGCCGGTCCGGGGCTCGGTCCGCCCGCCGGGCTGTTGCCCCGCCTTCGACTCGGTGACGGGCGGCGGGGTGGTCGCGGGCCCCGGCTGCGGCGGCGCGGCCACCGCTGCCGGGGCGGGCCCGGACGGCTCGCCGTCCTCGGCCAACCAGACGCCGCCGGAGACGAGCGCCACCGCCGCGGCCACCGTCCTGGTGAGGCGGAGGAGGCGGCGTTGCCGACGGGTGAACCGTGAGTACGACGGTCTACGCGGCGCCATGGGAGCGGCGGCGACGGCGGGCGAGGATCAGCCCGGCGGTACCCGCCAGGCCGGCCGCGAGCGCCGCGCCGACACCGACGGCGGACGAGTCGGCGGCCGGGGCCGCCATGCCGCCGCCGCCCGCGCCCACGCCGCCGTGCGGGCCCTTGTGGCCTTGGGCGCCCCCGTCGCCCTGCTTGTTCTTGTCGCCGTGCTTGTTCTTGTCGCCGTGGCCCTTCGGGCAGTCGACGCGGAAGACCTTCAGGTTGCCCGGCAGGGTGGCGCCGGGAAACGTCCAGGTCAGCCTGTACTGACCCTCGGGCAGGGTCAGTTCGGTGGTCTGGCCGGTGCCGGTCGGCGCCAGGTTGATGGCACCCGTCACGGTCGGGTCGCCCGCCTGCAGCGGCTGCGGGGTGATCGTGTACGTGACCTGCTGCAGCCCCGCGAAGTTGAAGGCGGCCAGGTAGAAACGGCACACCTTGGACTCGCTGCGCTGGTCGAGCGGCGGGGTGTCGGTGTCGTGGATCGCGATGTCGCCGTTGTCCCCGGGCTGGGCGACGGCGGCCGGCGCGCCGGCGAAGGCGATGCCGCCGAGAGCGAGTCCGGCGACTGCGGTGCGCAGGAGTGGTCGGGCTGCGGTCATGACGTGTTCCTCCGTGAGGATGTCGTACGGATTAACCGATAATCTGACTATCTGACACATAGCGGAGGAGCGACGCATTACGGACGGCGCGCCGTCGCGGGTTCCCCCGGTCGGCCCATCGGCGTCACCGCCCGCCGGGAGTCCGCCGGCCCCGACGGAGGCCAAAAAAGCCCGGCGAGGCCGGAGTTGGGACCGTGCGTCGGCCGAACGGTCAGCGCAGAACCGGGGCCAGGTACGCGTGGAGCATCTCGCGGGTCTCCGCGATCAGCTCGGGGTCGCCCGCCGGGTCGGCGCGGAACGCGAGCCGCAGCAGCGCGTCGGCGGCCTCGACCCCGGCCCGCACCTTGCGGCACAGCACCTCGTCCGGGTCGGCACGCCCGGCCAGCAGCGGGGCGATCAGGTCGGCGACGCGCCCGTTGGGGTCCTCGCCGGGCGGCACGGAGGGGCCGGGCACGCCGAAGTCCACCAGGGCGAAGCCGGGCACCGTGCGCTTCATGGCGAGGTACTCGTCGAGGACCAGGTCCACGGTCGCGTGCCCGTCGAGGCCCGGCTCGGCGGCGAGACGGGCGGCCACCCGGGCGGCGTAGCGGTCGAGGTTGCGGTGCGCGAGGGCTTTGGCCATGGCGCGCTTGTCGGCGAAGAAGCGGTACACGGAGCCGATCGGCACACCGGCGCGCGCGGCGACGTCCCGGGTGGTGAGCTCGTCGTAGCCGGTCAGGTCGAGCAGGTCGGCGCAGGCGTCGAGGATGCGGGCGAGGCGCTCGGCGCTGCGCCGCTGCACGGGCGGCCGCCGCAGGGACGGCGGCGGGGGCACGGATTCCATGATGCAGAAGAGAGTGACCGCCCGGACCCCGTACGGGAAGCCCCGTACGGAAACCCGCCCCGCACGGGACGCGTCACACGGGCACGAGAGGGGCCCGCGCAAGGAGACCCGTCCAGCGGGCCCGCCGAGCGAGGCGGCCCCGTACCGGGTGATCCCGTACGGAATCCCGCGCAGGTCCCCGTACGGGACGCCCGACCCGGGGCGCGGGCCGCGCGTGTTTCGGGCTGCCGCGGTCCGCCCCGTTGACGTGGGCCCTTGGGAATCCTACGGTCGTGCATAGGATTCCATGACCAGCAGGAGCGTGCGATGAGCATGGGCGGCGCCGTACAGGCGAACGAGCAGACGCGAAAGACCGCGGAGAGCCTGGAGTACCTCTCCGGCTTCGGCAACGAGCACCAGTCGGAGGCCGTTCCCGGCGCCCTCCCGCTGGGCCGGAACTCCCCGCAGCGGGCCCCCCTCGGGCTGTACGCGGAGCAGCTGAGCGGCAGCGCGTTCACCGAGCCGCGCGCCCGCAACCTCCGCTCGTGGCTGTACCGCATCCGCCCCTCGGCCGCGCATCCGCCGTTCACCCGTGCGGACAACGGCGCGCTGCGCTCCGCGCCCTTCACCGAGACCGTCCCCGACCCCAACCGGCTGCGCTGGAACCCCCTCCCGGAGCCCGCACCCGGCACGGACTGGCTGGCCGGCCTGTGGACGCTCGGCGGCAACGGCGACGTGGCGCAGCGCACCGGCATGGCCGTGCACCTGTACCACGCGAACGCGTCCATGGAGCGGGTGTTCAGCGACGCGGACGGCGAGCTTCTGATCGTCCCGGAGCGCGGCGGGCTGCTGCTGCGCACCGAGATGGGCCTGCTGTCCGTGCGCCCGGGCGAGGTGGCGCTGGTCCCGCGCGGTGTCCGCTTCCGGGTGGAGCTGCCGGACGGCACGGCGCGCGGGTACGTGTGCGAGAACTACGGGCAGCCGTTCCAGCTCCCCGACCTCGGCCCGATCGGCGCCAACGGCCTGGCCAACCCGCGCGACTTCCGGGCGCCGGTCGCCGCGTACGAGGACGTCGAGGGCCCGGTCGAGGTCGTCAACAAGTACTGCGGGAACCTCTGGCGGGCCGAGTACGGCCACTCCCCGCTGGACGTCGTCGCCTGGCACGGAAACTACGTGCCGTACGTCTACGACCTGCGGACCTTCAACGTCATCGGGACGATCAGCTACGACCACCCGGACCCGTCGATCTTCACGGTACTGACCTCGCCGACCGACACCCCCGGCCTCGCGGGCGTGGACTTCGTCGTGTTCGCGCCGCGCTGGCTGGTCGGCGAGGACACCTTCCGCCCGCCGTACTTCCACCGCAACGTGATGAGCGAGTACATGGGCCTCATCGAGGGCGCGTACGACGCGAAGGCGGAGGGCTTCGTGCCCGGCGGCGGCTCGCTGCACAACATGATGTCGGCGCACGGCCCGGACCGGGAGACGTTCGACAAGGCGAGCGCCGCCGAGCTGAAGCCGCAGAAGATCGACGACGGCCTCGCGTTCATGTTCGAGACGCGCTGGCCCATCGCGACGAGCGAGCAGGCGGCGAACGCCGACCACCTGCAGCGCGGCTACGACGAGGTGTGGCAGGGTCTGGAGCGCCACTTCCGCTCGTAAGTACGCCGCCGTAGGGTCGTACGCCGCACGCAGCAGTACGGAGATGCCGTGTCCGCCTTCGCCCCCGACTCCCTGGTCCTGAACCGGAAGCTCCCGCTCTGGTACCAGGTGTCCCAGTCCCTGCGCGCCTCCATACTGGGGCGCGCCCCGGACGCGTCGCTGCGGCTGCCCACCGAGGAGCAGCTCGCGGCGCACTACGGGGTGAGCGTGCTGACCATGCGGCAGGCGCTCAAGGAGCTGGAGCAGGAGGGCCTGATCAGCAGGCACCGGCGGCGCGGCACCTTCATCGAGCCGGGCGCCCGGCGCAGCGCCCCGCGCCGGGTGCTCGGCTCGGTCGACGCGATCGTGGCGCAGCAGTCCGGAGAGCGGACGACGGTCCTCGGGCACGGGGCGGCGAAGGTGCCCGGGGAGCTGGTGGAGTTCTTCCCGGACGTGGCGGAGGTGGTCACGTACCGGCGGCTGCGACGCGACGTGGAGACGGACGAGCCGACCAACTGGGCGGAGAACGCGGTACGCCCGGAGCTGGCCGACCGGATCGACCTGGCGGACCTGGAGCGCTGGCCGATGACGAAGGTGCTGCGGGACGCGGTCGGGGTGCGCATCAGCCGGATCACCGACACGGTGGAGGCGCGGCTCGCCGACCCGACGACGGCGTCGCTGCTGGAGGTGCCGCTGCTGTCGCCGATCCTGCACTACACGGGCGTGACGTACGACGAGGACGGCCGGGTGGTGGACGTGGCCCGCATCCGCTACCGGGGCGACCGGTTCTCCTTCACGGTCACGGTCGAGGCGGACTGAGGGCCGCCGCGCGGGGCGCGGGCGCCGCTAGCATGCGGCGCGTGAACGCCGACGTGCCTGCCGACGACGTGACCGTTGCCGACGTGCCTGCCGGCGAGGTGTCCGCCGACGACGTGCCGCTGCTGGACGACCTCGTGCCGTGGTCCGTGCCGCCGCTGCGGCTGGGCCGGGAGTGGGTGGCCGCGCCGGACCGGTCCACGCTGCGGGCCCGCTGGGACGCGCTGATGGCGGCCGGCGGCCCGGAGCGGGAGGCGCTGTTCTGGCCGAGCCGGGCCCGTACGCCGCGCAGCGCGGTGGCGGCGCTGCCGGGGCAGCGGACGGGGACGGTGCGCTTCGCGCGCGAGGACGGGCCCTGCCCGGAGCCGGTACGGATCGCGTACGGGCCGTTCGACGAGCGGTGGCTGCTGCCGGACCACCGGCTGATCGACGTGGCGCGCCCCGAGCTGTGGCGGGTCGCCGACGACCGGCAGGTCTTCGCGGTGGAGCAGGGCTACGTGCCCGGGGCGGCGGGTCCCGCGCTGCTGGTGACCGCCCCGCTCCCGGACGGCCGCTCCCCCTCCGGGCGCCCCGGCCGCGTACGCCCCCTGTACCGGCGGCCCGGCGGGCGGGAGCCGAACATCGCGCCGGGCCTCGCGGAGCTGCTGCGCGGCCACCACGGGCGGGCGCCCTCCCCCGAGGAGCTGCTGGCGTGGGCGGTCGCGGTGGCGGCGCCGTCCCCGGCCGGGTGCCGGGTGCCGCTGACCGCCGACCCGGGGCTGTGGGCGGCGGGCGTGGCGCTGGGGCGGCGCGCCGTGGACGTCCAGCTGCGGGGCGCGCGGGGCGGGGAGCGGCCGCGCCTGCCGGGCGGGCGGCGGCCCTACGTTCGGGCCGCGCTGCCGCCGTGGCCCGAGGCGCTGGAGTACGACGCCGGGGACGAGGTCCTGCGGGTGGGCGCGGGCCGGGTCGCGCCCGTACCGGCGGAGGCGTGGGAGTACCAGGTCGGCGGGGTGCGGGTGCTGCCGCTGTGGTTCGAGCGGCGGACGGCGGCGGCCGAGCCGGGCACCCTGGAGGCGGTCCGCCCGTCGGCCTGGCCGCAGGAGTGGACGTCCGAGCTGCTGGAGCTGATCACCGTACTGGCGCTGCTCGCCGCCCTGGACCGGGAGCGCGCCGCCCTGGCGGACCGCCTCGGGGCCGCGCCGCTCACCCGCACGGCGCTGCGGGCCGCGGGGGTGCTGCCGCACCCGCGGGCCGCCCGGCGCCCGGCGTCGGTGCTGGACCACCACGAGGAGGGCCCGGAGGGGCAGTTCGCCCTGCTGTGATCCCGCGGGCCCGAACCTCCTGCGGGCCCCCATGCGCGTCACCGTGCGGGCGCCCAGCCCTGCGGGCCCCCATGCGCGCCACCGTGCGGGCCCGCGTCAGGCGAAGCCGTCCAGGACGCGCAGGACGGCCCGTTCGAACACCGCGTCCGGGTCCTGCGGTGGCGCCGGGGCCTCGGCGAACAACGCGGCCAGCCTCGGGTACCGGCCGGTCGAGAGCTGCCGCGCCAGGTAGGCGTCGCGCACGGCCTGCTCCTGCTCCGCCGACCAGGGCACCGCGCGGGCCCGCTCCGCGACGGCGAACTCGTTGACGACGTACGTCATGACGGAGCCGTTCACCATGGCGACGCACTCCAGTTTCGTGCCGGGCGGCACGTCCAGCGGCTCCAGGTAGCCCAGGCACGCCTCCAGGTACCGCAGGGCGTTCGGGCCGGACGCGTAGAACGTCGTCATCACCCGGTGCAGCCACGGGTGGCGGTGCATGATCGCCCGCGTCTGGCGGGCCGTCGCCAGCATGTCCGCGCGCCAGTCGCCGGTCGGCTCGGGCAGCTCGTACTCGCCGCTGACCTCGTCGACCATCAGCTCGTACAGGTCCTCCTTGCGCGGCACGTAGTTGTACAGCGACATCGTGCCGCAGCCCAGCTCGGCGGCGACGCGGCGCATCGACACGGCCTCCACGCCGTGCGCGTCCGCCAGGCGCACCGCCGCCGCCGCGATGTCGGCGCGGCTGTACGCCGGTTTCGGGCCCCTCCCGGTGCGCTCGGGGCGCGCCCAGATCACTTCCGGTTCGGCCGCTCGGCCCGCCATTGATCATCACCTCGCCTCCCATCGTAGTTACGTACACCGTACGTAGTGAGCTACAGTCATCGCATGGCAACTACGTACGCTGTACTTAGTGAAGGTGTCCAGAAGCGTTTCGGCGAGGTGCGGGCCCTGCGCGGGCTGGACCTCGCGGTCGCGGAGGGCACGGTCTGCGGGGTCCTCGGGCCGAACGGGGCGGGCAAGACGACCGCCGTACGGGTGCTGACCACGCTCCTCCCGCCGGACGCGGGCAGCGCCCGGGTCGCCGGGTACGACGTGCTGCGGCAGCCCGCCGAGGTGCGCCGCCACATCGGCGTGACCGGCCAGTACGCCTCCGTGGACGGCGACCTGACGGGCGCGGAGAACCTGCGCCTCTTCGCCCGGCTGCTGCGGGCTCCGAAGTCCCGCGCGGACGAGCTGCTGGAGCGGTTCGGACTCGCGGAGGCCGCGGGGCGCCCGGCGCGCACGTACTCGGGCGGGATGCGCCGTCGCCTCGACCTGGCGGCCAGTCTGATCGTCCGGCCGCGCGTGCTGTTCCTGGACGAGCCGACGACCGGCCTCGACCCGCACAGCCGCAACGGCATCTGGGACGCCGTGCGCGAACTGGCCGCCGAGGGCACGGCGGTGCTGCTCACCACGCAGTACCTGGAGGAGGCCGACCGGCTCGCCCAGGACATCGTGCTGATCGACGGAGGCCGGGTCGCGCACCGGGGCAGCCCCGCGGAGCTGAAGGCGACGCTCGGCCGCCGTGTGGAGGTCGTCGTAGGGGACCCCGCCGCCCTCCCGGCCGCCGCGGCCGTGCTGGACCGCCTCACGGGGGCGGAGCCCGTCCTGGACGCCGAGGCCGGGACCACCGCGGCGGTGGCCGCCGACCCGACGCTGACCCTGCCCCGCGTCGTACGGGAGCTGGACGCGGCCGGGGTGCTGGTCCTGGACGCGGCGCTGCGCCCGCCGACGCTCGACGAGGTGTTCCTGCGCCTCACCGCTCACACCCGCACCAGCCGCCCCGAGGAGGCCGCCGCGTGAACGCCCTCGCCCACGACGGGACCGCCGTCGTCGGACGTCATCTGCGCCGGATCGCGCACGCCCCGGCGATCACGGTCATGACGCAGACGATGCCGGTCGTGTTCCTGCTGTTCTTCGGGTACGTCTTCGGCAGCGCCGTCGCGATGCCGGGCGCCGACTACCGGGCTTTCCTGGTGCCGGGGCTGCTGGTCGCGACGGCCGCGAACGGCGTGATGACCGGTATGTTCACCGCCGCGCAGGACTCCCACCGGGGCGTGATGGACCGGTTCCGCACCCTGCCTATGAGCAGGGCGGCCGTACCGCTGGGGCAGGCGGTGGCGGATCTGCTGACGGCGGCCGTGGGGATGGTGCCGCTGTTGCTGGTGGGGCTCGCGATGGGCTGGCGGATCGAGGGCGGTCCGCTGCGCGCGGCGGGCGCGTTCGGTCTGCTGCTGCTGTTCCGGTTCGCGACGACGTGGGTGGGCATCCTGCTGGGCCTGGCGTCGCGCAGCGAGGAGGCGGCGGGTCAGCTGGGCGGCGCCACGTTCATGCTGCCGCTGCTGTCGAACGCGTACATCCCGGCCGAGGGGATGCCCGGCTGGCTGCGCGCGGTGGCCGAGTGGAACCCGATCTCGGCGGTGACGACGGCCGTACGGGACCTCTTCGGCAACGCCCCGGTCCCGGCGGACGCCGCGTGGCCGGTCGCGCACCCGGTGGCGGGCGCGGTGGCCTGGTCGCTGGTGCTGCTGGCCCTGGCGGCCCCGGCGGCGGTACGGCGCTACGCGCGGCCGGAGGGGTGACAAAGGTGGCCCGTACACGATAGGTACGGCTGTCATGAGCACCCAACCGATGCCCCGGCCGCTCCCGCTCCCGCTCGACGGGGTCACCGTCGTCGCCGTCGAGCAGGCCGTCTCGGCACCGTTCGCGACCCGCCAGCTCGCCGACCTGGGGGCGCGGGTGATCAAGGTGGAGCGGCCGGACGGGGGCGACTTCGCGCGCGGCTACGACACGGCCGCGCGCGGGCTCGCCTCGCACTTCGTGTGGTGCAACCGGGGCAAGGAGTCCCTGGCCGTCGATCTGAAGGACCCGCGCGGGATCGCCCTGGTCCGGCGGCTGATCGGGCGCGCGGACGTGTTCGTGCAGAACCTGGCGCAGGGCGCGGCGGCCCGGCTGGGCCTGGACACGGCGACGCTGTGCGCGGCGCACCCGCGTCTGGTGGCGGTGGACGTCTCCGGGTACGGGCCGGACGGGCCGTACGCGCACAAGCGGGCGTACGACATGCTCGTGCAGTGCGAGGCGGGGCTCGTGTCGGTGACGGGTACGCCGGAGCGGCCGGTGAAGGCGGGCGTACCCGCGGCGGACATCGCGGCGGGGATGTACGCGTTCTCGGGGGTGCTGGCGGCGCTGCTGCGGCGGGCGACGACGGGGCTCGGCGGGCCGGTGGAGGTGTCGATGCTGGAGGCGCTGGCCGAGTGGATGGGCCATCCGCTGCACCACGGGATGCACGGCGGCGAGGCCCCGGCGCGCACGGGCGTCGCGCACGCGGTGATCGCCCCGTACGACGCCTACGCGACGGCGGACGGCGGGCAGGTGCTGCTGTCGGTGCAGAACGACCGGGAGTGGCGGCGCCTGACCGAACAGGTGTTGAGGCGGCCCGAGTTGGGCGAGGACCCGGCGTTCGCGACGAACCGGGCGCGGGTGGCGAACCGGGAGCGCACCGACGCGCTGGTCGGGGCGGCGCTGGCGGCGCTGGGCACGGCGGACGCGCTGGAGCGGCTGGAGGCGGCGGGGATCGCGTGCGCCCGGCTGAACACAGTCGCGGACGTGGCCGCGCATCCGCAGCTCGCGGCGCGGGACCGGTGGCGGGAGGTCGGCTCGCCGGTGGGCCCGCTGCGGGCGCTGCTGCCGCCGATCACCCTGCCGGGCGGCCCCGAGCCGGTGATGGGCGCGGTGCCGGAGCTGGGCGAGCACACGGACGCGGTGCTGCGGGAGCTGGGCGTGGACGCGCGGGAGTGCGCGCGGCTGCGGCGGGAGGGTGTGGTCGCGTGAGGGCGGGGGCGGCTGCTGACCGCCGGTCGCCGGCCGCACGGGAGCCGGGGTGCCGCGCGTGGGGCCGGGTGGCCGTCGCGTGGGCCGGGGGCCTCGACGCGGGCCTCGCGGGGCGGGCTTGGGTGTGGTCGCGTACGAGGCGGGTGGCGGTCGCGGTACGGGGCGGGCGGCGCGGGTCGGGACCGTGGGCGGGGGTGCGGTCCCGGGGAGGGCGGGGCGGCGAGCGGGTCCTGTCGGCGCAGGCTCGGCCGCCCCGGAGCCGAAGCGTCCTGAGGGAGGGCCCGTCTCAGCCGTGGTTGCCGAAGAGTGAGCGGCGCAGTCGGCGGAGCGGTGCGAAGAGCGAGACGCGCGCGCTCCTGCTGCGATGCCTGCGTGCGACGTCACGCGACGTCAGTTCCAGCATGAGGGACGTGGCCTCGGCGGTCTCGCGCTGCGGGATGGCGGGGCCTCCGAGCACCGCGAGGTGGCGGTCGAGACGCGAACTGGTCGCGCTGCTCCCGCAGGTGATGGCAGGCACGCGTGGCCTGCTGCGCATTGCTATCTGTTCCATGACACTCCCCACCCGTACAAGGGCACCCGGCCCGGGCCAACGTTAACCCTATCGTCCCCGCATCGCAGTCGTGTATCCCGGTATCGCCATTCACCGCACACATAAGCGGGTTGGCGGTGACTCTTCGAATACGTCTGGTTCCAGGGTGAGTTGGAAGGGCGTCCGGCGCTCTCGGCGGGGTGCGGAGCGAAGTGCCGAGCGGGGCGCGGGGAGGGGTGCCGAGGGGCGCGCCCGAGGGGTCGTGGGAAGGGCCCGCGGGAGGGCCGTTCGCGGGCGGTGGCGTGACGGCCGGGCGGCGGGGTGTGCTCGACCCCCGCCGCCCGGCCGGGCGGTGCGCCCGCCGCTACGCGGCGTTCCGGAAGGCCGGGAGGTAGCCGCCCGACTGACCGGCGGCCGTCGGGTGGTACGACTCGCCGATGTTGAGCCAGTTGACGCTGTGCAGCCACGGGGAGCCGGAGCAGATCTCGTGGCCGGTGAAGTTCGACACGACGCCGGCCCAGGCGAAGCCGTGGTCGGCGGCGCGCTTGGCCAGGGCGGTGTTGAGGTGGTCGGCGGCGCCGTTGATGGCGCGCCGCTCGTTCTCGGTCAGCCCGGCGATGCAGCTGCCGTCGAGCTTGTAGAAGCGCGGGTAGCCGAGGACGACGACCCGGGCGGCCGGGGCCTTGCCGCGGATGGCCCGGTACGTGGTGTCGAGGCGGCCGGGCAGCGTCGTATCGACGTAGCTCTTGGCCTGGTTGACGCGTGAGATGCAGGTGGCCTCGGACTGGAGGACGCAGGTGGTCATCACGTCGGCGAAGCCCGCGTCGTTGCCGCCGACGGTGAGGGAGACGAGGTCCGTCCCGCTGTTGAGCGGCCCGAGCTGGCTAGCCGTCACATCGGTCGTCTGCGCGCCCGAGCAGGCGGTGAACGCGAACGACGACGGGGCGTTGGCGGCCGCCCAGAGGGCGGGGTAGGCGCGGGGTGTGCGCTTGCACGAGCCGCTGGCGGTGTCGTACGCGCCGGCTCCGACGCCGGAGGAGTAGGAGTCGCCGAGAGCCACGTAGTCGACGGCGGCCGAGGAGTTGGCCTGCGCGGCCCCCGCACCGGTCAGCGTGAGAGCGGCACCGAGGAAGAGCGAAGACGCGAGAGCGGCAACGCGGGACGTTTTCAATGGAACCCCCTGTTAGCAGGATCACTGCGTGACCCTTGGTAGCAGGGCGCCGTGTGCATGCCAATAGACACGACAGCAATCGCTTGGACATTCGCCCGAACGGAGCGGCGCGTTCCGTGCACGACGCCCAACTCGGGTGCGCGCCGGTGGTGTTGGGCTGACCTGCGCGCTTCTCCCGCGCGCCCGGCCGACCGCCCTTCGGCGCACTCCGCCGGGGCGGTCTCCGGTCCCCGCGACACACCGGACGTTCACCCGGCCGACGGACAACCTTCCTTCGCGCGTACGGGGTCCGGGGCGCCCGCGCGAGGCGGCTCGGGGCGGTGCGTCCACGGCCGGGACGCGCCACCGGACGAGGGCATCCGCGACGGGGCCACGCGGCGCCGGGCGGCGGGCGCGGACCGGACACGCGGCGCGGCGGGGGCAAAAACCGGTGCGGGCGAGGCGGGTGTGCCGGATCATGGGGCCATGTCAGCCAACCCGCAGGACGCCCTGCCGATCCGGCTCACCGTGGACGACAGCGACTCCCCCTCCGACGTGGTGGACGCGCTGTTCCTCGGCCGTTTCACGACCGGTGAGCAGCCGCACTCGCGCAGCCGCAGCCTCGACCGGGTGAAGCCGGGGGCGACGCTGCTCCCTCCGGGCGCGGCCGTGCTGCGCTCGGCCCGCGCGGACGACCGCAGCGCCGTTCTCGCGGAGGGCGAGGGCTGGACGCTGCTCGTCTCCCGCTGGAGCCGCGGCGCCGACGTCACGGTCACCGCCGTGGACGACGGCCTCGCCGAACGGGTACTCGCACAGGCGACGGACGGCGCGCAGGACGAGCCGGAGCCGCGCCCCGACGACGTGGCCATGGGCTTCTGGTACATGTCGCCGCGCCGCGGCCCGTACCGGACGACCCGCCAGATCGCCGCCGGCGCCTGGGAGGACGTACGGCCCAACTACACGGCGCCCGTCGCGGACGCGCTGGACCGGCTGATGAAGGTCACGCCCGACGACGTCTCGGGGCGGCTGCTGCTCCTGCACGGCCCGCCGGGCACCGGCAAGACGTCCGCGCTGCGCACCCTCGCCCGGGAGTGGCGGGACTGGTGCCAGGTGGACTGCGTCCTCGACCCCGAGCGGCTGTTCGGGGACATCGGCTATCTGATGGACATCGCGATCGGCGAGGACGACGGCACGGCCAAGAGCCGCTGGCGGCTGCTGCTCCTGGAGGACTGCGACGAGCTGATCCGCGGCGAGGCCAAGCACACGGCGGGGCAGGCCCTGTCGCGGCTGCTGAACCTCACGGACGGGCTGCTGGGCCAGGGGCGCAACGTCCTGGTGGGCGTCACCACCAACGAGGACCTGGAGCGCCTGCACCCCGCGGTCGTCCGGCCCGGCCGGTGCCTGGCCCGCGTGGAGGTGGGGCCGCTGACCCGCGCCGAGGCGGTCGGCTGGCTGGGCCGGGAGGACGGCGTCGGCCGCGAGGGCGCCACCCTCGCGGAGCTGTACGCCCTGCGGCGCGGCACCAGCCCGACGGCGCTGCCCGAGCCCCGCACTCCGAGCGCGGGGCTGTACCTGTAGGGCGCGCGGCAGGCGTACGAGGTCGCGAGCCCGGCGTACCCGTACGCCCGTACGCCCCTGCCGCGCGCGCCGCGTGGGCCCCGTAGGCGCGCTCTACGACCCGTACACCGCGCGCAGCGCGTCGGTCACCGCCGACTGGGCCTCGGCGCGGGTGAGGCCCAGTCGGCGGGCCTCACGGGCGTAGGCGGCGGCCGCCGCGGCCGCGTGGCGTTCGGCGGCGTCGCCCGCCGCGGCGACGTACGTTCCGGCGCGGCCCCGGGTCTCGATCACGCCGTCCGTCTCCAGCGCCCGGTACGCCTTGGCGACCGTGTTCGCGGCGAGACCCAGCTCCTCCGCCAGTCCTCGGACGGTGGGCAGCTTGTAGCCGACCGGCAGCCTGCCGGACCGGGCCTGTCCGGCGATCTGGGCGCGCAGCTGCTCGTACGGCGCGGTCGTCGACTCCGGGTCGAGGGCGATCTTCAGCGTCACGCGGCCGATTCTCCCCCACCGGGCGGAAATCCGGAGGCGGCGGGGGCGGTGGCGCGCGTAGCGTCGGCGTCCATGACTGTGATCGTCCGTGAGTTCCAGCCCGCCGACGCGGCGGCGGCCGTACGGGTGCGGCGCGCCGCCGCGCCGTACACCGTCACGACACCCGCGTCCATGGTGAACGAGCACCGGGCCGCGCCGCCCGCCCGCCGCTATCTGATGCTCGTGGCCGAGCGGGACGGGGAGGTCGTCGGCTACGCCAACGCGGGCCTGGCGTACGAGAGTTCCGAGCCGGGGCAGGCGTTCGCGACGCCGCTCGTCGATCCGGCCCACCGGGGCCACGGGGTGGGCGGGGCGCTGCTGGGCACCGCCGAGGAGTACCTGGCGGGCCTCGGCGCCAGAGAGGTGTACACCTGGGTGCTGGACGCGCCGGAGTGCAGGGCGTTCGCCGGGGCGCGCGGCTACCGGCCCACGCGCACCCTGCGCTACCAGCGGCTCGACCTGGCCTCCGCCGCGCTGCCGGAGCCGCCGGACGTGCTGCCGCCCGGTGTGGAGCTGCGTACGGCGGCGGACTTCGCGGCCGACCCGCGGCCGGTGTACGCGGCGGACGTGGAGGTCACGGCGGACGAGCCGACCGACATCCCGTTCGGCCCGGTCGACTACGAGGAGTGGCTCGCCGACACCTGGAACGACCCGCTGCTCGACCGGGAGCTGACGGCGGTGGTGCTGGTGGACGGGGCCGTCGCCGCGTTCAGCGCCGCCCACACGGACGGCGAGGGGCGGTACGTGTCGGCGATGACGGGCACGCTGCGCGCCCACCGGGGGCGGGGCCTCGCCACGCTCGCCAAGGCCGAGTCGCTGCGCCGGGCCCGCGCGGCCGGGTGTGTGGAGGCGTACACGAGCAACGACTCCGAGAACGGCCCGATGCTCGCGATCAACCGGCGCTTCGGGTACGAGCCGTGCGCGACGGAGGTGCGCCATGTCCGCACGCTCGGGTGACGTCGTGGACGTCGTCCTCGTGAAGGCGGGGCGTACGAAGATCCGTTACACGGCCGAGGTGGTGTCCGACGACGGCACGGTGCTCACCGTCCGCGCGGCGTGGGCGGGCGAGGGAGTGCGGGACTTCGGCTTCGTGCGGTTCGAGCCCGGGGACGTGTTCACCGAGCACTACCGGCGGGACCGGTGGTACTCGGTGAAGGAGGTGCGGGCCGCCGACGGGACGCTGAAGGGCTGGTACTGCGACATCACCCGGCCCGCCGACGTGCGGGAGGCGGAGGTCGTCGTGGAGGACCTGGACCTGGACCTGTGGGTGTCGGCGGACCGGCGGCTCGTACTGCGCCTGGACGAGGACGAGTTCGCGGCGAGCGGCCTCGCCGGGCGGGACCCGGACGCGGCCGCCCGCGCGGTGGAGGCGCTGGACGCGCTGGAGGCCCTGGCCCGTCAGGGCAGCGACTTGCGGTAGTGGACGCGGTCGTAGGGGCCGTCCTTGCGGCGCTCGACGACCTCGTAGCCGTACCGCTCGTACATCCGCTGGTTCTCCCACATCATCGCGTTCGTCAGCAGCCGCACCTCGGGGAGGCCGAGTGCGCGGGCGCGGTCCTCGACGAAGGCGAGGAGGCGGCGGCCGAGGCCGGTGCCCTGGGCGTCGGGGTGGACGGCGACGTTGTCGAGGTACAGGTGGCCGGGCTCGGCGCGGACGACGACCAGGCCGCGTACCGGGTCCCCGGCGACGAACACCCGCCCCGCCGCCACGTCGGCGGCGTGGTCCGCCTCCATCGGGGCCGGTACGAGACCGATCCGCTCGATGTAGTGGTGGTAGGCCGCGTCGGTGACGGCCCGCACGGCGGGCACGTCGGCGGGGGCGGCGGGGCGGATGCCGTCGGGACCGGTGCGGTCGGAGGCGTTGCCGCCGGTGCCGGTGCCGGTGCCGGTGCCGTCGGGGCGGATGCCGTCGGGGGCGTTCGTCATACCGTCAGATTACGACGGCGGTTGATCACCTTGCCGATCAGCGGCCAGGCCAGCAGCAGCGCGACCACCGCGTACACGGCGACGGAGAACGGCGTGTTCACCAGGCCGGTGAGGCTGCCGTCGCTGATCTGCAGGGCGCGGCGCAGCTGCTGTTCGGCGGCCGGGCCGAGGATGACCCCGATCACGGCGGGCAGCACCGGCAGCCCGTAGCGCCGCATGCCGAACCCGATGAGGCCGATGACCAGCAGGATCACCAGGTCCAGCGCCTCGCCGCCGACCGCGTAGGCGCCGACGGAGGCGAAGAACAGGATGCCCGCGTACAGATAGGGGCGGGGCACCCGCAGCAGCTTCGCCCACACGGGCGCGAGCGGCAGGTTCAGCGCCAGCAGCAGCACCATCCCGATGAACAGGGAGGCGATCAGGCCCCACACGAGCTGCGGTTCGCGTTCGAACAGCAGCGGGCCCGGCTGGATGCCGTACTGCTGGAACGCGGCGAGCATGACGGCGGCGACGGCCGTCGTGGGCAGCCCCAGGGTGAGCATCGAGACGAGGGTTCCGGCGGCGGAGGCGGACGCGGCGGACTCGGGTCCCGCCACACCCTCGATGGCGCCGCGCCCGAACTCGTCGCGGTGCTTCGACAGCCGCTTCTCCGTGACGTACGACAGGAACGTCGGGATCTCGGCGCCGCCGGCCGGGATCGCGCCGAACGGGAAGCCGATGAGCGGGCCGCGCAGCCACGGCTTCCAGGTGCGGCGCAGGTCGGAGCGGCCCAGCCAGGGACGGCCGACGGGGATGGCCTCGGCGCCGTGGCGGCGCAGGTGCGCGGCGACCCACAGGGCCTCGCCGATGGCGAAGAGGCCGACCGCGACGATGACCACGTCGATGCCGTCGGCGAGTTGGAGCGAGCCGAAGGTGAGCCGGGCCTGGCCGGTCATCCGGTCGAGGCCGACCAGACCGATGGTGAGGCCGATCAGCAGGGCGGCGAAGCCCCGGACGCGGGACCTGCCGAGTACGGAGGTGACGGCGATGAACGCCAGCACCATGATGGCGAAGTAGTCGGGCGCGCCGATGTCCACGGCGAGCGCGGCGACGACCGGGGCGAGCGCCACCAGCAGGACCGTGCCGATCAGGCCGCCCGCGAAGTGGCCGCCCGCCGCGGCGGCGAGCGCCTGGGCGCCGCGCCCCGCCTTCGCCATGGGGTTGCCTTCGATGGCGGCGACGACGGCGGCGCTCTCGCCGGGGGTGTTGAGCAGGATCGAGGTGGTCGAGCCGCCGAACATGGCGCCGTAGTAGATGCCCGCGAACATGATGAACGCGCCGGTCGGCTCCAGCCCGTAGGTGACGGGCAGCAGCAGCGCGACGGCCATGGCGGGACCGATGCCCGGCAGGACGCCGATGGCGGTGCCGAGGAGCACGCCGACCGCGGCCCACAGCAGGTTGACCGGGGTGAGGGCGGTGCCGAAGCCGTCGATGAGGGAGTTCAGGGAATCCATCAGATCACTCCCATGAGCGGGCCGCCGGGCAGCGGGACGCCCAGCAGATGGTCGAAGAGGAAGTACGTGACGAAGGAGAGGACCGCCGCGACGAGCGGGTCCCGGTCGGTGCGGCGGCTGCCCAGCGCGTACGCGCAGCCCCAGAAGAGGAGCGCGCCGGAGACCGGGAAGCCGAGCGGGCCGATGAGGACGGCGTTGCCGAGGAACACCCCGACGAGGAGCAGCACGGTCCGCCAGTCGGCGGGCTCGGACAGGTCGACGTCCTCGCCGCCCTCGGCCTCGCCGCGCCCGCCGCGCAGCACGTCCGCGGTGAGGAGTACGGCGACGAGGAGCAGTCCGGCGCCGACGACGAGCGGCACGGTGCGGGGGCCGACGGGGCCGCGCTGGGCGAGGTCCACGCTCATGGTGACGGCGTCGGTGAGGACGAGGACGCCGAGGAGGAAGAGGAGGGCGCCGACGCCGAGTTCGGAGTGCTCCCGCAGCCAGGCACGGCGGCCGCGGGCCGGGGGCCGGGTCGCGGCCGGGGCCGGCGCCGGGGTCGGGGTCGGGGTCGCGGCAGGGGGCTGGGCCGGGTCGGGGACGGGGTTCGGGGTCGGGGACTGGGGGGTCACAGGCCGAGCTCCTTCAGGACGTCGGCGACGCGCTGGTCCTGCGCGTCGAGGAAGGCGCCGAACTCCTCGCCCGCGAGGAACGCGTCGGTCCAGCCGTTCTTCTCCAGGGACGCCCGCCACTGCGGGGAGTCGTGCAGCTTGGTGACCAGGCCGACGAGCTTGTCCCGTTCGGTCTCGGTGAGGCCGGGCGGGGCGACGATGCCGCGCCAGTTGGTGAACTCCGTGTCGAGGCCGGACTCGCGGAGCGTGGGCGCGTCGATGCCGGGGACGCGCTGCGCGCCGGTGACGGCGAGGACGCGCAGCTCGCCCGCCTCGATCTGGTCCAGGTACTCGCCGACGCCGGAGACCCCGAAGGCCACCTTGTCGCCGAGGATCGACGCGAGGAGCTCGCCGCCGCCGTCGAACGGCACGTAGTTCACCGACTTCGGCGGGATCCCGGCCGCCTGCGCCATCAGCATCGGCGCGAGGTGGTCGGGGCCGCCCGGCGATGAGCCGCCGCCGACGGGCAGCTTGCCCGGGGCGGCCTTCCAGGCGGCCAGCAGGTCCCCCAGGGTCCGGTACGGGGAGTTCTTCGACACGACGACGATGTCCTGCTCCTCGGTGAGCCGGGCGATGGGCGTCGTGTCGGCGAGGGTCGTGGGCGCCTTGTTCGTGTGGACGGCTCCGACGACGCCGAGGCCCATGGACATGGCGAGGCGGCCGTTGCCGTGTTCGCCGACGAGGGAGGCGAGGCCGACGGTGCCGCCCGCGCCGGGCAGGTTGAACACCTCGACGTCGCCGGTCAGACCGGCCTCCTCGGCGTTCTTCGCCGCCGTGCGGGCGGTGATGTCGTAGCCGCCGCCGGGCGTGTTGGGGACCATGAGGCGCAGGCCGGGGATGTGGGTGCCCGTGTCGGAGCCGCTGCCGGGCTGGAGCAGCGGCGGCCCCACGAGCACCAGCAGTGCCGCCCCGAGCAGGGCGAGGGGAGTGCGCAGTCGCACGGGTGCCGCCTTTCGGTGCCGGGTAGGGAGAGGTGGCCCACATGTTGCCCGCGCGTTAAGAACATGTCTCCGTTCCGCAATCAACGGACGTTGTGGTCGTTGTGGTCGCCGCCTAGCGTTCGGTGGATGACGAGGGTGCTGGTGGTGGACGACGACTTCATGGTCGCCAAGGTGCACAGCCGCTACGTCTCCGCGGTGGACGGCTTCACGGTCGCCGGGGTGGCGCACAGCGGCGCCGACGCGCTGCGCGCCGCCCGCGAGCTGCGCCCCGACCTGCTGCTGCTCGATGTGTACCTGCCGGACATGGACGGCATCGACGTGCTGCGTGCGGTACGGGCGGAGGAGGAGCGCGCCGGGCGGGGCGGGGCGCACGCGGACGCCCTGTTCATCACGGCCGCGCGGGACGCGGAGACGGTCCGCTCGGCGCTGCGGGCGGGCGCCCTGCACTACCTGATCAAGCCGTTCAGCCAGGCCGCGCTGCGGGAGCAGCTGTTGCACGCGGCGTCCGTGCGGTCGCGTCTGGCCGGGCTGGCCGAGGCCCGCCAGGAGGACGTGGACCGGATCTTCGGCACCCGGCCGCGCGCCTCGCGGGAGCTGCCGAAGGGTCTCGCCGCGCACACGGCGGACCTGGTGGAGCGCATCCTGCGGGAGCACCCGGAGGGGCTCTCGGCGACGGAGTGCGCGGAGGCGGGCTCCCTGTCGCGGGTGAGCGCCCGCCGCTATCTGGAGTACTTCGCGGAGACCGGCCGCGCCGAGGTCACCCTCCGCTACGGCGGCACGGGCCGCCCGGAACGCCGCTACCGGCACGTGGGCTGAGGCGCGGGGCGCGTCGGCGCGCGGGGACGTACGGCGGGGCGGCTCCGCGAGCTTTCCGAGGGGACGCTCAACAGCGCCTTAAGCGGAGCCTAAGGATCACCGTTCACCGCCGTGAGCAGGGGATTTCCCCGCTGTGAGGGGCTAGCGTGCTGCGCGCCGGGCCCGGCAGCCCCCACCTCGTCCGTCCCCGAAGGAGAACCACCCGTGAGTACTCCGCGTACCGCGGCCACCGCCGTCGCCCTCGCCGTCGTCCCGCTCGCCCTGGCCGGTGCCACCGCCTCGCCCGCCGCCGCGCACGGCTCGATGACCGACCCCGTCAGCCGCGTCTCGGCCTGCCACGCCGAGGGTCCGGAGAGCCCCGACTCGGCGGCCTGCCGTGCGGCGGTCGCCGCGAGCGGGACCCAGGCGTTCTACGACTGGAACGAGGTCAACATCCCGGACGCCGCGGGACGGCACCGGTCGGTCATCCCGGACGGCAGGCTGTGCGGCGCCGGCCGCGACAAGTACAAGGGCCTCGACCTGCCGCGCGCCGACTGGCCGGCGAGCACGATGACCGCGGGCCCGCACACCTTCCGGTACCGGGCGACGGCGCCGCACCGCGGGACGTTCGAGCTGTACGTCACGAAGCCGGGCTACGACCCGGCGAAGCCGCTGACCTGGGCGGACCTGGAGGACAAGCCGTTCGCGAAGGTCACCGACCCTAAGCTGGTGAACGGCTCGTACGTGTTCGACGGCACCGTCCCGGCCCGGTCCGGCCGCCATCTGATCTACTCCGTGTGGCAGCGGTCCGACTCCCCCGAGGCGTTCTACACCTGCTCCGACGTGGTGTTCGGCGGCGGCGCGGGTACGGGCGGCCCGGCCGCGTCGGCGCCGAGCGAGCAGCAGATCGCGAAGGACGCGGCCAAGTCGACCGTCGACCACGCCGGCCACGGCGGCGACGGGCCCGACGACGGCCACGGGGACGGCGGCCACGACGACGGGCACGGTACGCCCCCGGCCGCCCCGGACGGCGGCGCTCCGGGCGCCGGGGCCGGGCCCTCCCCGCTGGCCGGCGCGGCTTCGAGCCCGGCACCCGGCACCGGGGCGGGCACCGGGGCGAGCGCCGCCCCGGCCGCGCCGAACCTCGCGGCGACCGGCGGCGACGGCACCACCTTGTACCTCGCCGCCACCGGGGTCGCCGTCCTCGGCGGGGGCGCGGCGCTCCTGTTCCGCGCGGCGCGCCGCCGGGCCTCCTGACACCGCGCCGGTACGCCGCTCGGGCCCGGGCGCCGCTCGGGCCCGGGCGGCTCAGGGCCCAGCCCCGGACCCGAGCGGCCCCGGTCGTGCGTCGGTCCTGCGCGTCAGCCCAGGACCGACGCGCAGGTGGTGGGCGTCGCCCGGGCGGGGTCGAGCGCGTTCGCGACCTCGTGGAACGCGATCCGGTCGAACAGCCCGATCGCCAGATGCTCCGAGAGGTCGAGCGGGCACAGGTCCTGGAGCAGCACGTTCCGGACGTTCGGCCCGTCGAGGAACGAGGAGCGGTACGGGGTGACCACCTCGTCGTACTTCGTGGCGATGACGGTGTAGCGGACGCCCGGCACGGTGTCGCCGCCCTCGTTGAGCCTCTGGAGGAACGGCGAGCCCGCGATCTGGTCGGCGAGGGCCGGGGTCTTCTCGCTGATCAGGTCGGCGGCGCCGGGAAAGTACGGCAGGAGCCGGGTGAGGCCGAACAGGGTCGTGCCGTGGTTGGAGGGCGCGATGCCGACGAGGGCGTTCACCTTCTCGGCGCCACCGAGGAACTTCAGGTAGTGACGGGGCATCATGCCGCCCTGCGAGTGGCCGACGAGGTCCGCCTCGGGGGCGCCGGTCGCGTCGAGGACCCGGTCGACGTACGCGTCGAGCTGCTCGGCGGACTTCGCGACGGGGCCGAGGCCGTGGAAGAACGGCACGCCGGGCAGCTGCCCGTAGTCGAGGGAGAAGACGCAGTAGCCGCGCCGCACCAGATAGGGGGCGAGTCCCAGCCAGTTGTCCACGGAGTTGCCGAGCGTGCCGTGGACGAGGACGACGGGGCGCGGGTGGGCGGCGGACGGCTTGCAGGAGTAGTCGTTCCACCCCGCGTGGGTCACGGTGGTGGCGGCCCGGGCGGTGCCGGCCGGGGCGAGGACGGCGGCGGCTGTGAGGAGAAGGACGGCGGTCAGGGCTCGCAGGGCACGCCGCAGAGCGGCGGGCGGGCGCGGGGGCAGCATCAGGCGGTCTCCTGGCGGCTCGAGGAAAAGGGCGACGGCGGTACGCCCCAGCGGCCCGGACCACTGATGGGGGGGATGGTGCGCGGCGTGGGGGCCGCGCTTCGGCCAAGTTACGTAGGGGCGGCCTCAAGAGGGAAGTTACGCGTCGGTAAAAACTCCCGGGGGCGGCCCGGAGACGTTGTGCGCGCGGCTACGCGGCGAGGGAGCCGGGGATGATCGCGCCGGGGCCGAACCGGGCGCGGGCGCGGTCCGCGACCGCTTCGAGGCGCCGCGCCTTCTCGTCGGCCGGGTCCAGGGACAGCTGGTGGGCGGCCTGTTCGGCGGGGGTCAGGCCCTCGGCGCGCAGGGCGATGCCGCGCACCCGGGCGCGCTGGAGCGCGAGGGCGTCGTACAGGGCGTACGCGGCGGAGGTCAGCTCGGCGGAGTGCGCGGTCGGTTCGCGCAGGGTGCGGGTGCGGGTGGTGGTGGAGCGGTCGGCGTACCGCACGGTGAGGGTGAGGGTGCGGCAGACCTGTGCCTCCGCGCGCATGCGGGCGCCCAGCTCCTGGGCGGCGGAGAGCAGGGCGCGGCGGTGCCGGTCGCGGTCGGTCTCGTCGCGCGGGAAGGACCGCTCGGTCGCGGTGGAGCGGGCGGCGGCGTTGGGCGCTACCCGCGAGCGGTCGACGCCGTGCGCCCTCTCCCACAGGTCCCGCCCGGCGCGGGCGCCCGTGATGCGCTGGAGCACGGCGAGCGGGGCGTCCGCGACCCGGCCGACCGTGTCGAGTCCGTACGCGCACAGGGCGCGGGCGGTGGACGGGCCGACGCCGTCGAGGGCGGCCACCGGCCGGTCGCGCAGGAAGCCCGCCGGGTCGGTGACGACGAGGGTGGTGCCGGGTGCGGCGCGCCGCGCGGCCATGCGGGCGAGCATCGGGTTGGGGCCGGCGCCGATGACGCAGTCCACGCCGTACAGGGCGAGCGCCCGGACGCGGATCACGGCAGCCAGTTCGGCGGGGCCGCGGCCGAAGTACCGTACGGCGCCGCGCAGGTCGGCGAGGGCGCCGTCCGGCGGCTCGGCCTGCACGACGGGCGTGAACTCGCCGAGCATGGCGAGGAGTTGCGGCAGCAGCGCCTCGTACACGGGGGCGAGCCGGAAGCGTACGCAGAGGATCGTGGCGTCGTTCGTCATCCCGCGCTCCCCTGGCTCTGGTGCCACAGCTTGCGCGCGGGCGGTGTGGCGGCGCCCTCCCCGGCGGGGCGCAGATCGGCCCAGGGGTGCATCTCGTACCCGGTGGGCAGGGTGATGCGGCGGTCGGTGCCGGACGGCGGCGCGTCGGCGGCACCGGCGGCCCGCGCACCGGCGGGTACGGCCCCGTCGGCGGCCTCGGCGGGCGGTGCGGGCGGGGGTTCCGCGAGGCGCGCGGCGACCGCGTCGAGCCCGCCGTCGCGGCGCAGTTCGACCAGCTCCGCGAGGTTCCAGGCGGCCGAGCCGACGACGCTGACGCTGCGCGGGCCGCGCCGCTGGACGGTGCCGCGCACCAGCAGCAGCCAGGAGTGGAACACCGTGTGGGCGCACCGCTCGTGGCTGTCGTCGAAGAACGCCAGGTCGACCAGGCCGGTGCCGTCGTCGAGGGTGGTGAAGATGACGCGCTTGCCGGAGCGGATCGGCGGGGTCTGGGTGGCCGCCTTGGCCCCGGCGACCAGCACGGTCTGGCCGTGCCGGGCGGTGCGCAGCCGCTGGGCGGTGACGACGCCCAGCTCGTCCAGGAACGTCTGGTGGTCGGTCATCAGGTTGCGGGAGGCGTCCATGGCGAGGACGCCCAGTTCGGCGCTGAGCCGTTCGGCGTCGGTCAGGTCGGGCAGCCCGACGGGCGCGGACCTGCGGCCACCGGCGAGCGGGAGCTGGTCGCCGTACGAGCCGGTGCCCCGCTGGGCGCGGTGCAGTTCGGCGAGGTGGAGCAGCAGGTCGCGCCGGTTGCCGCCGAACGCGTCGAGCCCGCCGACCTGGGCGAGCCGTTCCGCGACGGGACGGCTGGGGCGGGCACGCTCCCAGAAGTCGAGCAGGGAGGCGTACGGCTGGCCGGCCTCGATGCGGGCGGCCTCCGCCTCGCTGATGCCGTGCACATCGGAGAGCGCCAGCCGCAATCCCCATGTACCGGGCGAACCGGACGCACCACCTGACATGGAACCAGACACCAGTTCGATACGGTGGGCGGCGCCGGACTTGTTCACATCCAGCGGCAGCACCGGCACGCCCCGCCGCCGCGCGTCCGCCAGCAGCAGCCGCTTCGGGTACATGCCGGGGTCGTGGGTGAGCAGCCCGGCGTAGAAGGCGGCCGGGTGGTGGGCCTTGAGCCACGCCGACTGGTAGGTGGGCACGGCGAACGCCACGGCGTGCGCCTTGCAGAAGCCGTACGAGCCGAACGCCTCCACGATCTCCCAGGTGCGCGCGACCACGTCGTCCGCGTACCCCCGCTCCTTCGCCCGGCGCGCGAACCACACCTTGATGCGGCCCTGCGACTCGGGGTCGGACAGCCCGCGCCGCACCGCGTCGGCCTCGCCCCTGCCGCAGCCGGTCATGATGTCCAGGATCTTGATGACCTGCTCGTGGAAGACGACCACCCCGTACGTCTCCGCCAGCGCCTCCTCCAGGTCCGGGTGCGGGTAGCGGACGGGCGCGCGGCCGTGCCGGGCCTCGATGAACGGGCGCACCATGTCGGCGGCGACCGGGCCCGGCCGGAACAGGGAGATGTCCACGACCAGGTCGTGGAAGGTGGCCGGCTGGAGCCTGCCCACCAGGTCGCGCTGGCCCGGCGACTCGATCTGGAAGCAGCCGAGCGTCTCGGCGGACCGGATGAGCCGGTACGTCGCGGGGTCGCCGGGCCGCACCTGGCGCGGGTCGTCGAGGTCGACCTCCTCGCCGGTGGCGCGGGCGATCTCGGAGACGGCGTGCGCCATCGCGGACTGCATCCGCACTCCGAGCACGTCCAGCTTGAGCAGGCCCAGCTCCTCCACGTCGTCCTTGTCGAACTGGGCCATGGGGAAGCCCTCGCCGCTGGTGGGGACCACGGGGGTGCGGGAGAGCAGCGAGGCGTCGGAGAGCAGCACCCCGCACGGGTGCATGGCGACGCCGCGCGGCAGCGCGTCCAGCGCCTCGACCAGCTCCCACAGCCTGCCGTACCGCTCCCTCTCCCCAGCCAGGGCGCGCAGTTCGGGCAGTTCGTCCAGGGCGGCGCGGGCGTCGCGGGCGCGGATGTGCGGGAAGGCCTTGGCGATCCGGTCGATGTCGGCGGGGTCCATGGACAGGGCGGCGCCCACGTCCCGTACGGCGTGGCGGACGCGGTAGGTCTCGGGCATGGCGACGGCGGCGACCCGCTCGGGACCGAAGCGGTCGAGGATCGCCCGGTAGACCTCCAGGCGGCGGGCGGACTCCACGTCGATGTCGATGTCGGGCAGCGCGGGCCGCCGCACCGACAGGAACCGCTCCATCAGCAGGTCCTGTTCGACCGGGTCGGCGTGGGCGATGCCCAGCAGGTGGTTGACGAGCGACCCGGCGCCCGAGCCGCGCGCGGCGACCCGGATGCCCATGTCCCGCACGTCGTCCACGACCTGGGCGACGGTGAGGAAGTACGTGGCGAAGCCGAGCCGCTCGATGGTGCGCAGCTCCTCCTCCAGGCGGTTCCAGTACGCCCGCTTCCGGTCGTGGCCGCGCAGCACCATCCCGGCGGCGCAGCGGGAGCGCAGCACCCGCTCGGCGGTGCGGCGGTCCGCGCCCACCAGGTGGGGTTCGGGGAAGTGGACCGTGCCGATGCCGAGGTCATCCTCGGGGTCGACCAGGCACGCGGCGGCGGTCTCCTCGGTGAGGGCGAGCAGCCGGTGCGCGGCGTCGCGGCGCAGCCCGGCGGCCTCCGCGACGCGCTCGGCCACGGCGGCCATGGCGGCGGGGTCCTTCAGCCAGCGCTCCCCACCGTCCAGGCCCCGGCGCGGGTCCACGGGGACGAGGCGCCGGGCGGCGTCCAGCACGTCCGCGACCGGGCCCTGGCCGGGGTCGGCGTACCGCACGGCGTTGCTCAGCACGGGGCGTACACGCTGGTCGGCGGCGAAGCCCAGGGTGCGGGCGGCCTGCCGGAGCGAGCCGGGACCGGTGCCGGTGCGGCCGTGGTGGACGACCTCCAGGCGCAGCGCGTCGCCGTACACCTCGCGCCAGGGGGCGAGGAGCCGGGCGGCGCGGTCGGGGCGGCCCGCGGACAGGGCGCGGCCCACATCGGAGTCGGGGCCGAGCAGGACGGTCAGGTCGTCGCCGTGGTTGTCGGCCCAGGGCAGCAGGACGGGCGCGCCGGTCGCGGTGGCGGCCGAGGTCCCGGTGGCGGCGTGGGCGGCGGTGATCATGCGGCACAGCTCGGCCCAGCCCTGCCTGGAGCGGGCCAGGAAGACGGCGCGGGGCGCGGACTCGTCCACGAAGGCGCCGCCGCGCACGGGGGCGCGGCGCCGTTCGGTGGGCGCGGCGGGCGAAGGCGCGGCGCGGTCGCCGATCGCCAGGTCGGCGCCGAACAGGGGGCGTACGCCCTCCTTCGCACACGCGCGGGCGAAGCGGACGGCCCCGGCGACGGTGTCGCGGTCGGTGAGGGCGACGGCGTCCATGCCGCGCTCGGCGGCGCGGGCGGCGAGCGCCTCCGGGTGCGAGGCCCCGTAGCGCAGGGAGAAGCCGGAGACGGTGCGCAGATGCGTGAACTGTGGCATCCGCACCTCCTGAAGTCGTTCCGGCCCTCACCACCCCCTCGCACCACCATAGACCACGTTCGAATAGTTGTACGATTCCGTTCCCCCGGGGCCCGCGGCGCACTCGGGAAGCCGCCCGACGCGCACTCCAGGGCGGCCCCGCGATGGCCGGGCCTCAGCCATTCGGACCCGCCCCACCTGCGGAAACACCGGCCCGAACGGAGCGTGGGGGCATGACGTTCGCCTCCGAGGTGCGCAGCGCCGTCACTCCCAGGGCCGCCCTGCTGGTCATCGGCGTGCTGGCGCTCCAGCTGCTGTTCATCGCGTCCTACGTGGGTGCCCTGCACGACCCGAGGCCGCGGGACGTGCCGTTCGGGGTGGTCGCGCCGGGTGCCGCCGCCGAGCAGGCGGCGGGCCGCCTCGCCGCGCTGCCCGGCGACCCGCTCGACCCGCGGGTGCTGTCCGACGAGGCCGAGGCGCGGCGGCAGATCTTGGACCGGAGGATCGACGGCGCGCTGGTGATCGACCCGCGCGGCACCACCGACACGCTGCTGGTCGCCTCCGGCGGCGGCAAGGCCCTGGCGACCGCCCTGGAGCGGATCACGGCCGAGGTCGAACAGCCCCAGCGGCGCACGGTCCGCACGGTGGACGTCGCCGCGGCCTCCGCCCGGGACTTCAACGGCCTGTCCGCGTTCTACCTGGTCGTCGGCTGGTGCGTGGGCGGCTATCTGCTCGCGTCGATCCTGGCGATCAGCGCCGGGTCCCGGCCCGCCAACACCCGGCGGGCGCTCATCCGGCTCGCCGCCCTGGCGCTCTCCGCGCTGCTCGGCGGGCTGGGCGGCGCGGTCATCGTCGGCCCGGTGCTGGGCGCGCTGCCCGGGAGCGTCGCCGCCCTGTGGGGCCTGGGCGCGCTGGTCGTCTTCTCGGTCGGCGCGGTCACCCTGGCCCTCCAGGCGGTCACCGGCATCGTCGGCATCGGCCTGGCCGTGCTGCTGATCGTGATCGCCGGGAACCCGAGCGCGGGCGGCGCGTTCCCCGGCCCGATGCTGCCGGACTTCTGGCGGACGATCGGGCCCGGACTGCCGCCGGGCGCGGGCACCTGGGCGGCGCGGTCCATCGCGTACTTCCGGGGCAACGCCGTCTCGGGTCCGCTCCAGGTGCTGTCCGTCTGGGCGGTCGCCGGGACGGTGGTCACCCTGGTCGTCTCGTCGCTGCGCCGCGACGACGGCACCGGCACCGGCACCGGCATGGGCGGCGGCGAGGAGCGTCCGGCCCCGGCGGGCGAGGCGTAGACCCGTCCGCGGCACGGCCCCCGCGTACGCGCACGAGCCCCCCCCGGCCCCGGAAGCACCGGGCCCGGGGGGCTCCCCCGCCCGCCGACGGCTGCCGTGCCGACGGGCGGGGCCGTACCAGCGGGCGGCCGTACCGTTGGACGGGGGCGTGCCGGAAGACACGCCGTACCGGCGGCGCGGCCGTACCGTCGGACGGGGGCCTGCCGGTGTCAGCCGATCTGCGCGCCGTACGCGGCGAGCGCCTCCGTGACGGGCTGGAAGAAGGTGACACCGCCGTTCGCGCAGTCGCCGCTGCCGCCGGAGGTCAGGCCGATGGCGGCGTCATCGGCGAAGAGGGAGCCACCGCTGTCGCCGGGCTCGGCGCACACATCGGTCTGGATGAGCCCCTCGACGACCTGGCCGTTGCCGTAGTTGACGGTCGCGTCGAAACCGGTGACGCGGCCGTCGCTCACCTGCGTCGTGGAGCCGCTGCGGACCACCCGCATGCCGACGGCCGCGTCGGCGGCGCGGGTGATCCGCCGGACGGTGCCGTCGTACAGGTTGACGGCGCTCGGACGGCTGACGTCGCGGTCGTACCTGACCAGCGCGAAGTCGTTGCCGGGGAACCGCGAGTCGACCATCGTGCCGAACGGCTCGCCCCCCTGCCGGGCTGCCCAGGCGGACCCGGCCCGGCCGCAGTGGCCGGCGGTGAGGAAGTGCGGCAGGCCGTTCCTGAGGACGTTGAAGCCGAGGGAGCAGCGCCCGCCGCCGCTGGTGATGGCGTCGCCGCCCGCGACGAACGGCGTGAACGTACCGGCGGACCGCTTCAGCTCCGCCTTGCCGCCGAGGCCGCCGACGACCTGGGTGAGCTTCTCCCAGGACGCGCCCTGGACGGTGCGGTCGGCGGTGACGACGACCTTGTTGGTGACCGGGTCGACGGCCCAGGAGGTGCCGGGCATCGTCGCCCGGTCCTTCAGCGTCTCGCGCGCCGACTTCAGCTCGGCCAGGGAGTGCTCGACCACCCGCGCCCGGCCGCCCGCCCGGCGGACCGTCTCGGCCGCCTTCTCGTCCACGACGTTCACCACGAGCGTGCGGCTCTTCGTGTCGTAGTACGCGCCGGCGGTGTCGGCGTCGTGCAGCCGCTTGCCGAGCGAGGAGGCGAGATTTCCGGCCGCGGTGGCGGACATGGTCCTGGCCTCGAACCGCGCCACGTCGTCGCTGGCGTTCGCAGTCTGGAAGGTGACCGCGGCTCCCAGCAGCGCCACCGCGGCTCCGCCCGCGACGACCGCGTGCCTCCTGGGTATGCGCCGGTGATTCAACATCGACCTCCTGTGGGGGCCGTGCCAGGCAAGTGGGGTACCTGGCACGGAGGTTGGGGCGCCCACTATTCCGACACGGGCGGACCGCGCACAAGGCCGACTTCCGGACCGGGACACGACCGCCGCGCCCCTTCCTGACTTTTCCGGCCTACCGGGGGTCACCACTGGTCGGTTCCGGATGCGAACACCCACCGCGATGGCCGGGTGGACACGGCGTAAGGTCCGGACCTGGCCGGATCGAGTGGGCCGAAGAGCCGGTGCACGGGCGTACTCGCCGGGCCGGGACAGGGAGACGCCCCCGCCCGGAGGACCGGACGGGGGCGCGGGTGAGGCCGTGCGGGACCGTCAGTAGACGCTGACCCGGTACGCCTTGAGGGCCTCGGTGACGGGCTGGTAGAAGGTCGTCCCGCCGGTGCGGCAGTTGCCGCTGCCGCCGGAGGTGAGCCCGATGGCGAGGCTGCCGGAGTACAGGGGCCCGCCGCTGTCGCCGGGCTCGGCGCACACATCGGTGCGGATCATGCCGCGCACGATGTCGCCGCCGCCGTAGTTGACGGTGGCGTTCAGCCCGGTGACCGTGCCCCGGTGGGTGCCGGTGGTGGAGCCGGTACGGGTGACGGACATGCCGATGGTGGCGTCGGCCGCCCCGGTGATGTCGGTGCCGCCGGCCGTGCCCGGGTGGGCCAGGGACGGGTTGTCGTACCGCACCAGGCCGTAGTCGTTGCCCGGGAAGCTGGACCCGGCCGTGGGCCCGATGACCGTGCTCCGCCCTGAGTTGGCGTACCAGGTACCGGCACCGTCCGTGCAGTGCCCGGCGGTGAGGAAGTAGTACACGCCGTCGCGGACGACGTTGAAACCGGCCGAGCAGCGCCAGCCGGCGTCGGCGTGGACGGCGTCGCCGCCGTCGAGGTAGCGGGACAGCTTGCCGGAGGTCCGCTCGACGCGGACGGCGGCCGTGTGCGCCCCGGCCGCGCGCTTGATCTCGGCGATCCCGGCGCGGGACACGGTCGAGTCGGCGGTCACGACGAGGGTGCGGGTCGCCGGATCGACGTGCCAGGCGGTACCGGCGACGTCGGCGGCGAGCACCGCCTCACCGGCGGCGTCCAGCTGTTCGGCGGTGGCCGCCGCGGCGGCCGGGGCGTCGGCGGCGCTGGCGGTGGTGGCGGGGACGGTGAGCGCGGCGGCGGCCGCCAGTCCGGCGGCGGCGGCGAGCAGTCGGCGCCGTCCGGCGGAGCCGGTGCCGGGGGTGCCGAGGGTGCCGGAAGAGGTGGTGCGGGGGGTGGTGCGCCTGATCCTCACTTCGCGTTCCTCCCGAGGGGAATCGGGGGCCCTGCCGTGGGGGGTGGGGGCGGCGGGGGCCCGTGAGGCGCGGCCGGGGATGGCCCGGCGAGCGCTGCTGGGGAGTATTGAGGCGTCAGGCTCACGGCACAAGGGGGCTGACGCGAGGAACGCGTGGGCCGTACGGCGTCAGCAGCCGTCGCAGGGGCAGCAGCAGTCGCAGCCGCAGTTCCCGCAGTCGCAGTCGCGGCAGCAGCCCTCGCGCTTCTTCCGGGACCAGGGGCCCTCGTACTCCTTGGCGCAGCAGATCTGGCAGGTGCAGAAGAGGCCGGTGAAGACGGCGCACCCGGCGAGCAGCCCGCGCGGCGGCTTCTGCCGGGGCCCCTCGCCCCCGGAGCCCGGCCCCCCGGACCCGCCGCCATGGCCGCCCCCGTGACCCCCGTGCCCGCCGCCGTACGGTCCCTGCCCGCCGGGCCCGCCCCCGTACGGGTTCGGCGAGCCGTACGGGCCGGGGACCCGCGCACCGCCCTGGTACGGGTCACCGTGCGGAGCCTGATGCCCACCGGCCCCGCCGTACCCCTGGTGCGCGCAGCTCGTCGTGGCGAACGCGCGGTCCACCGAGCGCCGCAGCTCGTGCGCGAGGAGCCGGTGCAGCAGCCGGTCGTCCACGAACTCGGCGTCCCGCAGCGCGAGGCGTATGCCGTGCACGGCGTCGTCGGCGAGGCGCCGCGCCTGAGCGAGGGACGTGCCCGTCGCGGCCAGCGGGTTCCAGGCGCCCGCCTCGGTGTCGGCGTCCAGGTCCTCGACGGCGTCCAGCAGATGGGCGAGGCGCCCGAACAGCCGCCCGGCCTCCGCGAGGGGCGCGGCGTTCCCGGGCCGCCCGGCGAGGACCGCGGTGTGGGCGAACGCGGCGGCGGTGGCCGTCTCGGTCGGCTCGGTCACCGTCAGCAGGGGCGTACCGGGCCCGGCCAGCGCCTCGATGCCCGCCTGCCGGTCAACCGCGTCGAGCAGGACCGCCGTGTCGAACCCGAGTGCCCGTCCCGCGCGGGCGCCCGCGGCGTCCCAGCGGTGCGCGACCCGGCGGGCCGCGGCGGCGACCGGCCTGCGGGCCAGCAGCCCGTCCCGGTCGGTGACGTGGTCCCGTACCCTCGCGGAGGCCAGCACCAGCGAGACGGCGGCGGCCAGCCGGGCGCCCTCGCCGCGCGTGACGGGGGCGGTGCGCATGGCGCGCAGCGGACAGGGGCCCGCGGTGCGCCGGGCAGCGGCGGCGCGCTCGGTCTGAGCCTCCGTCAACACCGAGACGATCAGGCCGTCGTAGTTGGTGGCGATCCGGGCGAACTGTCCGTGGTCGGCGCGCAGGGCGAGGCAGAGGCCGCACAAATGCGCCATCCACTCCGCCTTGAGCCCGTCCGCGAGCCGGTGCGAACAGGGCCTGACGATTCCGAACATGCGCTCCCCCGTGACCTGAAACCATCCGCGGCGGGCATCGTATCCGGGGTATCCGTTCACCCGTACGCGCCGCGACGCGCCCATCCGGTGTGAATTTCATATTTGGGGTAGAAGAAGGCCGTTACGCAGCAAGAACCCTGACAGATCGCCATATCTTCTGCACCAGTAGCGTCACGAAACGCTCGCTCGGCGGCTATCCACTTGGCGCGCGATCCGCATCATGGACGACCATAGGGGTGCGGAACCACACGTGACCACGTTGAAAGGAGGCGTCCATGGGATCGGTGCGCAAGGCGAGTGCCTGGCTGGGACTCGTCGAGGACAACGACGAGCGCTACTACGACGACGAGTACGCCGAGACTGCCGAGAACGGCGACGCCTGGGTGACCGACCCCCGGGTGCGGGTCGCCTCCGAGAGCGCCCGGGAGGAGGGCCGCCGGATCGCCACGGTGTCGCCGGACGGCTTCCGCGACGCCCGCACGATCGGCGAGCTGTTCCGGGACGGCGTTCCGGTCATCATGAACCTCACCGCCATGGAGCCCGACGACGCCAAGCGCGTGGTCGACTTCGCGGCCGGCCTGACCTTCGGCCTGCGCGGCTCCATCGAGCGGGTGGCCACCCGGGTCTTCCTGCTGACGCCCGCGGACACGCAGATCGTCACCGGGGAACCGGGGGGCCGCGACCACGACGGCTTCTTCAACCAGAGCTAGGACCGGTCCGACCGGGGCCGGGCCCCGTTCGGCCGGAGCCAGGCCCGGCGAGGCCGCTCACCGGAAGGCGTCGAGACCGGTGAGCGCCTTGCCCAGCACCAGCTGGTGCATCTCGACGGTGCCCTCGTAGGTGAGCACCGACTCCAGGTTCGTGGCGTGCCGCATCACGGGGTACTCCAGGGAGATCCCGTTGGCGCCGAGGATCGTCCGGGCCGTGCGGCAGATCTCGATCGCCTCCCGTACGTTGTTCAGCTTGCCGAAGCTGACCTGCTCGGCCCGCAGCCGCCCCGCGTCCATCCGCCGCCCCAGATGATGGGCGAGCAGGATGCCCTTGTGCAGCTCCACCGCCATGTCGGCGAGCTTGGCCTGGGTGAGCTGGAAACCACCGATGGGCCGCCCGAACTGCTCCCGCGTCCGCGCGTATTCGAGGGCCGTCTCGAACGAGGCGCGCGCCGCGCCCATGGCGCCCCACACGATCCCGTACCGGGCGTGCGACAGACAGCTGAGCGGCCCCTTCAGACCCGTCACGCCCGGCAGCACCGCGTCGGCGGGCAGCCGCACGTCGTCCATCACCAGCTCGCTGGTCACGCTGGCGCGCAGCGACCACTTGTGGCGGATCTCCGGCGCGGAGAAGCCCGGCGTGCCGGTCGGCACGGCGAAGCCGCGCATCCCCTCGTCGGTCTGCGCCCAGACGACGGCGACCCCGGCGACCGAGCCGTTGGTGATCCACATCTTGCGCCCGTTGAGCACCCAGTCCGTGCCGTCGCGCTTGGCGTACGTGCGCAGGGCGGCCGGGTCGGAGCCGTGGTCCGGCTCGGTCAGGCCGAAGCAGCCGATCGTCTCGCCCGCCGCCATGGAGGGCAGCCACCGCTGCTTCTGCTCCTCGGAGCCGTACTTCCAGATCGCGTACATGGCGAGGGAGCCCTGCACGGAGACCAGGGAGCGGATGCCGGAGTCCGCGGCCTCCAGCTCCAGGCAGGCCAGCCCGTACTGGACGGCGCTCGCCCCGGCGCAGCCGTACCCCTCCAGGGACATGCCGAGCGCGCCGATCGCGCCCAGCTCCCGGGCCAGCTCGCGGATGACGGGCAGCTCGCCCTTCTCGTACCACTCCGCGATGTGCGGCAGCACCCGCTCGGCGGCCCAGCCGCGCACCGTGTCGCGGACGGCGAGGTCCTCGGGTTCGAGCAGGTCGTCGAGGCCGAGCGGGTCGGCCGGGTCGAACGGCGGGAGCTTCGAGAGTGCGGGCATAGGGGCCTCCGGCGGCTGGCTCACCAGGAAACGACGGGCGGAACTGGCGTTGATCGTCAACAGGGCGTGACGTTACGGCTCAGTGCGCCGTGCGTCCAGAGCCGGCCGGCTCCGCCGGGGCGTGCCGTACGGCCCCCCGCGACACGCCGTGGGCTTCGCTCGTGTCCGGCGCGTCACGCACCTCGCGCGGCACGGGGACGGCGATCCCGCCGGGACCGGTACGGACCTCCGTCCCGCCACCGCCGGCCGCGCCGTCGGAGCCCCCGCCGTCCTCGGGGCCGGGGCCCGTCGGGCCGAGGTCGTCCGGGTCGGCGGTCTGCGGGTCCATCACCCGGGGCAGCCGCAGCGCCATGACCGCGCCCGCCAGCAGCAGCGCGGCGCTGACCACCAGCGTGACGTGGAGCCCGTGGACGAAGGCGTGGCGCGCGGCCCGGTACAACGCCTCCCCGGCCTCGCCGCCGAGCCGCTCCGCGACCTGGTACGCCTCGCCCAGCGAGTTGGCCGCCGCGGCGCTCGCCCCGGCGGGGACCCCGGGCACACCGGTGAGGCCGGGCGCGTAGGCGGCGTTCATGACGCTGCCGAGCAGGGCGATGCCCATGCCCGCGCCGAGCTGGTACGACGTCTCGCCGATGGCCGCGGCGCCGCCCGCGCTCTCGGCGGGCGCCTCGCTGAGCATCGACTCGTACGCCGCGAACAGCGTGGTCTGGAGGCCGAAGCCGAGCAGCACGAAGCCCACCGTCAGCAGCAGCGGCCGGTCGTGCTCACCCATGAGGACGAGCAGCAGCACGGACCCGGCGGTCAGCACGAAGCCGCCGGAGACCATCCGGCGCGGGCCGAGCCGGGCGAGCGTGTACGAGCCGGTGGCGCCGGCCGCCATCGCGGCGAAGGTCAGCGGCAGCAGCCGCAGCCCGGTCTCCATCGGCCCCAGGTCCAGGACCAGCTGGAGGTACTGGACGGCGATCAGCTGGAGGCCGACCAGCGCCAGCATGGCGAGGACGATGCAGCCGACGGACGTGGTGAACCCGGCCCGCGAGAACAGCCGCATGTCGATCAGCGGGTGGGTGTGGCGCCGCTGCCGCCGCACGAAGAGGGCGAGCAGCGCGGCGCCGACGAGGAGCGGGCCGAGGGTGGCGGCGCTGAGGAAGGGGTCGCCCGCGCCGGTCCGCTTGACGCCGAGGACCACGCCGAGGACACCGGCGGCGGCCATCAGCGCCCCTAGCACGTCCCAGGGGCCGTCGCCGCTGCCCCGCGACTCGGGCAGCAGCCAGCGGCCGGCCGGGAGGATCAGCGCCATCAGCGGAATGTTGATCAGGAAGACCGAGCCCCACCAGAAGTGCTCGACCAGGAACCCGCCGAGTACGGGCCCGGTGGCGGCGCCGATCGCGGCGACGGCCGTCCAGATGCCGATGGCCGTGGCCCGTTCGCGCCGGTCGGGGAAGACGGCGCGGAGGATGGACAGCGTGGCCGGCATGATCATCGCGCCGCCGACACCGAGCAGCACCCGGGCGGCGATGAGGACCGTCGGCGTGTCGGCCATCGCGGCGACGGCGGACGCCACGCCGAACAGCGTGTAGCCGCCGAGGAGGACACGCCGTCTCCCCACCCGGTCGCCGAGCGTGCCGAAGAGGATCAGCAGCGAGGCGCAGACGAGGGGGTAGGCGTCGACGATCCAGAGCAGGGCGGTGGAGCTGGGCCTGAGGTCCTCGGTGACCGCGGGGACGGCGACGTGGAGGACGGTCGCGTCCAGGGCGACCAGCAGCAGGCTCACACAGAGGACGAACAGGACGACCCAGCGGTTGGCACCGCCGCCGGCTGCGCGCGGACGCGCTTCGGCCGTGGTCGTTCCCGACATGTAGGTACCTCCCGCGTGGAACGAACTCTCGCGCTCGGCGGGCGCCGGCCGGGGAAGGGGACGTTCCGCGGGGCGGCCCGGCATCTGGTGGTCCCCCGGGCCGAGCGGTCGGCCGGTCGGGGGCGGGCGAGCGAGACGTCAGCCTACGTGACACGGGGCGAGTGGTGCGTGGCCCACCTCTCACCGGAACGGGGACGGGAGTGTGGCGTGCGCCACGTGGGACGGCGGGCGCGACACGCCGGGCGTGGCCCGAACGGCGTACGAATTCAGACGCCCGACACGGCCGAGCGGGTTTTCGCACAGCACACAAACAGACTTACGCAAGAAGGCGGCACATCATTCAAAGGACCGCCCCGCCGCTTTATGGATAAGCATCGGATAAACAGCCACCGAGACCCACTCCACATCACATCGTCATCACAAAGAGACCGGAACGGCCTGGCCCGACGCTCACTCCCTGTAACGTCGATTGGGTGCGTACCGACATCTTTGCCCGACTGGACCGGGAGCCGGAACCGCCGAAGATAGAGATCCCGCGGATGAGCCGCACGCGTCTCGCCCTCTTCGGCGGGACGTCCGTGTTCTATCTGGCCATCGTCGTGGCCGTGCTCGCGTCGACCTGGCTGGTGCTCATCGACTGGAAGGTCATGCTGTTCCGGCCGTACCAGCAGTGGCCGGAGCTGCACGCGCCGCTCGACTACTTCGTGGTGCTCGGCCAGCGGGGCCCGACGGCGGTGATGGTGGCGGCCTGGCTCGGCTGGCGGTCGTGGCGGCAGCACACCCTGCGCCCGCTGCTCGTACTGGGCACGGCGCTGCTGCTGCTGAACGTCACGGTGGGTGCCGTGAAGATCGGCCTGGGCCGGCTCGGCCCGCATTACGCGACACAGATCGGCTCGGCCGAGCTGTTCGCGGGCGGCGATATATTCCCGTCCGGGCACACCGCGAATGCCGTGGTGACCTGGGGCATCCTCTCCTATCTGGCCACCACTCCGCGGGCGCGCCGCTATCTGTCGGCGCTTTCCGCCGTGGTCGCCCTGGGGGTCGGTCTCACCACCGTCTATCTCGGTACGCACTGGCTGAGCGATGTGCTGCTGGGCTGGGCCGCCGGTCTGCTGATCCTGCTGGGCCTGCCGTGGTGCGAGCCGCTGATCGGGCACGCCGAGGTCGCGATCCTGTCGGCAAGGGACCGGCTGCGCGACCGGCTGCGGGAGGGCCGTCGCGGCCGTGCCTCCGCGCCCGCGCTGCCGGTGGCGCCGGTCGCCACGGGCGGGCTGCTGCCGGCCATGCAGCCGCAGCGGGCCGCCGAGGGCCTGGAGGAGCCGGTGCGCGAGACGGCGGCGGGCGCCGGGGCGTCCGGTGCCGGGGCGCACGCGTCGAGCATCCGCACGACGCTGTCCCAGCCCCGTACGCACGCGGTGCTGCGGTCCGAGCGGACGCCGGTCACCCCGGCGGGCAGCCGCAGACCGCCGCGTTCCCGCCCGGCGACGGGCGGCTGAGCCGCCGCGGAGCGGTCGTGCCCAGGGGAAGGCCCCGGCGCCGGGAGCGCCGGGGCCTTCCCCGTACTCGCGTCCCGTACTCGCGTTACGCACCGGCCGGGGCCGCGTGAGGAAGGGAGGCGGGGGCTCAGCCGACCCAGCAGCGGGTGACGGTGCGGTCCCGTACCTCGAAGTTGATCCGGCCCTCCAGGTACTCGAGCGTGATGAAGGCGCCGGGCGGGAGCGCCCTCACGGTCGTCCAGCCGCGCGAGCGGGCGCGGCGCTCGGCTTCCCGGTCGTCGAGACCGACGTACGCCTCGGGCTCGTCGGGCCGTGCGGGGGGTGTGGTGGGTATCGGTGCCATGGGTTCACCGTAGGCGGCCCTACACGGGTATCGCCATCTTCGGGTACGCGGTCTGTCACATGTATGTCACAGCGAACCGGTCGGCGTTTATCGGACGGTTTTCCCGGCGGGTGGCCCCGAAAGGGGCTGGTGGGAGGCTTTCCCCGGCTATTCCCCGAAGTCCGGGCGACCCGTGTTCGACGGCCTCGCGAATTCCCTCGGACGGCGTCATCCTAACACCGGCGGCCACCTTTGATTCACCGGCTCTCCACACGATTCCCGCATTTCCCGACGGCGTGAACGACGCTGTTGCCGGTGGCCGCCCGCGAGCATCTGAGGCGGAGAACGGGCCGACAGGAGCCGATACGGAGGGGTACTGATGGGGATCGACACCGTCCGGGCGGCCGCCCCGGCGCCGCCCGTCCGGCAGCGCGGCAGGGTGGTGGTGGACTGGCTGACGACCACCGACCACAAGAAGATCGGCCACCTTTATCTGATCACCTCGTTCGCGTTCTTCCTGATCGCCGGGGTGCTGGCGCTGCTGATGCGCGCGGAACTCGCCCGCCCCGGACTTCAGCTGATCAGCAACGACCAGTTCAACCAGGCGTTCACGCTGCACGGCACGATCATGCTGCTGCTGTTCGCGACGCCGACCTTCGCCGGGTTCGCCAACGAGATCGTGCCGCTCCAGATCGGCTCGCCCGACGTGGCCTTTCCCCGGCTGAACATGCTGTCGTACTGGCTGTTCCTCTTCGGCGGGCTGATCGTGCTCGGTTCGCTGCTGGTGCCGACGGGGGCGGCGAGCTTCGGCTGGTTCGCGTACGCCCCGCTCAACTCGGAGGTCCGCACGCCGGGGATCGGCGCCGACCTGTGGATCATGGGGCTCGCGCTCTCCGGGTTCGGCACGATCCTCGGCTCGGTGAACTTCCTGGCGACGATCATCGGCATGCGCGCGCCGGGGATGACGATGTTCCGGATGCCGATCTTCACCTGGAACGTGCTGTTCACGTCGGTGCTGGTGCTGATCGCGTTCCCCGTGCTGGCGGCGGCGCTGCTGGTGCTGGAGGCGGACCGGCAGTTCGGGTCCGTCGTGTTCGCGCCGCAGTGGGGCGGGGCGCTGCTGTGGCAGCACCTGTTCTGGTTCTTCGGCCACCCCGAGGTGTACATCATCGCGCTGCCGTTCTTCGGCATCATCACCGAGATCATCCCGGTCTTCGCCCGGAAGCCGATCTTCGGATATCTGACGCTGGTCGCGGCGACCACGGCCATCACCGGACTGTCGGTGGTCGTGTGGGCGCACCACATGTTCGCCACCGGGGCGGTGCTGCTGCCGTTCTTCTCGTTCATGTCGTTCCTCATCGCCGTGCCGACCGGGGTGAAGTTCTTCAACTGGACCGGGACGATGCTGAAGGGTTCGCTCAGCTTCGAGACGCCGATGCTGTGGGCGGTCGGGTTCCTCGTGTCGTTCCTCTTCGGCGGGCTGACGGGCGTGCTGCTCGCCTCTCCTCCGCTGGACTTCCACGTCACCGACTCGTACTTCGTCGTCGGCCACTTCCACTACGTCGTGTTCGGCACGGTCGTCTTCGCGATGTTCGCGGGCTTCCACTTCTGGTGGCCGAAGTTCACCGGGCGGATGCTGGACGAGCGGCTCGGAAAGATCCACTTCTGGACGCTGTTCACCGGCTTCCACCTGACGTTCCTGGTACACCACTGGCTCGGCGCGGAGGGCATGCCCCGCCGGTACGCGGACTACCTCGCCGCCGACGGGTTCACCGCGCTCAACACGGCGTCCACCATCGGCGCGTTCCTGCTGGGCGCCTCCACCCTGCCGTTCCTCTACAACGTGTGGCGGACGGCCAGGTACGCGCCGAAGGTGACGGTGGACGACCCGTGGGGGTTCGGGCGGTCGCTGGAGTGGGCGACCTCCTGCCCGCCGCCCCGGCACAACTTCCGGGCCATCCCGCTCATCCGGTCGGAGTCCCCCGCGTTCGACCTGCACCATCCGCGCTACGCGACCTACCAGCGTCCGGAGCGGGACGCCCCGTCGGACCCTGCCGAGCGGCCGAGCGGTCCAGGGCGCGGTTCAGGCGGTCGCGAACCGAACTGAGGTGGCCGACCAGCTCGCCCGGCTCGACCACCTCGAACTCCAGACCCAGCAGCATCAGATGCACCACGAGCACATCGAGGGTGGGGGCGCCGGTGCGCAGCAGGCACGTCGTGTCGCCCTCCGCCTCCACCACGCCGCCGAACACGCCGACGACCTGCGCCGCGTCCTGCGCGGACGTGTGCAGCCGTATCACCGCGCGCTCGGCGTACGCCGCCGTGGACACGCCCCGCGACACATAGGCGGCCAGGTCCTCGGCGGGCGGGGTGCGCGGCTCGAACCGGGGCCCGTGCGGCGGGGTCGGGGTGATCCGGTCCACGCGGAACGTCCGCCAGTCGTCCCGGTCCACGTCCCAGGCCACCAGGTACCAGCGGCGCTCGGTGCACACGAGCCGGTGCGGCTCGACCGTACGGCGGCTGCTCGCGCCGTTGTGGTCCCGGTACGCGAAGCGCAGCCGCTCACTGTCCCGGCAGGCGCCCGCCAGCTCCGTGAGGACCGCCGCGTCCGCCTGCTGGTCCTCCGACGGGACGCGCATGGCCGGCACGGTGTACGAGGTCAGCGCGCTCACCCGGCGCCGCAGCCGCGCGGGCAGCACCTGGTCCAGTTTGGCCAGGGCGCGCAGGGACGTCTCGCCGATGCCCGCCACGCCGCGCCCGGCCGCGGTGCGCAGCCCCACGGCGACGGCGACGGCCTCCTCGTCGTCCAGCAGCAGCGGCGGGAGCTGGGCGCCCGCCCCGAGCTGGTAGCCGCCGCCCGTGCCGGGGGTGGCGTGCACCGGGTAGCCGAGCTCCCGCAGCCGGTCCACGTCGCGGCGTACCGTGCGCGGGGTGACGCCGAGCCGCTCCGCGAGGGCGGCGCCGGACCAGTCCCGGTGGGCCTGGAGCAGGGACAGCAGACGCAGCAGTCGTGCCGAGGTCTCCAACATGGGCGCGAGTCTGCCAGCCGTCGCGGACAGGAACGGTCCGCTTCCGCGACGGCGTCCGGCGAAGAGCCGCTACGGGACCGGGACGACCCTGACGCAGAGCTCGTTGTCGGCGCTGTAGCAGGGCGCCGCGCGGAACCCGTCGCCCTCGGTCTCCGGGTACACGAAGACGCCCCTGCGGTCCCACAGGTCGTCCAGGACCCGGGCGATCCGCACCGGTTCGGCACCGGCGGAGGGCCGCAGCCACAGCTGCCACATCCGCTGCTTGTCCGGCGGAGGCTCGGCGAGCGTCCCGTACGGCAGCGTGAAGGCGAACGCGCCGCCCTCGCCGCCGACCACCGGCACCTGGTGCGCCTGGGGGCCCCACCGCGCCTCGGCCACCGCGCCCTCGCCCGGCTCGGCGCCGTACAGCCGGACCTCGACCGTGCAGCCGCCGTCCCCGAAGGCCAGGTCGCCGGCCTCGGCGTGCCGGGGGCGCAGCCAGCTGCGCACGGCGAGCCGCCCGTCCGGCGTGGGGTACGGGACGCGGGCACAGACCGGCCCGGACGCCTCGGGGACGCGGTCCACCAGGGCCCGCACGTCGCGGATCCCCGGCTCCACCGGCCGGCCCGCGACGGACACGTCCCAGTGGCCCTCGGCCAGTTCGACGGTGCTCGGCAGGACCGCGCGGGAGCGGCCGTCCCCGGCCGGGGTGAGCGGCAGCCCGACCTCGTCGGCGGGGTCGGCGCCGCGTCGGCTCAGCAGCAGGACGGGCTCCACCGGGCCGCCCGGTTCATGGCCCGCCATGTCGAAGGTGAGCCCGCCCGCCGAGTCCGCCACGCAGTGGGCGCGCGGGGCGTGGTGCCGGGCCGTGCCCGTGGTCCCGGTCATGCGGGCTTCCCCTTCCGCAGGATGTCGGCGGCCTTGTAGCGGGCGGTGAACGCGAGGTCGAGCACCGCTCCGCGCGCCCGGTGCAGCGCGTCCCGGCCCCGGCCGCGCGAGGCCGCGCCCGGGCCACGGGCGACCAGTTCGGCCCAGAGCGCCTCGTGCCGCTCCGCGATGCGTACGGGGTCGAAGCGGCTCGACGCCTCCAGCGCGGCCCGCCCGTAGCGGCGGCGCAGGTCGTCGTCCTCGATGAGGGCGAGCAGCGCCTCCGCGACGGCGTCGGCGTCGCCGACCGGGACGAGCCTGCCGTCCACGCCGTCCTCGATGATCTCGCGCGGGCCGTGCGGGCAGTCGGTGGAGACGACGGGCAGGCCGCAGCGCATCGCCTCGACGATGGTCATGCCGAAGGACTCCAGGCGGGAGGTGACGGCGGCGATGGAGCCCTTGACCCACTCCGGTTCGAGGGGGTTGGCGGGGCCCATGAGGTAGACGTGGTTGTGCAGTCCGTGCCGCTCGATCAGGGCGCGCAGGGCGCTCTTCTCGTTGCCGGTGGCGTCGCCGGAGCCGTAGATCCGCAGCCGCCAGTCGGGGCGGGCGGTGACGACCTTCGCGAACGCCTCGACCAGCAGGTCGTACCGCTTGACCTTGGTGAGCCGGCCCGCGGCGACGACCCACTTGGCGGTGGAGTCGGCCGGTTCGACGCTCGGCGCGGGGACGCTGTTGGGGACGGCGTCGATGCGGACGCCGGGCAGTCTCAGCCTGGTGCGGTACGAGCGGGCGTCGGCCTCGGTGACGGTGGTGACGGCGTCGAGCAGCGGGTAGCGGAAGCCGATCTCGCGGCGCAGCCGGTAGCCGTGGCTGTCGAGGGTGAGGTGTTCCTGACCGACGCGGACGGGGCCGCGGCGGGTCTGCCGGGCGATGTGCACGTTGAGGCCGGGGCGGGTGCCGACGACGACGTCCGCCTCCAGGGTCCTCAGGTGCGCGGCGATCCTCGCGTCGGTGAGGCGGCTGTACTGCTTCCAGCGGCCGTCGCCGCGCGGGAAGACCTTGGCGGGCCGCCGGTAGTCGGGGTGGTCGCCGTCGTAGCCGGGGCTGTGCTTGCGCAGGTCCACGAGGTGCTTCATGGTCACGCCCGCGGGCGTGCCGAGGGTCGGCTCGTCGCGGTGGCGGAAGACGGACACGATCTCCACGTCGTGGCGGGCGGCGAGCGCCTCGGCGAGGTTGAAGGTCGTGCGGATGGTGCCGCCGATGCCGTACGCGTTGTGGAGCAGGAAGGAGATGTGCATCGCGTGGCCGGGTCCCCCAGGTCGATAGGTCGTCAAGGGTGGACTGTACTTGGCCATCACGGGCGGTAGCCGAGCTGGGGGACGGTGGCGCAGTTGTCGTTCATGTCGCCCTGGGAGACCCAGCCTTCGCCGTCCCGCCAGCGGGCGACGGACAGGCAGGTGCGGCGGGTGCGGGGCGGCCGGGCGAGGCGTTCGAACCGTACGGGGAGCAGCAGACCGCGCGCGGTGTACGGCTCACGGCGCGTCAGGTACCGCTCGACACAGGCGCGGGTGAGGCCGCGCGGCCCGGCGGCGAGGCAGGCGCGGGCCGCGTCGGTGAACCACATGGCGGCCGCCCAGCCCTCCAGCTGCCACTGGGAGCGGAGGGTCACGCCCTTGGCGTGGGCGTCCATGGCGGCGCGGAACTCCCGTACGGCGGGGTGGGAGGTGTCGTCGTGGCTGCGGCTGGCGCCGGTCGCCCACAGGGCGTTGCGGCAGCGCGGGGCCTTGGCGTACGCGTCGGGGACGGCGGAGTTCCAGTTCTGGACGTTGGTGACCTTCGCGACGGGGATCGCGCCGACCGCGTCCATCGCCTCGCACAGCCGGGCGTTGCCGTGGCTGTCGAGGGCGTCGAGGACCAGGTCGGGCCGCTGGGCGCGCAGATCGGCGGCGACCGCGCGGAAGTTGGGCAGGGCGAAGTCGACCTGTTCGGTGACGACCCGGTACCCCTCCGCTTCGAGGCCGCGGGTCACGAGGCGGGCGTAGGCGGCTGAGGACGGCTGGTTGTAGGAGACGACGGCGGCGGTGCGGGCGCCGTGGGCCCGCTTGAAGTAGCGGTAGACCTCGGTGCCGCCGTAGAGGACGCCGTTCCAGCCGGGGCGGCCTCCGGTGCGGGGCGCGGAGCTGCCGTAGATTCCGTACAGGTGCGGGTACGTGTCGTAGGCGGGGCCGATGGGCTGGCCGCCGATGTCGGGGACGCCCGCGCGCGAGACGCGGGACGCGGCCGCGTAGTCGAGGGCGGTGGTGGCGACGAGGGCGAACACCTTCCGCTCCTCGACGAGTTCGGTGACGCAGGTGTGGTTGCCGACGCCGCTGCCGCCGTCGTCGCACGTGACCGGCTCGACACGGCGGCCGTCGACGCCGCCGCGCGCGTTGAGCGCCGCGAAGTAGGCGAGCGCCCCGTCGCGCGGGCCGGTGAACGCGTCGCCGCCGACGGGGCTGGTGGCGCTGGTGATGACGCCGACGCGGATCGGCGGTCCGCCCTCCGGTGTGGCGGCGGGCGGGGAGGCGGAGTCCCGCTCGGGCAGGCGGCTTCCGCAGGCGGCGCTCAGCGTGACGAGGAGCGCGAGCGCCGCCCGGAGGAGCGGGTCAGCAGCCCGGGACGGCCGCATCGCCGCTGAGCTTCACCAGCGCGCAGAGGGTGTTGCGGGAGACCTTCCACGTGTCGTCCTGGAGGACGGCGGTGCCCTTGGAGTCGGGCAGTGCGGGCCGGGCGCCGACGAGCACGTCGTAGGTGACGTCCGCCTGCGTGGCTGAGGTGAAGGAGACCGCCTTGACGCGGGCGGAGGACTTGGCGGCGTTCGGGTCCTTGGCGAAGGCCTCCAGGACCGGGCGCATCTGCTCGCCGTTCTCCACGAGTTCGACGCGGTCCTCGGCGGAGGTCTTGGGGTCGAAGAACTTCACCCAGTTCTCGCGGATCTCCTCCTCCGCGTCCTTCGGGTCGGCGGGCGCGGTGCCGGTCGCCGTGGGCGAGCCGGCGGGAGAGCCCGTCGGCGACGCGGTCGGTGACGTCGTGGGGCTCGCGGCCTCGGAGGTCGTCTGGATGTCGGGGGACTGCGGGCCGACGCTGGCGTCGTCGCCGTCGCCGCACGCCGCGGCCAGCGGTACGAGGGCGAGGACTGCGGCCGTCGCCAGCGCTGCGCCGCGCCTGCGGGCCCTGCGGGGGGTCGCGTGGACCATCTGGGTCACCACCGGGGTCTCTGACTGCACGGGAAAAGGACATTCACGGGCATAGTGCAAGGAATCACTATGTGTCGCCAGTGGAGTAGCGCGAAGGGGTCCCGATGCCGCGACTGCTGTGGTGGGGCGGTCTCGTCGCCCTCGCCGTGGGCGCCGTGCTGTGCGTACTCGGCTGGTACGGCGTGTCAGGCGAGCGGTTCGCGGAGCGTCAGCTGCCCTACCTGGCGTCCGGTACGGTTCCGGGCGCCGCGCTGGTCGTGGCGGGCGCGGTGTGGGCGGCGGCGGGCGTACGGGCCGTGGCGGGCGGTGCCGCCGGTGGCGGAGGCCCGTCGGAGGACCCAGGCGGCGGGGCCTTCCGGCCGTCGTCGGAGGAACCACCCGTACGGGTGCCGGACGGCACCCTGGCGCACCGCCCCGACTGCCCCCTGGTGGCCGGGCGCCCCGGGGTCGTCCCGGTGGGCGGAGCGGCGCTCGCCCCGTGCCCGGTGTGCGAGCCGGGCGGTGGGGACGGCGACGAGGCCGGCCCGGAGGGGCCGGGCGGGCTCGGCGGTGGGGGCGGGCCGCTTGGTCCTGGCGGGCTCGGCGGTGGGGGCGAGCCGGGTGGTCCGGCGGCGGGCGCCGGGGCCGGGCGGTCGTGAGCTCGCTGACGTACGAGCTGTTCCTCGCCGGTCTGGCGGTCGGCAGCGCGGCGGCGCTCACCGGGGTCGGGCTGATCGTCACGTACCGGGCGACGGGCGTGCTGAACCTGGCGCACGGCGCGGTCGCCATGGTCTGCGCGTACGTGCTGCGCCAGCTGGTGGTCGAGTGGGGCTGGCCGCTCGGGCCCGCCGCGTGCGTGACGCTGCTGCTGGTCGCGCCGGGCATCGGCCTGGTGCTGGACCGGGCGGTGTTCCGGCCCGCCGCGCTGTCGGGGGCCGGTCCGGCGCGGACCCTGGTGGCGTCGATCGGCGTGTTCGTCCTGCTGGTGGGCGGCGCCGCGCTGCTGTGGGGCGGCGGGGCGCGGGCGGACGCGCCGGTGCTGCTGGGCGACGACCCGTGGGCGCAGGTGGCGGTCGCCGTGGCGGTGGCCTGCGCGGTGGGCGCGGTGACCCGGTGGACGCGGCTGGGGCGGGAGCTGCGGGCCGTGGTGGACAACCGGGAGCTGGCGGTGCTGGGCGGGATCGCCGCCGACCGGGTGGCGGCGGCGGGCTGGGCGTTCGGGTCGTTCACGGCCGGGCTGACGGGGGTGCTGCTGGCGCCGCACGTACGGCTCGACCCGTACGGGCTGCCGCTGCTCGTCGTGGAGGTCATCGCCGTGGCCGTGGTGGCCCGGATGCGGAGCCTGCCGGCGGCGGTGGGGGCCGCGCTGGCACTCGGCGTGGCGCAGGCGCAGCTGACGCGGTTCCATCCGGGCGGCTGGGCGGGGCCCCTGGTGCAGGCGCTCGGCGCGAACCTGTTCGTGGTGGCGCTGCTGGTGGCCGCGCTGGCGGTGCCCGCCGTGGGCGCGGGCGGCGGGCGGGACGCGGGCGGGCCGGGCGCGGCCGGGGCCGACGTGCTGCCGCGCGGGACGACGGCGGGGGCGCGGGTGCCGCCGGGGTTGTGGCTGTGCGTGGCGGTGGCGCTGGCCCTGCCGCTGGGGTTCGCGGGCGCCGACCTGCGGACGTCGGTGCAGGTGCCCGCGCTGGCGGTGGTACTGCTGTCGCTGGTGGTGGTGACGGGCAGGGGCGGTCAGATCTCCCTGGGGCAGGCGGCGTACGCGGGTCTCGGTGCCCTGTTCACGGCGCTCCTCGCGGCGGGGCGGGTGCCGGGGCTGCCGCCGCTGCCCGAGCTGGTGGCGCTGGGCGCGGCGGTGGTGCTGGTCGCGCCGCTGGGGCTGCTGACCGGGTGGCCGGCGATCCGGCGGCGCGGTCTCGCCCTGGCGCTGGTGACGCTGGCGGTGGGCGTGGCGGTGAGCCGGTTCGTGCTGGCGCAGCCGTACGCGACGGCGGGCCTCGCGGTGGAGCGGCCCGCCGGGTTCCTGACGGACCGGGGCTACTACCTGCTGGAGCTGGCCGCACTGGCGGGCGCCCTGGCGGCTGTCGCGGCGCTGCGGCGGGGCCGTACGGGCAGGGCGCTGGCGGCGCTGCGGGACCACGAGGCGGGCGCGGAGGCGGCGGGCGTCCCGGTGCCCGCGCTCAAGGTCCTGGCGTTCGTGGCGGGCGCGGCGCTGGCGGCGCTGGGCGGCGGGCTGCTGGCGATGGGCGTCCGGGCGTTCGACGCGGCGGCGTTCGACCCGGTACGGGCGCTGCTGTGGTTCGCGGCGGTGCTGGTGCTGGGCGCGGACAGCCTGCTCTCCCCGCTGCTGGCGGCGGCCCTGCTGGTGGGCCTGGACGCGGGTGCGCGGGGCGGCGCGGCGGCGGCGGTCATCGGCCTGCTGGCCGCGCTGACCACCCGCGTACCGCCCCTGACGTCCCTGCTCCCCCAGCCCCCGCCAGGCCCCCGCCGCCCCTGGCGACGGCGCCCGGACACCGCCCGGCCCGCGGCGGCCCGCACCGCCCCCGGGCACACCCCCGGCGCGGGACCTGGGCCGGACCGGGGCGGCTCAGCCCCAGGAGCCCCACGAGCCACAGCGGCCCTGGCAGTCACAAAGGCCCCGGCCGCCGCGGCGGCCCCGCCGGTCGCAGGGGCCGGGCCGCCGCCCCGCCTGCGGGCCGTCGGGCTCGTCGTGCGGTACGGCGGGGTGACCGCGCTGGACGGGGTGCACCTCGCGCTCACCCCCGGGCGGGTCACCGCGCTCGTGGGGCCAAACGGGGCGGGCAAGAGCACCCTGTTCCACTGCCTGGCCGGCACCGTGCGGCCCGCCTCCGGCCAGGTCACGCTCGACGGCGCCGACATCACCCGCGCCCCCGCCCACGCCCGTACCCGGCTCGGTGTCGCCCGGACGTTCCAGGAGCCGGCCCTCTTCCCGTCCCTGACCGTCGAGGAGAACGTCCGCCTCGGCGCCGAGCGCGGCCACCTCCGCACCGCCCCGGACACCGCCGCCGAGCAGGCGCTCAGGCTGCTGGGCCTCGACGGGCCCGTACGGCACCACCCCGCCGCCGGTCTGCCCACGGGCGTCCTGCGCCGGGTCGAACTGGGCCGGGCGCTCGCGGGGCGGCCGCACACGCTGCTGCTGGACGAGCCCGCCGCCGGACTGGACGCGCGCGAGACCGCGGCGCTCGCCCGGATCCTGGCCGCCCTTGCCGCCGACGGCACCGCCGTCCTGGTCGTCGAGCACGACCCGGACCTGGTGGCGGGGATCGCGCACACCGTCCATGTCCTGGAGGCGGGGAGGATCCTGACATGAGCGTCGAGATGGAGCTGCGCGCCGTACGGGTCCGGTACGGCCCGCTGGAGGCGCTGCACGGCGTGGACCTGCCCGTCCCGGCCGGTACGGCGACCGTGCTGCTCGGCCGCAACGGCTCCGGCCGTACGACGGTGCTGCGCGCCCTCGCCGGGGCGGTGCGCCCGTCGGCGGGCCGGGTCCTGTGGCGCGGCGCCGACGTGACGCGGCTCCCCCCGCACCTGCGGGCACGGCGCGGGCTGTGCTTCGTACCGGATCTGCGGGCCGTGTACGCCACGCTGACCGTCGCGGAGAACCTGCGGCTCGCCGGGGACCCGGACGCCGCCCTGGCCGCCTACCCGGAGCTGCGGCCCCTCCTCCCCCGCCGGGCGGGCACGCTGTCGGGCGGCGAACGGCGGATGCTCGCCGTGTCGCGGGCGCTGGCGGTGCCCGCGCGTGTCGTGCTCGTGGACGAACCGTCGCTCGGCATGTCGCCCCCGGTGGCGGAGCGTACGTACGCCCTGCTCGGCGCCCTGTGCGCCAGGGGCACGGCGCTCGTCACGGCCGAACAGCGGCTCCCCGACGGCCTGCCGCGCGGCACGCTCGTCCACGAACTGCGGCGCGGCGAGATCACCTTCAGCGGCGAGCCCGGCGAAGCGGCCGCGCGACGGCTCCTCGGGGGCCCGGGGCTGCCCCACACGCGGGCCGTGTCCGACGAGTCGTGAGAACGCGTGAGCGGCGAGCACGCTCCGCCGCGATGATGCACGGGTGTTCTACGAGGATCTCAGCGAGTACGACTACATGACCCAGGACGAGTTCACGGACCGGGAGTCGAACTTCTACGCGCTCATGTACCGCCCGAGGCACACCCGCCTGGCCGTCGGGTGGCTGGAAGCCGGGAGGCCGTACTCGACGGGACCGGTCCCCTCGGGGTTCGTGGAGAGGCTGAGGGCCGTCCAGCGGGTCCAGTGGATGAACGTCTGCCTCGGGACGCACGGCTGCGACCTGTGTCCGGAGGAAGAAGCTCCGGAAGGGAACGGAGAGGTGCGCATCCCGGGCCGGCCCGGCATCGCCTACACCGCTCCGTTCCTGGTCACGCACTACATCACCGTGCACGGCTACCGCCCGCCGCAGGAGTTCGTCGACGCCGTCCTCGCCGTCGATCCCGACGCGTGGGCCGCCGCGAGGTGGCCCGACGTGCCCTTCCCCTGGGTCCCGGACGACGCCGCGTACCTGCTGGAATGAGGGCGGATGCCCTCCGGCAGGCTCCGCCCGGCGCGTCCCTGGCGGGGCGACGGCCGAGCCGTCCCCGAGGGCCTACGGGATGGCCAGCAGCTGGCCCGGGCGGATGAGGTCGGGGTCGGGGCCCACCACGTCGCGGTTCGCCTCGTACACGGCCTGCCAGCCGCCCGCGACGCGGAAGCGACGGGCCATGGCGCTCAGCGAGTCGCCCGGCTCGACCGTGTGGTACCGGCCGGAGAGCCCGTACCGGCGCGAGCACGTCGGCCACGCCTTCCACCCCTGCCAGCGCAGCACCTCCTGCGCGACGGTGATCTGCTGGGCGCGGGTGGCCAGGTCGGCGCGGCGCGCGTACTTCAGGCCCCCGAACTCCTCCCACGTGGACTGCTTGAACTGCAGCCCGCCGTAGAAGCCGTTGCCGGTGTCGGCGTTCCAGCGGCCGCTGCTCTCGCAGAGGGCGACGCACCCCCAGGGCCAGTCGCCGGGGCAGTCGGCGGAGGAGGCGGCGGGCGCGGACACGGGCGGCGACCCGTGCGCGGCGGCGGACGGCTGGGCGGCGCGGGCCTCCGCGCCCCGCGGCAGGGCCGGTACGAGGGCGAGCCCCAGCGTCAGCGCGAGCACCGCCAGGACGGCGTACGCGGACGACGGCACGACGGCACCACCCGGCGCGGGCGACACGTCCGGGGTTGCACCGCGCACGTCCTGAGCGGCGCCGCACCGCGGGCCGTACGGGCCGGCGCCCTGGCGGGCGTACGGGCTGACGGAAGGTTTCGGCTGCTTCGGCATCGCGCCACGCTAGGCACGCCCCCGCGTCCCGCCGCCGCTTCCGCCCGGCGTGCCGCGCCGCCGCCGCGCGATCCCACCCGGTCGGCAGACCTCCGGCGCGCCCCGGCCCGTCCATCCCCTCCCCCGGTCCCCCCGGCCCGTCCCCCGGTGCGCCGGGCGCGGGGTGGCCGGATTCGGTTGCCCCGGGCGCGTGACCCCGTCCGGCGCTCCGCCGTTGAACTCGTCATGAGATGCCGGGAGCCGCCCGGTACCGCACGCACCAACGAGTCCGAGGAGCCACCCGTGCCGCGCATGCTCGACGTCAGCGAGGACGTACGCGCCGAGATCGGCGACGACGAAGCCGACCGGCTGCTCGCCGGCGAGAACGCCCCGGGCAGCTACGACTGCACCTCCTGCCGCACCCCGGGCGACCCCGAGCAGGAACGCACCAGCACCGTGCTGTTCGTCGGCGACGAGACCGCCGTCCTCGCCTTCGCCCACGCCACCTGCATCCCCTCCCAGGTCGTCCGGGTCTCGGAGGAGCAGCTCCAGGGCGCCGTCCGGTCCATCACCGGCGAGGAGCCGCAGGGCCCCGCGACCGCCCAGGCCCCGCTGGGCGGCGTGCCCGCGCAGGCCCCGCCGGGGACCCAGCAGGCCGTCCTGGGCGTGACGAGCGGTCTGGTCGCGATCGACGGGACGCTCCACCCGGCGCTGGTCGTGGAGCCGACCGCGCCGATCGCCCGCCCCGGCTCGTACGGCACGGAGGACGAGTTCCTGCCGCTCCTCATCGAGCAGGGCTTCCACCCCGTGACCGACGTGAACGTGCCGCCGTCGCTGCTCGGCGGCTGGTCCGTGCTGCTCGCCGTGGGGCAGCTCCACGCGATCCTCCAGCCGAACCCGGTCGGCGGCGGGCAGGTCGCCTGGTGGAAGGCGCACCAGCCGCTCCAGGTCACCGACGACTGGCGGACCACCGTCAACAAGTCGAAGACGGTGCTGGTGTTCGCCGCGCCCGTCGGCTCCATCGGCCAGCAGCCCCGCGAGGACCTGCTGCGCGACGCGCTGGAGAAGGCCGCCGCGAACGGCCGCCTGGTCGCCGCCGCCATGCCCCTCGCCGGCACGTCCTGATGGGCACTCCGCTCCCCGCCCGGTGGAAGGCGAATTCCGGGGGCGGGCCGCATCCCCCGGGCGGCGGGGTCGTTGGCACCTACGTGCAGCACTCATACGAGCCGTCCCGCCAGCCGTACCAGCACATCCCCGCCATGCGCCCGGCGGAGGACGGTCTTTCCTACTCGGCCACGCCCATCTACGACGCGCTGTACTCGGAGTACCGCCGGTCGTTCCGGGCGCTGCCCGGGGACCGCAGCGGCGAGGAGGACCTGAAGTTCCGGGCGTTCGGCGCTCTGCCGCCCTCCCACCCCGCCGACGCCGGCCAGGGCGGCGGCACCGGCTCCGGCACGGGCCACACGACCGGCACGCACGGGTACGGGCAGGGCTGGCACGCGCAGGGCTACGGCGGCTACGCGGCGGCCAGGCCGCACGGCGGGCCCGCGCAGGCGGCCCTGCCACCGGCACCGCGCCGGGGCCACTGAAGCCGCGGCGGGACCACTGAGACGGCGGCGGGGCCGGGGGACGCGATCGTCCACCCGGCCCCGCCGCCGTCTGCCGTGAGGCCCCGCGCGCGGCTACTTCTTGCGGCCGCGCTTCTCCCGCACCCGTACGGAGATGTGGATCGGCGTCCCGTCGAAGCCGAACTCCTCGCGCAGGCGGCGCTCCACGAACCGGCGGTAGCCGTGCTCCAGGAAGCCCGAGGCGAACAGCACGAACCGGGGCGGCTTCGTACCGGCCTGCGTGCCGAACAGGATGCGGGGCTGCTTGCCGCCGCGGATCGGGTGCGGGTGCGCGGCGACCAGCTCGCCGAGGAACGCGTTGAGGCGGCCGGTCGGGACGCGGGTCTCCCACCCCGCGAGGGCGGTCTCGATCGCCGGGACGAGCCGGTCCATGTGGCGGCCGGTGCGGGCGGAGACGTTGACGCGCGGGGCCCAGGCCACCTGCTGCATCTCCGTCTCGATCTCCCGCTCCAGGTAGTAGCGGCGCTCCTCGTCCAGCTCGTCCCACTTGTTGTACGCGATGACGAGCGCGCGGCCCGCCTCCACGGCCATCGTGATGATCCGCTGGTCCTGGACGGAGATGGACTCGGTCGTGTCGATCAGGACGACCGCCACCTCGGCCTTCTCGACGGCGGCGGCGGTGCGCAGCGACGCGTAGTAGTCCGCGCCCTCCTGGAGGTGGACCTTCTTGCGGATGCCCGCCGTGTCCACGAACTTCCAGGTCTTGCCGCCCAGTTCGATCAGCTCGTCCACCGGGTCGCGGGTGGTGCCGGCCAGCTCGTTGACGACGACCCGCTCCTCGCCCGCGACCTTGTTGAGGAGGGACGACTTGCCGACGTTCGGGCGGCCGATGAGCGCGATGCGGCGGGGGCCGCCGACGGCGGTGCCGAAGGTCTGCTCGGGCGCCTCGGGCAGGGCCTTGAGGACCTCGTCCAGGAGGTCACCGGTGCCCCGGCCGTGCAGCGCGGACACCGGGAACGGCTCGCCGAGGCCCAGGGACCACAGCATCGCGGCGTCGGCCTCGGCGGACGGGCCGTCCACCTTGTTCGCGGCGAGCACGACGGGCTTGCCCGCGCGGCGCAGCAGCTTGACGACGGCCTCGTCCGTGTCGGTGGCGCCCACGGTGGCGTCCACGACGAAGACGACCGCGTCGGCCGCGTCGATGGCGAACTCGGCCTGGGCGGCGACGGACGCGTCGATGCCGAACACGTCCTGCTCCCAGCCGCCCGTGTCCACCACCTTGAAGCGGCGGCCCGCCCACTCGGCCTCGTAGGTGACGCGGTCGCGGGTGACGCCGGGGCGGTCCTCCACGACGGCCTCGCGGCGGCCGATGATCCGGTTGACCAGGGTGGACTTGCCGACGTTCGGGCGGCCGACGACGGCGAGGACGGGGAGCGGGCCGTGCCCGGCCTCCTCGATCGCGCCCTCCACGTCCGCGACGTCGAAGCCCTCTTCGGCGGCGAGCTCCATGAACTCCGCGTACTCGGCGTCGCCAAGTGCCCCGTGGTCGTGCTGGTCGTTCATGAAGTCCGTTCCTCGTGCGTTCGTGGTGGTCGGTGGGCCGGCCGGGGCCGGGCCCACTACTCGAGTGTCGCTCAGCGCCCGGTGAGGCGCCTGGCGTTTTCCAGGTGGGCGGTGAGCCGCTCCTGGATGCGTACGGTGGCGTCGTCGAGGGCCTTGCGCGTGCGGCGTCCGCTGCCGTCACCGGCCTCGAAGGCGTCGCCGAAGACGACGTCGACACGGCCGCGCAGGGGCGGCAGCGCCTTTATCACCCGGCCGCGGCGCTCGCCGCTTCCCAGCACGGCGACCGGGACGATCGGCGCGCCGGACCGTACGGCGAAGTAGGCCAGCCCGGCGCGCAGCGACGCGAAGTCGCCCTCGCCGCGGGTGCCCTCGGGGAAGATCCCGAGGACGCCGCCCGCGGCCAGCACGTCGAGGGCGCCGGTGATCGCGGTGCGATCGGCGGACGCGCGGTCGACCTTGAGCTGGCCGATGCCCTCCAGGAAGGGGCCGAGCGGCCCGACGAACGCTTCCTTCTTGATCAGGAAGTGCACGGGCCGGGGCGCGGTGCCCATGAGCATGGGGCCGTCGAGGGCGTGGGCGTGGTTGACGGCGAGGATGACGGGGCCGGAGGCCGGTACGCGCCAGGCGCCCAGCACGCGCGGCTTCCACAGCCCGTACATCAGGCCGATGCCGATGCCCCGCCCGACGGCGGCGCCCTTCGCCGACGGGGTCACTTGGCGGCCGCCCGCTTCTCCTCCACGAGGGTGACCACGCACTCGATGACCTGCTGGAGGGTGAGCTCCGTCGTGTCCACCTCGACGGCGTCGTCGGCCTTGGCGAGGGGGGAGGTCTTGCGGGTGGAGTCGGCGGCGTCCCGCTTGATCAGGGCTTCCCTGGTGGCGGAGACGTCGGCGCCCTTCAGCTCACCGGCGCGGCGGGCGGCGCGGGCCTCCGGGGACGCGGTGAGGAAGATCTTGAGGTCGGCGTCCGGGAGGACGGTCGTGCCGATGTCGCGGCCCTCGACGACGATGCCGTGCGGGGCGGCGGCGGCGATGGAGCGCTGGAGTCCGGTGATCCGGGTGCGCACCTCGGGTACGGCGCTGACGGCGCTGACCTTGGAGGTGACCTCCTGGGTGCGGATCGGTCCGGAGGCGTCCAGGCCGTCGACGGTGATCGTCGGGTGGGACGGGTCGGTGCCGGAGACGATCACGGGCTTGCCCGCGGCGTCGGCCACGGCGGCGGCGTCGTCCACGTCGATCCCGTTGGTGATCATCCACCAGGTGATCGCCCGGTACTGGGCGCCGGTGTCCAGGTAGCTCAGGCCGAGCTTGGCGGCGACGGCCTTGGAGGTGCTCGACTTGCCCGTACCGGAGGGGCCGTCGATGGCGACGATCACGGAATGCACGGTGTCGGACACCTTCCTGCCTGCGTGGGATGGGGGCCGGCCGGTTGCCGAGGGCCCGCCACAAGGTTACCGACTGTCCTCACCGGCTTTCGCACCCGTTCGTACCAGCGGACCGGCGGGCAGCGGCGGCCGCCGCCGGACCGGACCGGCCGGCCCCGGTCAGCTCCCCGTGCCGCGCAGGGCCCAGCCGCGTTCGCGGAGGGCGGCCGCGAGGAGCGGGGCGGCGGACGGGGCGACCATCAGCTGCACCACACCCGCCTGCTGGCCGGTGGCGTGCTCGATGCGGACGTCCTCGATGTTGACCCCGGCCCGCCCGGCGTCGGCGAAGATCCGCGCCAGCTCGCCCGGCTGGTCGCTGATGAGGACGGCGACCGTCTCGTACGCGGCGGGGGCCGTGCCGTGCTTGCCGGGGACGCGGGCGCGACCGGTGTTGCCCCGGCGCAGCACGTCCTCGACGCCGGTGACGCCCTCGTGGCGCTTGTCGTCGTCGGCCGAGTCGAGGGCGCGCAGGGAGCGGACCGTCTCGTCCAGGTCGGCGGCGAGCGCGGCGAGCACGTCGGCGACGGGCCCGGGGTTGGCGGAGAGGATGTCGACCCACATGCGGGGGTCGGACGCGGCGATGCGCGTCACATCGCGGATGCCCTGCCCGCACAGCCGTACGGAGGTCTCGTCGGCCTGCTCCAGGCGCGCGGCGACCATCGAGGAGACGAGCTGCGGGGTGTGCGAGACGAGGGCCACGGCACGGTCGTGGGCGTCGGCGTCCATGACGACCGGCACGGCCCGGCACAGCGCGACCAGCTCCAGCGCCAGGTTGAGGACCTCGGTGTGGGTGTCGCTGGTGGGGGTGAGGACCCAGGGGCGGCCCTCGAACAGGTCGCCGCTGCCGGCGAGCGGCCCGGACTGCTCCTTGCCGGACATGGGGTGCGTGCCGATGTACGCGGACAGGTCGGCGCCCATGGCCTCCAGCTCCCGCAGCGGTCCGCCCTTGACGCTCGCCACGTCCAGGTAGCCGCGCGCGGTACCGGCGTGCATGGCGTCGGCGAGGGTGGCGGCGACATGCGCGGGCGGTACGGCGACCACGCACAGATCGACGGGGCCCTCGGGCGGGGTGTCCGTCCCGGCGCCCCGGGCGGCGGCGGTGCGGGCCCGGTCGGGGTCGTGGTCGGCGAGGTGGACGGTGACGCCCCGGTCGGTGAGGGCGAGGGCGACGGACGTGCCGATCAGCCCGGTTCCGATGACGACGGCGGTTCTCACTGGGCGGTGTCCTTGCGGCGGGCGGCTGGGGACTGGAGGGCTGGCGGGCGGACCCCCGGGGGGCCGCCGTGCGTTCAGCCTAGTCAAGGCCGGGCCGGGGAGGGGCGGCGTTCTGACGGGTGAGACCGCCCAGGGACCCGGGGCGGCCGCCCCGGTGGCCGGGCAGCCGCTCCGGTGGTGGGCCGTGGTGGCGGGCGGGGCCGTGTGGACGTATCAGACTGTCCGCATGATCTTCCACGTCGTACCGCTGCCGGAGTGGGCCGCCGAGCCCGCGCTCCCCTACCGCCCCGCGTCCCTGGCCCTGGAGGGGTTCACGCACTGCTCGGCAAACGCCCCGGCTGCGCTGGCCGTCGCGGACGCGCGCTACCGGGACGTGCCGGGGACGCTGCTGGTGCTGGTGGTGGACGAGGAGCGGCTGTCGGCGGAGGTCCGCTGGGAGGAGTCGGCGGCCGGGGTGTTCCCGCATGTGTACGGGCCGCTGGAGCGGGCCGCCGTCACGGCCGTACTGGAGGTGCGCCGGGGCCCGGACGGGGCGGCGCTCGAACTCGTTCCCTGGGCGTAACGCCCGGCGGGTTCCCTTCCGCGACCGGCCAGCAGGCCACAGGATGAGGGGATGCGTCAGCTTCCTCCCGGTCCGTCCGGTCCCGTGACCTCCCGCCGTACCGTCCTCACCGGTGCCGTGACCGCGGCCGCGGCGGCCGCCCTGACCTCGGCGTGCGGCGACGAGGGGAGCGGCGGGAGGGTGCTCGCGCCCACGTCCGGCATCCCGGTCGGCGGGGGCCGGGTCTTCGCGGACGAGAAGGTCGTGGTGACCCAGCCCGCCGAGGGCGAGTTCAAGGCGTTCTCGGCGGTCTGCACCCACCAGGGCTGCACGGTCGGCTCGGTGACGAACGGGCTGATCAACTGCCCGTGCCACGCCAGCCGGTTCCGGATCGCGGACGCGTCGGTCGCCTCCGGCCCGGCGACCCGGCCGCTGCCGGAGCGGAAAATCACCGTCGAGGACGGCAGCGTCCGGCTCCTGTGAACCGGCGGCCGCACGGCCGTTAGGGTCGTGCGCATGCCTGAGCACACGATCACGCCGGAAGCGCTCGTACGCGACCACACGGTCTACTCCTGCGTGATGGGCTCCCGGGCGTTCGGGCTGGCCACGGAGGGCAGCGACACGGACCGGCGCGGGGTGTTCCTCGCCCCGACCCCGGCACAGTGGCGGTTCACCAAGCCGCCCACGCACGTGGAGGGTCCGGCGCCCGAGCAGTTCAGCTGGGAGCTGGAGCGGTTCTGCGAGCTGGCGCTGCGCGGCAACCCGAACATCCTGGAGTGCCTGCACTCGCCGCTCGTGGAGCACGTCGACGACACGGGCCGCGAACTGCTGGACCTGCGCGGCGCGTTCCTGTCGCGGCAGGTGCACGAGACGTTCACCCGGTACGCGCTGTCGCAGCGCCGCAAGCTGGAGGCGGACGTACGGCGCCACGGCGAGCCCCGCTGGAAGCACGCCATGCACCAGCTGCGGCTGCTCGGTGCCTGCCGGAACCTGCTGCGCACCGGCGAGCTGGTCATCGACGTGGGCGACGGGCGGGAGCGGCTGCTCGCGGTGAGGCGCGGTGAGGTGGCGTGGGCCGAGGTGGAGGCGTGGATGGTGCGGCTCGCCGACGAGTCGGACGCGGCGCTGGCGTCGTCGCCGCTGCCCGGGGAGCCGGACCGGGCCCGGGTGGAGGACTTCCTGTTCCGGACCCGGCTGCGGTCAGCCCTGGACGTGCTGTCCGAGGCGGGCGCGGACGACGAGGTCGTGCAGCGCGTCGTACGCCCCCGTCACGGCGTCGGGTAGCGCGGAGGCGTCCCGGGCCTCGTCCAGGGTGCGGTGCAGCGCCTCCACGTCGGCGCGCAGCCGCTCAGGGTCGGTCCCGGCGGCGGGGGCGTGCTCGGCCTCCGCCTTGGCGGCGATCAGCTCGCCCAGGTACGCGGGGGCCTCGCCGACCGTCCCGCACAGGGTCGGCAGATGCGCGACGACCTCGCCCGACCGCATCAGGTGGATGCCGGTCAGCAGGGCGCGGAAGGTGTACAGCAGCGCCTTCAGCTCGTCGTTCTTCTCGAACAGACGCCACTGGGTGCAGGCGAAGCCCCGGTAGTGATGGGCGTGGTGGGTGGTGACCACGTCCGGGGCGAGAGCGGCCAGTTCGGCGTGGAGGCCGCTCGTGTGGACGACGAGCGGCGACAGCAGCTGTTCCAGCACGTAGCCGTTGCGCCGCAGCATCAGGCGGACGAACTTGCGCAGGTCGTGCGTGACGAGGTCCATCTCCACGCCGTCCCGCACCCACATCCTGGACCGGGTCTCCTCCGCCTCGCGCAGCCCGATCAGCGCTTCCACGGGCAGCAGGTGCACCCCGCGCAGGTCCACGTCCGAGTCGCGGGACGGGAATCCGTACAGGTGCGCGCCGGAGACGGTCGCGAACAACAGGGGGTCGGGCTGCTCGGCGACGACGGAGGAGAGGTCCAGGTGCTCGATCACCGGTCAAGCATCCCAGAGCGCGCCGAGCGTGACGAGGTCCGCGCGGTACTCGACGCGCCCGGCCCACGCCTCGGGCCAGGCCGAGACGCCCAGGTGGGCCCCGGCGAAGGCGCCCGCGAGGCAGGCGATCGAGTCGGAGTCGCCGCTGGTGCAGGCGGCCCGGCGCAGGGCGGTGAGCGGTTCCTGCGGGAACATCAGGAAGCACACCAGCGCGGTGGCGAGCGCCTCCTCGGCGATCCAGCCCTCGCCGGTGAGCAGGCACGGGTCGGTCTCGGGGTTGGCGGTGCGCAGGGCGGCGGCGACCCGTTCGAGGACGGCGAGGCACTCGTCCCAGCCGCGCTCGACGAAGTGGCGCGGTGAGGGGTCGTGGGCGCGGGTCCACAGGTCGCCGAGCCACGTCTCGTGGTAGCGGGAGCGGTTCTCGTACGCGTACGAGCGCAGCAGCCCGACCAGGCCGAGCGGCTCGGCCCCCTCCGCCAGCAGGTGCACGGCGTGGGCGGTCAGGTCGGACGCGGCGAGCGCGGTGGGGTGCCCGTGCGTCAGGGCGGCCTGCAACTGGGCGGCTCCGGCGCGCTGTTCCTCGGTGAGGCCGGGTACGAGGCCGACGGGCGCGACCCGCATGTTGGCGCCGCAGCCCTTGGAGCCGGTCTGGCTGGCGCCCTGCCAGGGGCCGTCGGCGGCCAGCATCCCGCAGGCGACGAGGCAGGTGCGGCCGGGGGCGCGGTTGTTCTCGGGCGAGCGGGCCCAGGCGACGTACTCCTCGCGCAGGGGCTCGGCGAACCGCCCGGGGGTGAGGGGGCCGTGCTCCATGGCGGTGCGCAGGGCGCGGCCGACGGCGAGGGTCATCTGCGTGTCGTCGGTGACGCGGGCGGGCTCGGGCAGCGGCAGTTCGCGCCAGGGGCCGTACCAGCTGGTGATCCTCGGTATGTCGATGAACTCGGTGGGCAGGCCCATCGCGTCGCCGAGCGCGAGGCCGACGAGGGTGCCGGTGGCGGCCCGCTTGGTGGTGCGCCGGGCGGGGGCGGCGGCGGTGGTGTCGGTGGTCATGCGGTGGTCTCCCGTCGTTCCGGCCGTGCCGGCCGCAGCAGTGGTGGGTGGAGGGCGGTCGCGTCGCCCGCCCGGTAGAGCGCGGCCGGTTTCCCCCGTCCGCCGGTGAGGCGCGGCGGGCCTTCCACGGGCCGGACGAAGCCGGGCGTGGCGAGGACCTTGCGCCGGAAGTTGGGGCGGTCCAGCGGGACGCCCCACACGGCCTCGTACACCTGCCGCAGCTCGCCGAGGGTGAACTCGGGCGGGCAGAAGGCGGTGGCGAGGCAGCTGTACTCGAGCTTGGCGCCGACGCGGTCGTGGGCGTCGGCGAGGATCGCGTCGTGGTCGAAGGCGAGCGGGCCCTGGGCGGCGTACGGGACCCAGCGGGCGTCGGACGCGTCGCCGCCGCCGCGCGGCTCGGGCAGGCCGGGGCCGAGCGCGGCGTACGCGACGGAGACGACCCGCATGCGCGGATCGCGGTCCGGTTCGCTGTAGGTGCGCAGCTGCTCCAGGTGGAGGTGGGCGGCGGTCGCCTCGGCCAGGCCGGTCTCCTCGGCGAGTTCGCGGCGGGCGGCGGTGTCGGCGGACTCCCGGGGCCTGACGAACCCGCCCGGCAGGGCCCAGCGGCCCCGGTACGGCTCCTCGCCGCGCCGGACGAGCAGGACGTGCAGCCGCTCGTCGCGCAGGGTGAAGACGGCGAGGTCCACCGTGACCGCGAAGGGTTCGAAGGCGCGCGGGTCGTAGCCGTCGGGCACCTGGGCTGGCATGGCCGCTCCGGAGAAGGTTTCTTAAGAGTCACTTTGACTATAAACCCGGCTGGTGTCGTGCCACAAGCGCGAAGAAGCCCGCGGCCGTGAGCCGCGGGCTTCTTCGGATGGTTCCCCGACGCGTCGGGCCGGGGGTCCTACAGGCCGACTTCCTTCATCAGCATGCCGACCTCGGTGTTGGTCAGACGGCGCAGCCAGCCCGACTTCTGGTCGCCCAGCTGGATGGGGCCGAAGGCGGTGCGGACCAGCTTGTCCACGGGGAAGCCCGCCTCGGCGAGCATGCGGCGCACGATGTGCTTGCGCCCCTCGTGGAGCACGACCTCGACCAGGTAGTTCTTGCCGACCTGCTCGACCACCCTGAAGTGGTCGGCGCGGGCGTAGCCGTCCTCCAGCTGGATGCCGTCCTTGAGCAGCTTGCCGACCTCGCGCGGGAGGGGGCCGGTGACGGCGGCCAGGTACGTCTTCTTCACGCCGTACTTGGGGTGCGTGAGGCGGTGGGCCAGCTCGCCGTGGTTGGTGAGCAGGATGATGCCCTCGGTCTCCGTGTCGAGCCGCCCCACGTGGAAGAGGCGCGTCTCGCGGTTGGTGACGTAGTCGCCGAGGCACTGCCGACCGTCGGGGTCCTCCATGGTGGAGACGACACCGGCGGGCTTGTTCAGCGCGAAGAACTGGTACGACTGCGTGGCGACGGTCAGCCCGTCCACCTTGATCTCGTCCTTCTCCGGGTCCACCCGCAGGCCCTGCTCGACCACGATCGAGCCGTTGACCTCGACGCGGGCGTCCTCGATCAGCTCCTCGCAGGCGCGGCGCGAACCGTACCCGGCGCGGGCGAGGACCTTCTGGAGGCGCTCGCCCTCCTGCTCCGGCTGCACCGGCCGCTGCGGCTTGTTGGCGTACCGCTCGCGGTTGCGCTCCTCGATCCTGGCGTCCAGCTCGCGCGGGCGCGCCGGGGTCGTGCGGCCGCCGCCGCGCTGGGGGGACTGGCGGGGGCCGCCCTTGGCGCCGCCACGGGCCGCCGCGCCCCGTCCGCGCCGGGGAGCCTCGGCGGGGCCGCCGCCCACGTCGTAGGTGCGCTCCTCGGGGCGGGGGCGGCGCGGATTGGCGCCGCCCTGCCGGCGGTCGTCGCGGCTGTTACCGGCACCCCGGTAGTTGCCGCGGCCGCCGCTGCTGCCGCGGCCGCCGCTGTTGCCACCACGGCTCCCGCCGTTGTTTCCGCTGCTGTTCCTGCCGCTGCTGCTTCGCATCAAAGTTCCGTCTTGTCGTCTGCGTCCTCGTCAATCCGGATGGTCCGGATCGAACGACGGGACCGCTTCCCGCGACTCCGCCTCGACCGCGTCCGCCTCGGGGAGGAAGGGCGCGAGCTCCGGCAGTTCGTCCAGGCCGCGCAGGCCCATCCGCTCCAGGAAGTAGTTCGTCGTCCTGTACAGGATCGCACCTGTTTCGGGTTCCGCGCCCGCCTCCACCACCAGACCGCGCTGGAGGAGGGTCCGCATGACCCCGTCGCAGTTCACCCCGCGCACCGCCGAGACCCGTGAACGGCTCACCGGCTGCCGGTACGCGACGACCGCCAGCGTCTCCAGCGCGGCCTGCGTGAGGCGGGCGTGCTGGCCGTCGAGGACGAAGCTCTCCACGGCGGAGGCGTACGCGGGCCGCGTGTAGTACCGCCAGCCGCCCGCGACCTGGCGCAGCTCGAAGCCGCGCCGCTGGGTGTCGTACTCGTCGGCCAGCTCGCGCAGCACGTCGGCGACCTCGCGGCGGGTGCGGCCGAGGACCTTGGCGAGGTGCTCCTCGGTCGCCGGCTCGTCCACGACCATGAGGACCGCCTCCAGCGCGGGCTTCAGCTCCATCGCGTCGCTCACCCCTGCTCCCCTTCCTTCCCGCGCCCGGACCGGCGCTTCTTCCCTGCCCCGTCATCCGCGCTGTCCTCGGCGGCCCGGTCGAACTCGTCGGTGACCTTCGTGTCGGCGTCGCCGCCGGTCCAGCGCACGGTCAGCTCGCCCAGCGGGTCGTCCTGGTCGAGCGCGACCGCCCTGTCCCGGTACAGCTCCAGCAGGGCGAGGAAGCGGGCGACGACGGTGAGGGTGTCGGGCGCGTCCCGCGCGAGCTCGCTGAACCGGGCCTCGCCGCGCTCCCGCAGCAGCGCCACGACCACGTCCGCCTGCTCGCGGACGCTGACCAGCGGGGCGTGGATGTGGTCCACGTACACCCGCGGCTCCGGCTTGGGCCGCATCGCCCTGACCGCCAGCCTGGCGAACCCCTCGGGGCCGATGCCGAGCACCACGTCCGGCAGCAGCTCGGCGTGGTGCGGCTCGAGGCCGACGGTCCGGGGGTAGCGGCGGCCCTCGTCGTCGAGCCGGTCGCTGAAGACGGCGGCGACCTGCTTGTACGCGCGGTACTGGAGCAGCCGGGCGAACAGCACGTCGCGGGCCTCCAGCAGCGCGAGGTCCGCCTCGTCCTCCACCTCGGCGGCGGGCAGCAGGCGGGCGGCCTTCAGATCCAGCAGCGTGGCGGCGACGACCAGGAACTCGGTGGTCTGGTCGAGGTCCCAGTCGGGCCCCATGGCCCGGATGTACGCCATGAACTCGTCGGTCACCCGCGACAGCGCCACCTCGGTGACGTCCAACCGGTGCTTGGTGATCAGCTCGAGCAGCAGGTCGAAGGGGCCCTCGAAGTTGGCGAGCCGCACGGTGAACCGCCCGGAGGCCGCCTCGCCCCCGGCGTCCTCCCCGGCACCGCCCGGGCCCGCCCCGGGCCCGGCCTCCAGGGCGTCGGAGTCCGGGGCCTCGGCCTCCGGAATGCCGGCCTCAGGCCCCGGGGCGGCGCCGACGTCCAGAGCTGCGGGCCCCGGCTCCGGGGCGGCGGGCCACAGAGCTGCGGGCCGGGGCTCCAGGACGTCGGGCTCCGGGGCGGCGGGCGAAGGGGGCGGCGCCACGGGCCCCGGCGGGGGCGTGGGCGTCGGGCCGGGGCCCAGGGGGCGGCGGCGCGGGGGCTTGGGGGGCATAGGGGTCCAGAGGCGGGCGTACGGGACAGGCGGCCCCGTAGGCTATCGGGCGCACCGGCCCGGTGGCGCGCCACGCGCGCGAGGAGACCCGCTCAGCGGCCTCTGAGCCGCCGTACGAGGATGCTCGCGTCGCCCCGGGACTCCAGGTCCGCCAGGACCACCGCGACGGCCTCGCGGACGATGCGCCCGCGGTCCACGGCCAGCCCGTGCTCGCCCCGCAGGACGAGGCGCGCGTGCTCCAGGTCCATCAGCTCCTCGGCGGAGACGTACACGGTGATCTTCTCGTCGTGGCGCTCGCGCCCGCTGGGCCGGCGGCTCGGGGTGCGCCGTCCCCGCCGGGCGGCCGGGGTGCCGGGCGCCGTCCCGGAGGCGGCCGCGGCCGCGCGGGGCGCCGCCCCGGGGGCCGTACCGGCGGCACCGCCCGTGGCGGGCTCCGGGTCGTCGGCCGCCGCCCGCGTGCGGGCCCGGCGCGCGGTCTCGCCCTCCCCCGCCGCCGAGTGCTCCTCGGACGGCGGGTCCTGCTCACCGCCCTGCCCGGGGACCCTGGCGGCCTCCCCCGCGGGCTGGCGTCGGGGCGTGGACGCCTGAAGCGCCATGCCCCCGGTCGTACGGAACAGCTCGTCGGCTCCGGGCAGACTCACTCGGCGTGACACCGGGCGAGCACCTCCCTGGCGAGCTGGCGGTAGGCGGCCGCGCCGACCGAGTTCGAGGCGTACGTGGTGATGGGCTCGCCCGCGACCGTGGTCTCCGGGAAGCGGACGGTCCTGCCGATGACCGTGTGGTAGACGTGGTCGTCGAACGCCTCGACCACGCGCGCGAGGACCTCGCGGCTGTGCACGGTCCGCGAGTCGTACATCGTGGCGAGGATGCCGTCGAGCTCCAGGTCGGGGTTGAGGCGCTCCTGGACCTTCTCGATGGTCTCCGTGAGCAGCGCGACCCCGCGGAGTGCGAAGAACTCGCACTCGAGCGGCACTATCACCTTGTGGGCGGCGGTCAGCGCGTTCACGGTCAGCAGACCGAGGGACGGCTGACAGTCGATCACGATGTAGTCGTAGTCCTGGAGCAGCGGCTTGAGGGCGCGCTGGAGGGTGGACTCGCGGGCGACCTCGCTGACGAGCTGCACTTCGGCGGCCGACAGGTCGATGTTGCTCGGCAGCAGGTCCATGTTGGGCACGGCGGTCTTCAGGAGGACCTCGTCGGCCGACATGCCCCGCTCCATGAGCAGGTTGTAGACCGTGAGGTCGAGCTCCATCGGGTTGACGCCGAGGCCGACCGAGAGGGCGCCCTGCGGGTCGAAGTCCACGAGCAGCACCCGCCGCCCGTACTCGGCGAGCGCGGCGCCCAGGTTGATGGTGGACGTGGTCTTGCCGACGCCGCCCTTCTGGTTGCACATCGCGATGATCTTCGCGGGTCCGTGCTCGGTGAGCGGGCCCGGGATCGGGAAGTACGGCAGCGGCCTTCCGGTCGGGCCGATCCGCTCGCGGCGCTGCCTGGCGGCGTCGGGCGCGAGGGTGGCCGCGTACTCGGGGTCCGGCTCGTACTCGGCGTCGGGGTCGTAGAAGTGCCCCTCGGGCAGCTCGTCGTAGGCGGCGAAGTGGGTGGACTCTCGGCCACTCTCGTTGCCGGCCATGGCGTTCACGTGTTGGCCGTCCATCATCTTCATCGTGTGGGGTGTCGTCAGGTGCTGGTGCGTCGCGAAGGTCCGTACCGCGACGGAACCGACGACCTCGGGCCCGGACGACGGACCACCCTGGCCTGCCGCCCGCGTTCCTGGTTGCGCGGCCCCGGGAGTAAATGTCGACTCATTCACAAGTCGTCTTACCTCCTTGGACGTGACCAGGAAACTTATCGATAGGTCAGCGTGGCACCATGCCGACGATTGGCGACTCTATGGCGTGTCACCGCTCCGCAGCAACACAATCGGCCGGACGCGGCGGGATGTGTCGGCAGTCGAACGCCCTTCTGTCAAGGGCGCGAGGGCCTCGATCCCTTCGATTCGCGGGTGCGCGAAACGGTTAAAGGGTTACGTTCGAGGCGACTTGAACCGACACGCGCGTGCGAGCGGACACGCGTCCGGCCGGACCTCGTTCCACGAGGTCCGGCCGGATGCGAGAGGTTGACGGTTCCCGTTGACCCGTGCGGGCCGACCGCCGTGTGCGAACGGGCGGCTGACGGGAAGTGAACGGCCGTCAGCCGATGAGGGAGGCGAGCTCCACGTGCTCGAGCCCGTGCGCCTCGGCGACCTCCTTGTACACGACCTTGCCGTCGTGCGTGTTGAGGCCCCTGGCCAGCGCCGGGTCGCGGCGCAGCGCCTCGGCCCAGCCGTTGTTGGCCAGCGACACGATGTAGGGCAGCGTGGCGTTGGTCAGGGCGTAGGTGGAGGTGTTCGGGACGGCGCCCGGCATGTTGGCCACGCAGTAGAAGATCGACTCGTGGACCGGGAAGGTCGGCTCCGCGTGGGTGGTGGGACGCGAGTCCTCGAAGCAGCCGCCCTGGTCGATCGCGATGTCGACAAGGACACTTCCGGGCTTCATGCGGGACACGAGCTCGTTGGTGACCAGCTTCGGGGCCTTGGCGCCCGGGATGAGGACGGCGCCGATGACGAGGTCGGCCTCGAGGACGGCCTTCTCCAGCTCGAAGGAGTTGGACATGACGGCCTTGACCTTCGTGCCGAAGATCTTGTCGGCCTCGCGGAGCTTGTTGATGTCACGGTCGAGCAGGGTGACGTCGAAGCCCATGCCGACGGCGATCTGCGTGGCGTTCCAGCCGGAGACGCCGCCGCCGATGACGACGGCCTTGGCCGGGATGACGCCGGGGACGCCGCCGGGCAGGACGCCGCGGCCGCCGGCCGCGCGCATCAGGTGGTAGGCGCCGACCTGCGGGGCGAGGCGGCCCGCGACCTCGGACATCGGGGCGAGCAGCGGCAGGGCGCGGTTCGCGGTCTCGACGGTCTCGTACGCGATGGCGGTGGTGCCGGACGCCAGGAGGGCGTCGGTGCACTCGCGGGACGCGGCGAGGTGGAGGTAGGTGAAGAGGGTCTGGTCCTTGCGGAGGCGGTGGTACTCCTCCGCGATGGGCTCCTTGACCTTCAGCAGCAGGTCCGCGGTGGCCCAGACCTCGTCGGCGGTGGGGAGGATCGCCGCGCCCGCGGCCACGTACTCGTCGTCCGTGATCGAGGAGCCGACACCGGCGTTCTGCTCGACGAAGACCTCATGGCCGTTGCGGACGAGCTCGTGCACACCGGCGGGGGTGATGGCGACGCGGAACTCGTTGTTCTTGACCTCGCGGGGGATGCCGACCTTCATCGTCGATCACGGTCCTTGAATCAGGGGTATAGGGGAAAAACGCTCTACAGCGATACATACCCGTGTGTTGCAGGACACACCGGGGCAGACCACGGTTAAACGCGGCGCACCCAGTCTAATGAAGGACTTCTCTCTGTCTAGCCTTACAAAGCATTAATTTTTCTGAGAACCACTGCGGATTTCGTAGGTAGGGGGCACTGAGGGACCGGACCCCTGACCTGCGGGACCGGGCTCGAGTAGCCGCTCGGCGGCGGCGCGGTGCAGCCGGGCCGCGGCGGGGTCGCCGAGCCGGTCGAGGGTGTCCGCGAGGCGCAGCCGCAGCGCGGCGTGGAGCCGTACGTCCCCCGCGCGGCGCGCCCACTCGACGGCCTCCTCGCAGGTGCGCAGCGAGTCGTCGGGGCGGCCCGCGTACTCCTGCACCCGCGCCGCCTCGCTCAACGCCCGCGCGTGGCCCGCTACATCGCCGAGACGGCGGTAACCGGCCGCCGCCGCACGCCAGTCGCGCAGCGCCTCGCCGTAGCGCCCGGCGTACGTGTGGACCGCGCCGAGCCGCCCGTACAGCCGCGCCTGGTCCTCCCGCTCGTCGCGTGCGAGCCGCTGCGCGAGGGCCCGCCCGTACCAGTCGGCGGCCCGCTGCCAGTCGCCCAGCTCCTGGTAGGCGCCGCCGACGGATTCCATCGCGCGGCCGGTCGCGTACGGGTCGTTCGCCAGCCGCCCGGCGTCCAGCGCGGCCCGGTAGCGGGCCAGGGCGTCGCGGGTGCGGCCCGTAGCGGCGTCCAGGTCGGCGAGGTTCAGCAGGGCGGCGGCGCGCTCCCGGTGCAGGCCGCGCCGCTCGGCGACGTCCAGGACCAGCCCGTGCAGCCCGTACAGCTCGGGCGCGGCCGCCTCGGTGCCCCGGTGCGCGGCGAGGGCCCGTACCAGCGCGGCGATCAGGCGGCGGGCCAGCGTGTCCAGCTCCCCGTCCGCGACGGCCAGGCGCGCGCACGCCAGCAGGGTGGCCTCCCGCCGGTCCAGCCAGTCGGCGGCGTCCTCGCGGCGCGGGAAGCGCAGGGCGCGCGGCAGCCCGCCGAGGCGGCGGCGCGCGGGGCTGCCCTCCGGTTCGGTGACCGCGCGGCACGACTGGAGGAGCCGTACGGTCCGCTCCAGCATCCGGGCCCGCGCCAGCTGCGTCTCGGCGGGCCGGTCCTCGGCGGCGAGCCGCTCCCGGAGGAACGGCATCAGACAGCCCGGCACCTCGTACCGGCCGTGCGGAGCCTCCCGTACGAACCCCAGCGCGACGAACCCGTCGAGCAGCGACGCCGCGGTGGACACCGAGCAGCCGGCCAGCGCGGACAGGGTCTGCGGGTCGGCGGCGCCCAGCGGGGCGAGGGCGAGCAGCCGCAGGGCGCGGGCGCCGGGCGCGGGCAGCGCCTCGTACGCGAGGCGGAACGCGCGGGCCAGCGGGCGCAGCGCGGCGGGTCCGCCGTCGTCGGGCACGGCCCGCAGCCGCTTGGCCAGGTCGGCGACTGAGGCGGTGGGGCGGGCGGCGAGCCACCCCCCGGCGAGAACGAGCGCGGCGGGCTGGCCCGCGCACAGCTCGGTGAGCGTCTCGGCGGCCTGCGGGTCCACGGTGATGCGGACGGAACCGGCGTACGTCTCCAGGAGTTCGACGGCGGCCTTCACGTCGAGGCCGCCGACCGTGCAGGGCCGTACGTCCGGGATGCCGGTCAGCGGGCCGTGCGCGACGGCCACCACCAGGCAGTCCGGGTTGTCCGGGAGGAGCGCGTCCACCTGCTCGGCGTCGGCCGCGTCGTCGAGGAGCAGCAGGGCACGGCGGTCCTGGAGCGTGTCCCGCAGGAGCGCGCTGACGTCGTCCTCGTCGGCCCCGGCGGGCGCGGCGATCCCCAGGTCGGCGAGGAGCCCCCTGGCGACGCGCTCGACGGGCACGGCGTCCCCGCCCGGCTCGGTGAGGCGGGCCCGCAGGACGCCGTCGCGGTATCCCCGCTCCAGGTCGCGGACCAGCCGCTCGGCGAGCGCGGTACGGCCTGAGCCGGGGCGCCCGGCGATGAGCAGCACGCGGGCGCGGGGCGCCTTCCGCCCGGCGAGCGTGTCGAGCCCGGCCCGGGAGATGTCCGCCCGCAACGCCTTGATCTCCCGCTCCCGCCCGAAGAACACCCGTTCCCCCGCCTCCTTCCCCCGGCCGCCCGCGCCATGCCTTCCACCCGGCCCGCCGCCGGTACCGGGCTGTCCGTACGAACGCCCGGCACGCGGCGCGCCCTCGTTGTGGTGCCCGTCGGCGGTCGGCGCATGCGCCCGCCGCCCAGGTCCGCCCACGGGCGTGCGGCCGCGGGCGGCGTCGTCACGGAACAGGTGGGGGCGGGCGGCGCCGTACGCGTCCCCCGGGGCCCGCGCCGGTCCACGCGGCTCGCCGCGCCCCTCCGGTGCGGGTGCCGGGCCCCGGCCACGCGGCTCGCCGGGCCCGTCGGACGCGGTGTCGCCGGGCCCGGCCGCCTCGCCGGTACCCGCCGCCTCCGGCGCGGCAGGCGCGGCGGCGGCACCAGCGGCGGCGTCAGACCCATCAGCGGCGGCATCGGGAGCGTCCTCGCCCACGGGGCGGCCGGGGCTCTCGGGGGCGTCCTCGGAGGGCGGGTCGCCGTCCGGGGCGGGCGCGGGGGCGGGCAGCGCCGGGTCCCGGTGCCCGGGCTCCCGGTCCGGCCGGGGCGGGGCGGCCGGGTCGGGTGTGGGGCGCTCGGGGTCGCCGATGTTCACCGCCTGGTCCGTCACGGGTCACGCTCCCGTCCGCCTGCGCAACGTGCTGGTCCCGCCGGATCTCCGGGCGGGTGATCCGAGCGTAGTTCAGCGCCGGGGGCGTTCCGTGCGGAGCGCGGCCCGTACATCGCCCGATCGGATCAACCGATCGTCACAAAAGCCGACCCCAGGCCCCCGCCCGGCCCGGCCCCGGCCCACCGGCGAACGCCCCGAATGGGCCCACCACCCCGAACCTCTCAGGACTCGAACGGCCTCGCGGGCCACGGCGCCTCCGCCGGGCGCAGCGCGTCCAGCCCGTCGCCCGCCCGCGCGGCGAGCACCGACAGCACGCCGACGACCAGGCAGGTGTTGTGGAGGTCCCCCGCCAGGACGCCGCGCGCGAGATCGGCCAGCGGCACGCGGGCGATCTCCATGTCGGCCTCCTCCTCGGCGACCTCGAAGCGCTCGCCGTCCGCCTCCGAGAGCCCGCGCGCCAGGAAGATCCGTACGGCCTCGTCACAGCCGCCGGGCGTCGTGTAGACGTCCGTCAGGACCTGCCACTCCTCCGCCTTGACGTGGGCCTCCTCGTACAGTTCCCGCTGGGCGGCGCGCAGCGGGTTCTCGCCGGGCACGTCCAGCAGACCGGCCGGGATCTCCCACAGCTTGTGCCGTACGGGGTGCCGGTACTGGTTCAGCACGAGGACGCGGTCCTCGTCGTCGAGGGCGAGCACGGCGACCGAACCGGGGTGGACCTGGTAGTCGCGGCGTACGACCGACCCGTCCGGCATGACGACCTCGTCCGTGCGGACACTCGTCTTGTTGCCCCGGAACGGGATCTCTGTGGCGGTGACCCGCCACTCGGCCGGCGTGTCCTTGATGGTCATGCGGTCGTCCTCCTCCATACGTGAACCGGGGTGCGGGTCCTGATGGACCCGCACCCCGGTCAACCGTATCGCCTGCGGCTACGCCGTCACTTGCCGGACTTCGCCGCCTGCTGCCGCTCCACGGCGGCCTTCACCAGGCCCGCGAAGAGCGGGTGCGGCCGCGTCGGCCGGGACCGCAGCTCCGGGTGGGCCTGGGTGGCGACCAGGTACGGGTGGACGTCGCGCGGGTACTCGACGTACTCGACGAGCTTGTTGTCCGGGGAGGTGCCGGAGAACACGATCCCGGCCTTCTTCTCCAGCTCGGCGCGGTACGCGTTGTTGACCTCGTAGCGGTGGCGGTGCCGCTCGTCCACGTACGGCTGGTCGCCGTAGACCTCGCGGACGATCGAGCCCTCGGCGAGCTTCGCCGGGTACAGGCCGAGCCGCATGGTGCCGCCCAGGTCGCCCGCGCCCTCGACGTACGCGAGCTGCTCCTCCATGGTCGAGATGACCGGGTGGGCGGTGGCCGCGTCGAACTCGGTGGAGTTGGCGTCGGTGATGCCAGCGAGGTTCCGCGCGGCCTCGATCACGATGCACTGGAGGCCCAGGCAGAGGCCGAGCAGCGGGATCTTGTTCTCGCGGGCGTACTGGATGGCGCCGACCTTGCCGTTGACGCCGCGCTCGCCGAATCCGCCGGGGATGACGATCGCGTCGACGTCGCCGAGCTGCTGGGCGGCTCCCGCCTGCGTCTTGCAGTCGTCGGACGTGACCCACTTGACCTTGACGCGGGCCTTGTTGGCGAAGCCGCCCGCGCGCATGGCCTCGGTGACCGACAGGTAGGCGTCGGGCAGGTCGATGTACTTGCCGACGAGGGCGACCGTGACCTCGTGCTCCGGGTTGTGGACGCGGTCGAGCAGGTCCTCCCAGACCGTCCAGTCCACGTCGCGGAACGGCAGGTCGAGCTTGCGCACGACGTAGGCGTCCAGGCCCTCGGTGTGGAGCACCTTCGGGATGTCGTAGATCGACTTGGCGTCGATGGCGGCGACGACGGCCGCCTCGTCCACGTCGCACATCAGCGAGATCTTGCGCTTGATGGCGGTCGGCACGTCCCGGTCGGCACGCAGCACGATCGCGTCGGGCTGGATGCCGATGTTGCGCAGCGCGGCGACGCTGTGCTGGGTCGGCTTGGTCTTCAGCTCGCCGGACGGGCCGATGTACGGGAGCAGGGAGATGTGCACGACGAAGACGTTGTCCCGGCCGACCTCGTGGCGGACCTGGCGGACGGTCTCCAGGAACGGCAGCGACTCGATGTCGCCGACCGTGCCGCCGACCTCGGTGATGACGACGTCCACGTCGTCGGTGGCCATGCGGCGGATGCGGTGCTTGATCTCGTTGGTGATGTGCGGGATGACCTGCACGGTGTCGCCCAGGTACTCGCCGCGCCGCTCCTTGGCGATGACGGTGGAGTAGACCTGGCCGGTGGTGACGTTGGCGGAGCCGTCGAGGTCGACGTCGAGGAAGCGCTCGTAGTGGCCGATGTCCAGGTCGGTCTCGGCGCCGTCGTTGGTGACGAACACCTCACCGTGCTGGAACGGGTTCATGGTGCCGGGGTCGACGTTGAGGTACGGGTCGAGCTTCTGCATCGTGACCCGCAGGCCCCGCGCCTTGAGGAGCGCACCCAGGCTGGAGGCGGTCAGCCCCTTGCCGAGGGAGCTGGCGACACCCCCGGTGACGAAGATGTGCTTGGTCGTCGTGGCTGTGCTGTTTCGGAAAGCAGCGGGCGGCATGGCCAAGAGGGGGCTCCCGTGGTCGCGGTCTGGAGGTGCGTACCGGCGTCCGGCCCGGAGCGGTCCGAGGGGAAAGCCCGAGGTCTCCGGGGGTGCCGTCGCTGCGGTTCGGGGGCCGCCGATTGGTTCTGCGGCGCCCACCGGTCCACGGGCTACCAGGGTATCAGCGACCGAGAGGGACCGCGTTCCGGCCACTCCACCACCGGGAATCGGCCATTGTGCGGTACTGGGCGCATACGTGCGAGCCTGTGCGAAACAGAAGGGCCCGAGGTGTGTTGCATGCATCCGCACAGCTGGGTACGCGCTCACTCGTTCGGCTCATCCGCACTACCAGCCTCTACCAGGAAGATCACACAGAAGGACCCGGGCGCGTCGTATCCTGCTCGGACACCGTTGCCGAGTCAGGCCCGTATACGGCACCACCCCGCCCGTCGCCCGGGACCCCCTCGCGTCAACGATCCTTGACCCTGACCCCAGTAAGCGCCCCGCGGGGCGAACGTGGCCGTTCGACTGGAGATTGCACGTGGCCGGGCGCATCGAGGACTACGCACTCATCGGAGACATGCAGACCGCCGCCCTGGTCTGCCGGGACGGCACGGCGGACTGGCTGTGCCTGCCCCGCTTCGACTCGCATGCCGTCTTCGCAGGAATCCTCGGGACCGAGGAGCACGGATTCTGGCGGATCGGGCCGGCGCACGCCGGGGGCGAGGAGCCCCCGGCCGCCGACCGCCGCCGCTACCGGGGCGACTCGCTCATCCTGGAATCCGAATGGGACACGCCGCGCGGCACGGTGCGGATCACCGACTTCATGCCGCCCCGCGACGGCGCGCCGCAGCTGGTTCGGATCGTCGAGGGCGTCAGCGGCCGCGTGAAGATGCGCTCGGCGCTGCGGATGCGGTTCAGCTACGGCCGGATCGTGCCGTGGGTGCACAAGGTCGACAACCGCACGGTCGCCGTCGCCGGGCCCGACTCGGTGTGGCTCGACACGCCGGTCGAGACGTACGGGGAGGACCTCACCACGTACGCGGACTTCACCGTCGCCGCGGGCGAGCGGATCGCCTTCACCATCAGCTGGCAGCCCTCGCACCACCCGCAGCCGCCGCTGCCCGACCCGGAGGGCGCGCTGGAGGCGACGACGGAGTTCTGGCGCGAGTGGGTGGACCACTGCACCTACCGCGGCCCGTACCGCGAGCCCGTGATCCGCTCCCTGATCACGCTGAAGGCCCTGACCTACGCGCCGACCGGCGGCATCGTCGCCGCGCCGACGACCTCCCTGCCGGAGGACATCGGCGGCGTACGCAACTGGGACTACCGCTACACCTGGCTGCGGGACGCGGCGATCACGCTCTCCTCACTGCTGCGCACCGGCTACCGCGAGGAGGCCCGCGCCTGGCGCGAGTGGCTGCTGCGCGCGGTCGCGGGCGACCCGGAGAACCTCCAGATCATGTACGGCATCGCGGGCGAGCGCGAGCTGGGCGAGGCCGAGCTGGACTGGCTGCCCGGGTACGAGAACTCCGCCCCCGTCCGCGTCGGCAACGGCGCGGCCGCGCAGCTCCAGCTCGACGTGTACGGCGAGGTCACCGAGGCCCTGCACCTGGCGCACATGACGGGCCTGGCCCGCAACGACTACGCGTCGCTGCTCCAGCTGAAGCTGATCAACTACCTGGAGAAGCACTGGAACGAGCCCGACGAGGGCATCTGGGAGGTGCGCGGCCCGCGCCGCCACTTCGTGCACTCCAAGGTCATGGCGTGGGTCGCCGTGGACCGCACCATCAAGCTGATCGAGTCCGGAGACGCGCACGGGCCGCTGGAGCGGTGGCGGGAGCTGCGGGACGAGATCCACCGGGACGTGTGCGAGAAGGGCTACGACCCCGAGCGCAACACGTTCACGCAGTCGTACGGCTCCCGCGAGCTGGACGCGGCGCTGCTGCTCATCCCGCAGATGGGCTTCCTGCCGCCGGACGACAAGCGGGTCATCGGCACGATCGAGGCGATCCAGCGGGAGCTGTCCACGGAGGACGGCTTCATCCTGCGCTACCCGACGCAGGGCTCCCACGAGGGCGTGGACGGCCTGCCCGGCGACGAGGGCGCCTTCCTGGCGTGCTCGTTCTGGATGGCCGACGACCTGGCGATGATCGGCCGCGTGGACGAGGCGCGCAAACTGTTCGAGAAGCTCCTGGCGCTCCGCAACGACCTGGGCCTGCTGGCGGAGGAGTGGGACCCGCGCCTCCAGCGCCAGGTCGGCAACTTCCCGCAGGCGTTCAGCCATGTCCCCCTGATCGACACGGCCCTGCGCCTGACGGCCAGCGGCGCGTACGGCGGCTGACATCGGCCGGCGGCGTGCGGGGGCTCGCGGCTGATGCCGTGGGCTCACGGGCCCGTGTCGTACCGATGCCGGTCAGCGGGCACCGCGGCACGTTCGCGGTGCCCGCTGCTCAGCGCCTCGTCCCGTACCTGGTCACGACCACGCCGCCGGGAAACGTCCGCGTCTCCACCAGGTTCAGGTTCACCCAGCTGTCCAGCGCGGTGAAGAACGGCGTGCCGCCGCCCACCAGGACCGGATGGGCGGCGATCACGTACTCGTCGATCAGCCCGGCGCGCATGGCCGCCCCGGCGAGCGTCGCGCCGCCGATGTTCATCGGGCCGCCGTCCCCGGCCTTGAGCCGGGTGATCTCGGCGATCGCGTCGCCGGTGACCAGGCGGGCGTTCCAGCCGACCTGGTCGATCGTCGAGGAGAACACCACCTTCGGCGTGTCCCGCCAGTTCCGCGCGAACTCGATCCGCGCCGGGGTGGCGTCGGGCCGCTGGTCGCCGGTCGGCCAGTAGGAGCTCATCGTCTCCCACAGCTTGCGCCCGTACAGCGACAGGCCACTCGCCCGCTCGTGGTCGAGCCACCACTGGAACAGCTCGTCGCTCGGCGGTCCGCTCCAGCCGATGTCGTCGCCGGGCGCGGCGATGTAGCCGTCCAGGGTCAGGTTCATGCCGTAGACCAGTTTCCGCATGCCCCAGCCTTCCGTCCGTGGGTGCCCGGCGTGGAGACCAGCGTGGTGTACGCGGCGGACTCGGGCAAGCCGCCCGATCTCGGCCTCGCCCTCGCTGTCGTGAGGAGACGCCACGGGTTCGGGTCCCGTCGAGCCGCTGATCGGGCCGCTCAGAGGACGTGGCCGCCCCGGGCGTCGCACAGTTCGTCGTAGACGCTCAGGACCTGCGCGATGGTGTCCTCCTCCGTCGGCCAGGTCGCCGCCTGGCGAGGGCCGGCCGCCGCGAGCGCCGCGCGGCGGGCCGGGTCCGTCAGCAGCCGGGACACGGCGGCGGCGAGCCGTACGGAGTCGCCGTACGCGACGAGTTCCGCCGCGTCCCCGACCAGCTCCGGGACCCCGCCCACGGCCGTGGCGACCAGCGGGACGCCCAGGCGCAGCGCCTCCTGGGCGAGCGGCGCCCGCGCCTCCCAGCGCCCGGCCAGCACCGCCACGTCCGCCGCGGCCAGCAGCGCCGTCACATCGTGGCGCGGCCCGAGCAGCCGCACCGGCAGCCCCTCCGTGTCGATCCGGCGTCGCAGCGCGGCCCGCCGGGAGCCGTCACCGGCGACGGCGACCAGCGGCACCGGGTCGTGGCCCAGCCACCGCCGCGACGCGTCCAGCAGCGCGCCATGCCCCCGGTACGGCTCGAGCGGCGCGGCCGTCACCACCAACGGCCGCCCCACCGCGCCCAGTTCGGCCCGCGCCTTCTCGCCCGGCAGGTCGGCGAGGCCGCGCGGCGGCGGCAGGGTCACGGGCCCCAGGCGGGCGTCGCGGGCGCCCCGTCGCCGCGCCCGGTCGACCAGTTCCGACGACGTGGCGAGCACAACGGCCGCCGCCCGTACGGCCTTCCGCTCCATCATCCGCAGCAGGTGCCCGCGCGCGCCCTCCGCGTGGGGCCGGGAGTGCCAGGTGACGACGAGCGGCACCCGCTGCGTGGCGAGGGCCATCGCGGAGCGCACGGCGGCGTTCAGCCCGTGCGCGTGGACGACGTCGGCGCCCCCGCACACGGCGCGCAGCGCGCCCATGGCCATCGGGTCGCCGCGGGGCGGCACAGGCACGAAGTGCGCCCCGCAGCCGAGGAAGTCATGGGTGTGGTCCAGCTCGGCGGGGGCGCACACGGTCACCCGCACGCCCCTCGCCACGAGCCCGGCGGCCAGTGATCTGACATGAGCGCTGCTGCCCGCGCTGCCGCCGCCCAGCACTTGGACCGTACGCAGCTGTGTCACCCGCACAAGGATGCCAGTCCGTACGCACGTTCCGGCACCGCTCGCGAACGTGACCCGCCGCTTCTCGCCACATTCCGGCGCACGAGGGCGCGACCCCGCCACCGGGACCACTCACATGGGTGAGCGCGCGAGCCGGCTGACGCTCTCCCCGTTGACGGCGGCGGCGATGAACGCGGCGGCGTGCAGCGCGAGCCCGAGCCGCCCGTTCCCCTCGGCGACCGCCACGCCGAGGGCGGCGCCCAGGGCGTGCGCCCCCAGGTCGCCCAGCATCGTCCGCTCCCCCAGGTCGTCGCCCAGCACCGCGGCCGCCGCCCCCATCGGCGCCGCGGCGAGCGGCCCGCCGCGCACCACGCCGGGCGCCCCGAGGGCCAGTACGGCGAGGGCGGCACGCCCGGGACGTACGTCCACCAGGTTCACGGCGTGGGCGGCGCCCGCGACGACCACGCCCGCGAGCAGCCGGTCGAGCGGCCGTTCCTTCAGCAGCGCCCCCACCGCGAGCCCGGCGGCGCCGATCCCGAACAGCTTCACGGCCCCGCTGGTGACCTCCCCGTGCCGCAGGGCGCCCAGGTGCGCGCGGAAACCCCGCCGGTGGTCGCCGCGCCGGTCGTCGTACGCCCCGCAGGCCGCCCCGGCCAGCACGGCCAGCACGGCGGCGCCCCGCTCCCGGGGAGCGGCCGCGCCGAGGGCGCCCAGCGCGGTCCCGGCGGCGACGGCGGGGCCCGCGTACAGGCTGACGGGGCGGCCCGCGTGGTTGACGCGCTCCCAGGAGGTCCGGCGGCGGCGCCGCAGCCCCGCGTACACGGCGCGGGTGGCGGCGGCGGCCGTACCGGAGACGGCGGCGGCCCGCGCGAGGTGCTCGATCATGATCGTCACCCTACTCGGGCCGCCCCCGTGAGCCTCAGAGGTCGGCGCGGGCCGTCGCCAGCAGTTCCTCGGCGTGCGCGCGGGCCGTCTCGGAGTCCTCCTGCCCGGCGAGCATCCGCGACAGCTCCCGCACCCGGTCCTCGCCCTCCAGGACGGTGACGCCGGACCGGGTGACGGACCCGTCGTTGGTCTTCTCCACCAGCAGCTGCCGGTCGGCGAACGCCGCGACCTGCGGCAGGTGCGTCACCACGACGACCTGCGCCGTCTTCGCCAGCTTGGCGAGGCGCCGCCCGATCTCCACGGCCGCCTTGCCGCCCACACCGGCGTCCACCTCGTCGAACAGGTACGTCGGCACCGGGTCCGTACCGGCGAAGACGACCTCCACCGCGAGCATCACCCGCGACAGCTCACCGCCGGACGCGCCCTTCGCGATGGGCCGCGGCGGGGCGCCCGGGTGCGGGGCGAGCAGCAGCTCCACCTCGTCCGCGCCGGACGGACCGTACGCGACGCGCCGCCCGCCGACCTCGACACCGTCGGGGTCCTCGGTCTGCCGGATCGCGAACGACACTCGCGCGTGCGGCATCGCCAGCGACGCCAGTTCGGCCGTGACGGCCTCCGCGAAGCGGGCCGCCGCCTCCGTCCGGGCGTCGGTCAGGGCCTGCGCCAGCTTCGACAGCTCGGCGCGCAGCGCGTCCCGCTCGGCGGTCAGCTCCCCGATCCGATCGTCGTCGCCGTCCAGTTCGGTGAGCCGCGCCGCGCCCTCCTCCGCCCAGGCCAGGACGGCGGCGACGTCCTCGCCGTACTTGCGGGTCAGCCCGGTCAGCGCGGCCCGCCGCTCCTCGACGGCGGCCAGCCTGCGCGGGTCGGCGTCCAGGTCGTCGGCGTACCCGGCGAGTTCCCCGGCCACGTCGGCGAGGAGGATCGAGATCTCCCCGATCCGGTCGGCGAGAGCCGCCAGCGCCGGGTCGTGCGACCGTACGCCCTCCAGCGCGCGCCCGGCGCCCGCCACGAGCGTCGTCGCGTCCACGCCCTCCGGGTCCTCGGGGTTCCCCGCCAGCGCGGCGTGGGCGAGCGCGGCGGCGGACGCGAGGGCCTCGGCGTGGCCGAGCCGCTCCGCCTCGGCGGCCAGCTCCACGTCCTCACCGGGGCGCGGCGCTACCGCCTCGATCTCCGCCAGCCCGAACCGCAGCAGGTCGGCCTCCTGCGCCCGCTCCCGCGCGCGCGTCGTCAGCTCGTCCAGCTCCGCGTCGAGCGCCCGCAGCCGCCGGTACGCCGTCGCGTACGCGGCGAGCGGCACGGCGACCGCGTCCCCGGCGTACCGGTCGAGCGCGGCCCGCTGCCGGGCGGGCTTGAGCAGGCCCTGCTGGTCGGTCTGGCCGTGGACGGCCACCAGGTCGTCGGCCAGCTCGGCGAGCAGCCCCACGGGGACGCTGCGCCCGCCGAGGTGCGCCCGCGACCGGCCCTCCGCCGAGACGGTACGGCTGATCAGCAGCGCCCCGTCGTCCAGCTCGGCGCCCGCCTCCTCGGCGCGGCGGGCCGCGGCGGCGTCGGGGGCGACGCTGACGCGTCCCTCCACGACGGCGGACGCGGCTCCGATCCGTACCAGGGCCGGGTCGGCGCGCCCGCCGAGCAGCAGCCCCAGACTGGTCACGACCATGGTCTTGCCCGCGCCCGTCTCACCGGTCACCGCGGTGAACCCGGGCGACAGCTCGACCACCGCGTCGTCGATGACTCCGAGCGACCGTATCCGCATCTCCTCCAACACGACCCTGACCATACGAGGTTTTCCGGGTGCGATGCGACGCCGCCCCGCCCTCGCCGCCTCGGGGCCCGTGCCGTTCCGGCGGATGCCCACGTCGGGCCCCTGCCGTACCGGCTCCATGCCCGCGTCGGGGCGTCACCTTCCGGCGGGCGGCTCGTTGACCCGCGTGTCCGGCCGCGCGGCCGTGCTCTCGGCGGCCGGACACACCCGCCGTCGTACGGTGCCTAGTGCGGCGCCCCGCGCCAACCCGACACGGGCAGGGCGAACTTGGCGACGAGCCGGTCGGAGAACGACGCGTGGTGCAGCCGCGCCAGCCGTACGGGCACCGAGCCGCGCCGCACCTCCACCCGCGCCCCGGCGGGCAGGGTCACGGTGCGCCGTCCGTCGCACCACAGCACCCCGTCCGGGGTGTGCGGCTCCACCTCCACGGCCAGCACCGAGTCGGGCGTCGTGACCAGCGGTTTCGCGAACAGGGCGTGCGCGCCGATGGGCACCATCAGCAGCGCCTCCACCTCCGGCCAGATCACCGGCCCCCCTGCGGAGAACGCGTAGGCGGTGGAGCCGGTCGGTGTCGCGCAGATCACGCCGTCGCAGCCGAACCCGGTCACCGGGCGCCCGTCGATGGCGAGGACGACCTCCAGCATCCGCTCGGGCGCGACCTTCTGCACGGCGGCCTCGTTCAGCGCCCAGTTGGTGTGCAGCACGTCGCCGTTGTCGTAGACGACGACGTCGAGGGTCATCCGCTCCTCGACCTCGTACGCCCGTGTCACGACCCGGTCGACGACCTTGTCCAGGTCGTCCCGCTCGGCCTCGGCGAGGAACCCGACCCGCCCCAGGTTGACGCCGAGCATCGGCACGCCGGACGCGCGGGCGAACTCGGCGCCGCGCAGCAGCGTCCCGTCACCGCCCAGCACGATCAGCAGCTCGCAGCCGTCGAGCACGTCGGGCGTGGCCTCCGGGACGGTCTCCACGGACGGCGGCAGCGGCAGGTCGGCGGCCTCGGCGGCCAGCACCCGCACGCCGATGCCGCTGCGCAGCAGGCCGAGGACGACCAGTTCCGCGCTGCGCACGGCGGCGGGCCGCCCGGTGTGCGCGAGCAGGAACACGGTCCGCTGCCGGGCGCCGGGGCCCGTACTCGTCTCCGTACGCGGTTGTGAGGTCAACGGGGTCCCTCCGCCACGGCGCGATCGACGTCGGCCGGATCGAGTGCGGGCGCCCCGGCCCGCAGCCACAGGAAGTACTCGACGTTCCCCGACGGTCCCGGCAGCGGGCTCGCGGTGACACCGAGCACGCCGAGCCCGAGGCCGGCGGCCTGCCGCGCCACGTTGCGCACGGCCTCGGCGCGCAGCTCGGGGCTGCGGACGACGCCGCCGCTGCCGAGCCGCTCCTTGCCCACCTCGAACTGCGGCTTCACCATCAGGACGAGATCGGCGCCGGGCGCGGTCACGCCGGTGAGGGCCGGCAGGACGAGGCCGAGCGGGATGAACGAGAGGTCTCCGACGACCAGGTCCACGGGCTCGCCGCCGATCACGTCGAGGGTCAGTTCACGCACGTTGGTACGGTCCTTGACGGTGACGCGTTCATCGCTCCGGAGCGACCAGGCGAGCTGGCCGTAGCCGACGTCGACGGCGACGACGTGGGCGGCGCCGGAGCGCAGCAGGACGTCGGTGAAGCCGCCCGTGGACGCCCCCGCGTCGAGCGCCCGCCTGCCCTCGACCACCAGGCCGAGGGGGACGAAGGCGGCGAGCGCCCCGGCGAGCTTGTGGCCGCCGCGCGACACGTAGTCCGGGTCGGAGTCGTCCTGGGCGACGACGATGGCCGCGGCGGTCTCGACCTGGGTGGCGGGTTTGGTGGCGGTGCTGCCGCCGACGGTCACCCGCCCCGCCGCGATCAGCTGGCTCGCGTGTTCGCGCGAGCGGGCGAGCTTGCGGCGTACAAGCTCGGCGTCGAGACGGCGGCGTGCCACTCCTGCCACGTTCGGTTCAGCTCCTGTGGTCGTACGGGGGTCCCGGCTGGGGGTGTGCGTCCAGCGCGGCCAGCGTGTCGCGCAGCCCCCGGTGTACATCCTCGTACACGGCCAGGTGTTCGTCCGCCGCGAGGTGGTCGGCGTCACCCAGCCGCTCCAGGAGGGTGTCCACGGCGCCGTGCCCGGTGGCGGTCCGCGCGACACCCAGCGGCAGGGGTCCGGCACCGCCGTCGGCCGCGCCGTCCCGGGCGCCCATGGCAGCGGCCGTGGCGGCTGAGGTGGCTGTGACGGCCGGGGCCTCGGCGACCGGCTCGGGGCGGGGCTGTTCCGGGTGGGGCGTGGCGTCCATGCCCCGACGCTACCGCGAAGCCGCGCCGCCCCGCCGTCACCTATCGGGCCGCACGACCCCACCGGCCGGGACGCCGGGAGCCGCGCGCTCCCGCCCCGGCCCGTACCGCCGGGTCCCGGCCTACTTCCGTGCCTGCCGGGCCGCCGGGACGACGAGGGGCGTGCCCGTCTCGGGGTCGTCGATGACCTGGCAGCGCAGCCCGAAGACCCGCTCGACCAGCTCGGCGGTGACGATCTCGGACGGCGGGCCCTCCGCGACGACCTCCCCGCCCCGTACGGCGATGAGGTGCGTGGCGTACCGGGCCGCGTGGTTCAGGTCGTGCAGGACGGCCACGAGGGTGCGGCCCTGCGTCTCGTGGAGCTCGGCGCACAGGTCGAGGACGTCGATCTGGTGCTGGATGTCGAGGTACGTCGTCGGCTCGTCCAGCAGCAGCAGCGGTGTCTGCTGGGCGAGCGCCATGGCGATCCACACGCGCTGGCGCTGCCCGCCGGACAGCTCGTCCACGTACCGGTCGCCCAGCTCGCCCACGCCGGTCGCGTCCATCGACTCCTGGACGATCCGCTCGTCCTCCGGCGACCACTGCCGCAGCAGCCCCTGGTGCGGGTAGCGGCCCCGGGCGACCAGGTCGGCGACGGTGATGCCGTCCGGCGCGATGGACGACTGCGGCAGCAGGCCGAGCGTCCGGGCGACCTTCTTCGCGGGCATGGAGTGGATGGCCTGGCCGTCCAGCAGGACCCGCCCCTGGGCGGGCTTCAGCATCCGGGCGAGTGCGCGCAGCAGCGTGGACTTGCCGCAGGCGTTGGGCCCGACGATGACCGTGAAGGAGTTGTCGGGTATCGCCACGGACAGGTCGCGGGCGATGGTCCGCTGCTCGTAGGCGAGGGTGACGGACTCCGCGGCGAGGCGCTGCCGCACGGGCTGGGGCTGCATGGACGTACTCCTGGCGTTCTGGTCTTCTCTGACGGTCATATCCGGCCTGCCCGGCGCTCGGTGACCAGGAGCCACAGCAGGTAGCAGCCGCCGACGACGCCGGTGACGACGCCGACGGGCAGCTGCCGCTCGCCGAAGACGTTGGTGGCGGCCCAGTCGGCGACCAGCAGCACCGTCGCGCCCATCAGGGCGGACGCGCCCAGGTTCGGGCCGGGCGAGCGGGTCAGGCGGCGGGCCAGCTGGGGCGCGCTCAGCGCGACGAACGTGATGGGCCCGGCGGCCGCGGTGGCGGAGGCGACCAGCAGCACCGCGCAGACCAGCTGCGTCATCCGCACCCGCTCCACGCGCACCCCGAGGGCGTACGCGGCGTCGTCGCCCATCTCCAGCATGCGCAGCGGCCGCCCGTACGCGAGGATCACCGGCAGCAGGACGGCGGTGACGGCGAGCAGCGGCCAGAACTGCGTCCAGTCGCGGCCCTCCAGGGAACCGGTCATCCACACGACCGCGCGGGTCGCGTCCACCAGGTTCGCCTTGGTGATCAGGTAGTGGATGACGGCCGTCAGCATCGCGGCGAGGCCGATGCCGATGAGGACGATCCGGAAGCCGTGCACGCCCCGCTTCCACGCGAAGACGTACACGGCGGCGCCGGTCAGCGTGCCGCCGACGAGCCCGCCGGCCGCGACGGCGGCGGCGTTGCCGTGGAACAGCACGATCACGGTCAGCGCGCCGACGATGGCGCCCTGGTTGACACCGAGCATGTCGGGGCTGCCGAGCGGGTTGCGGGTGATGGTCTGGAAGACCGCGCCGCCGACCGCGAGGCCCGCGCCGACGAGGACCGCGATGAGGACGCGCGGCAGCCGCAGATCGAGGACGACGAACTCCTGCGCGACCGTACCGTCGCCGAGGAGGGTCGCCACGACGTCGCCGGGCGCGATGGGGAAGTCGCCGCTGCCGATCAGGACGACCCCGGCCGCGAGGGCGAGGACGATCAGCAGCAGACAGGCGCGTACGGCGCGCGGCTCCACGCGGACGGACAGCCCGCCGGTCCTGACGGCCCGGACGGTGTGGGTACGGGCCACCGGGGCGCCGGGCCCCTGCGCCGCGGCCGGCGCGGGAGCGGGAGCGGTGGATGCGGGGGTCGCGGTCACAGCTGGGCCATCCTCTTGCGGCGTACGAGGTGGATGAAGACGGGCCCGCCGATCAGCGCCGTGACGATGCCGACCTGGAGCTCGGACGGGCGGGCGACGACCCGCCCGACGATGTCGGACCCGAGCAGCAGCACGGGCGACAGGACCGCCGCGTACGGCAGGATCCACCGCATGTCGGGCCCGGTGATCGCGCGGACCAGGTACGGCACCATCAGCCCGACGAACACGATCGGCCCGCACGCGGCGGTCGCCCCGCCGCACAGCAGGGTCACGGCGAGCATGGCCAGCACCCGCGTGCGGGTCAGGTTCGCGCCGAGCGCCCGGGCCGTGTCGTCGCCCATCTCCATGGCGTTCAGGGGCCGGGCGACCAGCGCGGCCAGCACGACCCCGGCGGCGATGAACGGGGCCACGGCGGCGACGATGTCCGCGTCCGCCCCGGCCAGTGACCCGACGGTCCAGAACCGCAGCCGGTCCAGCGCCGCCGAGTCCAGCAGCTGCACGGCGTTGACGTACCCGTACAGCGCTGCGGTCGCGGCCGTACCGGCCAGCGCGAGCCGCACGGGGGTGGCGGCCCGCCCGCCGCCGAGCACGTACACGAGCACCGACACGATCGCGGCGCCGACGAACGCGAACCACACGTACCCCATGAACGAGGTCGCGCCGAGCACGCTGGTCGCGGTGACCACGGCGGCCGCCGCGCCCGCGTTGACGCCCATCAGGCCGGGCTCTGCGAGCGGGTTGCGGGTGAGGGCCTGCATGACGGCGCCCGCGAGACCGAGGGCGACCCCGGCGAGCAGCCCCAGCAGGGTGCGCGGAACACGGACGTCGGCGATCAGGACGTCGTGGTTGGTCCCCGAGTTCTGGAAGAGGCCGTGCCACACGTCGCCGAGCGGCACCGGTTTCGCGCCGACGACGATGCTCGCGACACACACGAGCACCAGGACGCCGAGGGACAGCAACAGCCCGGCGGCACGCGCCGAGCGGCGCCCGCGGGGCTGCGCGGCGGCCTGGGGCTCCGCGCTCTGTTCGGGAGAACTCTCAACCAACACGCGGTTAGGTTAGCCTACCCTCGCTCGGAAGATCACGGGGGTGCACCGCCCGGTCCCCCGCCGCCTCACCACCCCAGTCTGGCCAGCGCCTTCCCCGCCTCCAGCCCGCACGACCCGTCCGCCGCGTGGGTCCACGCCGCCGCGCACAGCGCCCGCAGCCCGTCCAGCGGCCCGCCGCTCCCGTCGAGTACGAGCGCGTCCCCCTCCACACCGGCGGTCCAGCCGCCGCACCGGAAGCCGCCAGCCCCCGTACCCGTCACATCGGGCTGGGCGGTCAGCAGGCCCCGCAGGTCGGCGTCCACGTACGTCGGCCGGTGCTCGGGCGGCGCCGCGAGCAGCACCGCCGGGGTGGTGACACCGGTGAGGACGAGCAGCGAATCGACGCCGCCGTTGTACGCGCCCTCGATGTCCGTGTCGAGCCGGTCGCCGACGACGAGGGGCCGCCGCGCCCCGGTCCGCAGGATCGTCTCGCGGTGCATGGGCGGCAGCGGCTTGCCCGCCACCTGCGGCTCGGCGCCCGTCGCGATGCGCACGACCTCCACGGCGGCGCCGTTGCCGGGCGCGATGCCCCGCGCGCCGGGGATGGTCAGGTCGGTGTTGGACGCGTACCAGGGCACGCCGCGCGCGATGGCGTACGACGCCTCCGCGAACCGGCCCCACGGCAGTTCGGGACCGCCGTACCCCTGCACGACGGCCGCCGGGTCGTCGTCGGCGGACTCCACGGGCACGAGGCCCCGCTCCCGCAGCGCCACCCGCAGCCCTTCACCGCCGATGACGAGGACCCGCGAGCCCGGCGGCAGCTGGTCGGCGATGAGCCGGGCCACCGCCTGCGCGGACGTGATCACATCGTCGGGCCCGGCGGGCACACCCAGTCCGGTCAGGTGCGCGGCCACCGCGTCGGGGGTGCGCAGCGCGTTGTTGGTGACGTACGCCAGGTGCATGCCCCCGGCGCGGGCCTGGCCGAGCGCCTCCACGGCGTACGGGATGGCCTCGCCGCCCGCGTAGACGACGCCGTCCAGGTCCAGCAGCGCCGTGTCGTACGCCGCGCTCAGCGGCGCCGCACTGCCGTCCGGGGCGCTCCTTCCGTGCCGCACCATCAGCCTGGCTCCTCACTCGTCCGGTGGATCCCGTCCCCCGATCATCGCTCATCCGCGTATCCACCTACGATGCAAGGATGAAGACGAGAGGTCCCGCGGCCAACGACGGCCTGCACCTGAAACCGTTCCGCGGACTGCGGTACGTGCCCGAGCGGGTCCGCAGCCTCGCCGCGGTGACCTCCCCTCCGTACGACGTGGTCGTGCGGCCGGACGGTCTGCACCATCTGGAGTCGTCCGACCCGCACAACATCGTCCGGCTGATCCTTCCGCAGGCCCCGACGGCCGACGCCCGTCCGCGCCGCGCGGCGGACACCCTGGCGGACTGGCTGCGGGACGGCATACTCGCCGCCGACGCGGAGCCCGCCCTGTACGTGTACGAGCAGCGCAAGGGCGATCTGCTCCAACGGGGCCTGATCGGCGCGCTGGAGCTGTCGCCGCCCGCGCACGGTGTGGTCCTGCCGCACGAGGACGTGATGCCGCACGTGGTGGAGGAGCGCGCGGACCTGATGCGGACGACGGGCGCGCATCTGGAGCCGCTGCTCCTGACGTACCGGGGCGACGGCGGCGCGACGGGCGCGACGTCCGTGATCGAGCGCGCGACGGCGGGCACGCCGCTGCTGGCGACGACCACGGAGGACGGCTTCAGCCACCGGCTGTGGGCGGTGACCGACCCGGCGGAGTTGTCGGCGGCCGCGGAGGACCTGGCGGGCCATCAGGCGCTGATAGCGGACGGCCACCACCGCTGGGCGACGTATCTGCGGCTGCGGGAGGAACGATCGGGTCCGGGCCCGTGGAACTACGGCCTGGTGCTGCTGATCGACACGGCCCGCTATCCGCTCCGGGTACGGGCCATCCACCGGCTGCTGCACCGCCTGCCGGTCGCCGCGGCGCTGGAGGCGCTGGAGGGTTCTTTCCGGGTGCGGCCGCTGGACCTGCCGCTTGAGGACGCCCTCGACGCGCTGGCGGATGCGGCGGGCGACGGCAACGCGTTCCTGCTGGCGGGCGACGGCCGCTTCCACCTGGTGGACCGCCCCGACCCGGCGCTGCTGGAGCGTACGGTGCGCCGGGACCGCCCGGAGGCATGGCGGGCGCTGGACGCGACGGTGCTGCACGCGACGCTGCTGGAGCACGTGTGGCGTGTCCCGGACGCGCCCGAGCACATCGCGTACCTCCATGACGCGGAGGCGGCGGTGACGCAGGCCGAGCGGAACGGGGCGACGGCGGTCCTGATGCACCCGGTCCGCGAGGAGGTCGTACGGGACCTGGCACGGCAGGGCGTGACGATGCCGCGCAAGTCCACGTCGTTCGGCCCGAAGCCGGCGACGGGGCTGGTCCTGCGCAGTCTGGCCCTGGACTGACGGCGTCCTGCACGCTGTGCCCTGCGCCCTGCGCCTGCGTCACGGAACGCGAAAGGGCGGCACCCGCGAGGGGTGCCGCCCTTTGTCATGCCGCTGTCGTACGGCTACGGGATTCAGCGCTCGGAGGCGTCCCCGGGCTCGTCCCGCTCGTCGTCGGCGCGGGGGCCGGAGCCGAGGTCCGGCTCACCAGCCCGGACGTCACCGGTCTCGGCGTCACCGGTCTCGTCGGCGTCCTCCTCGACGATGTCCTCCTCGATGGCGTCCACGAACTCCACGCCGTCGAGTTCGGCGAGCCGGTCGGAGGCGTCGGTGGAGCCGTCCTTGTCGGACTCGAGGGCCTTGGCGAACCATTCGCGGGCCTCGTCCTCCCGCCCGGCGGCGAGGAGCGCGTCGGCGTACGCGTAGCGCAGGCGGGCGGTCCAGGGCTGGACGGAGTTGGAGGCGAGCTCGGGCGACTGGAGGGTGACGATCGCCGCGTCGAGCTGGTCCATGTCGCGGCGGGCGCCGGCGGCGACGAGCCGCATCTCGACCTGGCCGGCCTTGTCGAGCTTCTGTACCTCGGGCTCACCGGCCATGGCGAGGGCCCGCTCGGGCCGGCCGAGGCCGCGCTCGCAGTCGGCCATGACGGGCCACAGCTCGACGCCGCCGGTCATGCGCCGGGCGGCACGGAACTCGGCGAGCGCCTCGGCGTACTTCTGCGTGGCGTACGCGGCGAACCCGGCGGCTTCGCGGACGGCGGCGACGCGCGAGGCGAGCCGCAGCGCGATCCGCGAGTAGGCGTACGCCTTCTCGGGGTCCTCGTCGATGAGCTTGGCGACCATCACCAGGTTGCGCGCGACGTCCTCGGCGAGGGTCTTGGGCAGGCTCAACAGCTCCTGCCGCACGTCCTTGTCGATCTCGTCGCCGGTGACGTCGTCCGGGATGGGGAGCCGCTTGATGGGCTCACGGTCCCGGCGGTCGTCGGAGCGGTACCGGTCGTCCCGACGCTCGGGCCGCCCGCGGAACCCGCCGCGCCCACGGTCGTCGGAGCGGTACCCGCCACGGTCGTCGCGCCGGTCGTCCCGGCCGCCGCGGAACCCACCACGGAACCCACCGCGACGGTCGTCGTCACGGCGCGGCCCACGGTCGTCGGAGCGGTGCCCGCCCCGGTCGTCACGGCGGTCGTCGCGACGGAACGGCGGCCGGTCGTCGTTGCGCCGGAACCCGCCACGGTCATCCCGGCGATCGTCACGCCGGTCATCCCTGCGGTCATCACGGCGGTCATCGCGCCGGAACCCGCCGCGGTCGTCGCCGCGGTCGTCGCGGCGCGGGGCACGCTCGTCACGCGGGAACCCGCCCCGGTCGTCACGGCGGTCGTCACGGCGGTCGTCACGGCCGCCGCGGAACCCGCCCCGGTCACGGTCGTCGCGGCGAGGCGCCCGGTCGTCACGCGGGAACGCCGGCCGGTCACCTCCGCGCCGGAACCCACCACGGTCGTCCCGACGGTCGTCCCTGCGGTCATCACGGCGGTCGTCACGGCGGAACCCGCCACGGTCGTCGGAGCGGTGACCGCCCCGGTCGTCACGCCGGTCGTCGCGGCGGAAACCGCCCCGGTCGTCCCGACGGTCATCGCGGCGGTCGTCGCGGCGCGGACCACGGTCGTCCCGCTGGAAGCCGCCCCGGTCGTCCCGACGGTCGTCGGAGCGGTAGCCGCCACCACGGCGGTCGTCACCACGGCGGTCGTCGTCGCGGCGGAAACCGCCACCGCCACCGGGCCGGTAACCGCCCCGGTCGTCTCGGCGGTCGTCTCGGCGCGGCCCACGGTCGTCGGAGCGGTGCCCGCCCCGGTCGTCACGGCGGTCGTCGCGACGGAACGGCGGCCGGTCGTCGTTGCGCCGGATCCCGCCACGGTCGTCCCTGCGGTCATCACGGCGGTCGTCACGACGGAAGCCGCCGCCACCGCTGCTGCTGCCGCCGCGTCGGTCGTCGTCACGGCGGGGTCCGCGGAAGCCGCCCCGCTCGCCGCCACCGTCCCTGCGACGAGGCTCGCGCTCCGGACGGTCGTCGGGGGAGTTGGTGGACATGGGTGTGGCTCCTGTCTTCGGGTACCGCAAAGTCATTCTCGCGCAGTGGCCCTCCCACCGCGCTCCGAGCAATTTCAAGTGAAACAAAAAAGGACCCTTGGTCCCAGCATGTACGCTGGGACCAAGGGTCCTGAAAGATTGTTCGGCGGCGTCCTACTCTCCCACAGGGTCCCCCCTGCAGTACCATCGGCGCTGAAAGGCTTAGCTTCCGGGTTCGGAATGTAACCGGGCGTTTCCCTAACGCTATGACCACCGAAACCCTATTGGGTTCGAGCGAACAAGCACACTATTCACTTGAAACAATCTGTTGTGTGCCGGTGCGACTGTTCGCAACCCGGGAACAACACAGTGGACGCGAGCAACTGAGGACAAGCCCTCGGCCTATTAGTACCGGTCAACTCCACCCATCACTGGGCTTCCATATCCGGCCTATCAACCCAGTCGTCTACTGGGAGCCTTACCCTCTCAAGGAGGTGGGAATACTCATCTCGAAGCAGGCTTCCCGCTTAGATGCTTTCAGCGGTTATCCCTCCCGAACGTAGCCAACCAGCCATGCCCTTGGCAGAACAACTGGCACACCAGAGGTTCGTCCGTCCCGGTCCTCTCGTACTAGGGACAGCCCTTCTCAATATTCCTACGCGCACAGCGGATAGGGACCGAACTGTCTCACGACGTTCTAAACCCAGCTCGCGTACCGCTTTAATGGGCGAACAGCCCAACCCTTGGGACCGACTCCAGCCCCAGGATGCGACGAGCCGACATCGAGGTGCCAAACCATCCCGTCGATATGGACTCTTGGGGAAGATCAGCCTGTTATCCCCGGGGTACCTTTTATCCGTTGAGCGACGGCGCTTCCACAAGCCACCGCCGGATCACTAGTCCCGACTTTCGTCCCTGCTCGACCCGTCGGTCTCACAGTCAAGCTCCCTTGTGCACTTACACTCAACACCTGATTGCCAACCAGGCTGAGGGAACCTTTGGGCGCCTCCGTTACCCTTTAGGAGGCAACCGCCCCAGTTAAACTACCCATCAGACACTGTCCCTGATCCGGATCACGGACCCAGGTTAGACATCCAGCACGACCAGAGTGGTATTTCAACGGCGACTCCACCATGACTGGCGTCACAGCTTCAAAGTCTCCCACCTATCCTACACAAGCCGAACCGAACACCAATATCAAACTGTAGTAAAGGTCCCGGGGTCTTTCCGTCCTGCTGCGCGAAACGAGCATCTTTACTCGTAGTGCAATTTCACCGGGCCTATGGTTGAGACAGTCGAGAAGTCGTTACGCCATTCGTGCAGGTCGGAACTTACCCGACAAGGAATTTCGCTACCTTAGGATGGTTATAGTTACCACCGCCGTTTACTGGCGCTTAAGTTCTCAGCTTCGCCTGGACGAATCCAAGCTAACCGGTCCCCTTAACGTTCCAGCACCGGGCAGGCGTCAGTCCGTATACATCGCCTTACGGCTTCGCACGGACCTGTGTTTTTAGTAAACAGTCGCTTCTCGCTGGTCTCTGCGGCCACCCCCAGCTCCGGAGGTAAACTCCATCACCAGGCGTGGCCCCCCTTCTCCCGAAGTTACGGGGGCATTTTTCCGAGTTCCTTAATCATAGTTCACCCGAACGCCTCGGTATTCTCTACCTGACCACCTGAGTCGGTTTAGGGTACGGGCCGCCATGAAACTCGCTAGAGGCTTTTCTCGACAGCATAGGATCATCCACTTCACCACAATCGGCTCGGCATCAGGTCTCAGACTATGTGTCACGCGGATTTGCCTACGTGACGTCCTACACCCTTACCCCGGGACAACCACCGCCCGGGCTGGACTACCTTCCTGCGTCACCCCATCGCTCACCTACTACCAGTCTGGGCCACCGGCTCCACCACTCCGTGCTTGTCCGAAGACGCACACGGCGGTTTCACGGGCTTAGCATCGCTGGGTTCAGCGCTGGCGCTTCAAAGCGGGTACCGGAATATCAACCGGTTGTCCATCGACTACGCCTGTCGGCCTCGCCTTAGGTCCCGACTTACCCTGGGCAGATCAGCTTGACCCAGGAACCCTTAGTCAATCGGCGCACACGTTTCTCACGTGTGTATCGCTACTCATGCCTGCATTCTCACTCGTGAACCGTCCACAACTCGCTTCCGCGGCTGCTTCACCCGGCACACGACGCTCCCCTACCCATCCCAGCGGGCGTTGGCCCTCATGCTGGAATGACACGACTTCGGCGGTACGCTTGAGCCCCGCTACATTGTCGGCGCGGAATCACTTGACCAGTGAGCTATTACGCACTCTTTCAAGGGTGGCTGCTTCTAAGCCAACCTCCTGGTTGTCTCTGCGACTCCACATCCTTTCCCACTTAGCGTACGCTTAGGGGCCTTAGTCGATGCTCTGGGCTGTTTCCCTCTCGACCATGGAGCTTATCCCCCACAGTCTCACTGCCGCGCTCTCACTTACCGGCATTCGGAGTTTGGCTAAGGTCAGTAACCCGGTAGGGCCCATCGCCTATCCAGTGCTCTACCTCCGGCAAGAAACACACGACGCTGCACCTAAATGCATTTCGGGGAGAACCAGCTATCACGGAGTTTGATTGGCCTTTCACCCCTAACCACAGGTCATCCCCCAGGTTTTCAACCCTGGTGGGTTCGGTCCTCCACGAAGTCTTACCTCCGCTTCAACCTGCCCATGGCTAGATCACTCCGCTTCGGGTCTTGAGCGCGCTACTGAATCGCCCTGTTCGGACTCGCTTTCGCTACGGCTTCCCCACACGGGTTAACCTCGCAACACACCGCAAACTCGCAGGCTCATTCTTCAAAAGGCACGCAGTCACGACCCACATCCGAAGATGTGAGCGACGCTCCCACGGCTTGTAGGCACACGGTTTCAGGTACTATTTCACTCCGCTCCCGCGGTACTTTTCACCATTCCCTCACGGTACTATCCGCTATCGGTCACCAGGGAATATTTAGGCTTAGCGGGTGGTCCCGCCAGATTCACACGGGATTTCTCGGGCCCCGTGCTACTTGGGTGTCTCTCAAACGAGCCGTCAATGTTTCAGCTACGGGGGTCTTACCCTCTACGCCGGACCTTTCGCATGTCCTTCGCCTACATCAACGGTTTCTGACTCGTCTCACGGCCGGCAGACCGTGAAAGAGAGATCCCACAACCCCGCATGCGCAACCCCTGCCGGGTATCACACGCATACGGTTTGGCCTCATCCGGTTTCGCTCGCCACTACTCCCGGAATCACGGTTGTTTTCTCTTCCTGAGGGTACTGAGATGTTTCACTTCCCCTCGTTCCCTCCACTTACCCTATGTGTTCAGGTAAGGGTGACAGCCCATGACGACTGCCGGGTTTCCCCATTCGGACACCCCCGGATCAAAGCTTGGTTGACAGCTCCCCGGGGCCTATCGCGGCCTCCCACGTCCTTCATCGGTTCCTGGTGCCAAGGCATCCACCGTGCGCCCTTAAAAACTTGGCCACAGATGCTCGCGTCCACTGTGCAGTTCTCAAGCAACGACCAGCCACCCATCACCCCACCGCAACCGCGGCGAGTTCACTGGGGCCGGCGTTCGAAGGGCGAGCAGCGCTCGCACCCTCAGACACCCAACAGCGCGCCCGGCACGATCTCCGCCACTCTTCCTGTGTTCCACGCCGAAGCAGTACTAACAGAAGGCTTTGAAGAATCGTGCCGAATAGTCAACGTTCCACCCATGAGCAACCAGCATCAGACATTCGCTGATGTTCTGGCCTCTGACCAGGCCGAAGCCCGGTAAGAAGTGCTCCTTAGAAAGGAGGTGATCCAGCCGCACCTTCCGGTACGGCTACCTTGTTACGACTTCGTCCCAATCGCCAGTCCCACCTTCGACAGCTCCCTCCCACAAGGGGTTGGGCCACCGGCTTCGGGTGTTACCGACTTTCGTGACGTGACGGGCGGTGTGTACAAGGCCCGGGAACGTATTCACCGCAGCAATGCTGATCTGCGATTACTAGCGACTCCGACTTCATGGGGTCGAGTTGCAGACCCCAATCCGAACTGAGACCGGCTTTTTGAGATTCGCTCCACCTCACGGTATCGCAGCTCTTTGTACCGGCCATTGTAGCACGTGTGCAGCCCAAGACATAAGGGGCATGATGACTTGACGTCGTCCCCACCTTCCTCCGAGTTGACCCCGGCGGTCTCCCGTGAGTCCCCAGCACCACAAGGGCCTGCTGGCAACACGGGACAAGGGTTGCGCTCGTTGCGGGACTTAACCCAACATCTCACGACACGAGCTGACGACAGCCATGCACCACCTGTACACCGACCACAAGGGGGCACCCATCTCTGGGTGTTTCCGGTGTATGTCAAGCCTTGGTAAGGTTCTTCGCGTTGCGTCGAATTAAGCCACATGCTCCGCCGCTTGTGCGGGCCCCCGTCAATTCCTTTGAGTTTTAGCCTTGCGGCCGTACTCCCCAGGCGGGGAACTTAATGCGTTAGCTGCGGCACGGACGACGTGGAATGTCGCCCACACCTAGTTCCCAACGTTTACGGCGTGGACTACCAGGGTATCTAATCCTGTTCGCTCCCCACGCTTTCGCTCCTCAGCGTCAGTATCGGCCCAGAGATCCGCCTTCGCCACCGGTGTTCCTCCTGATATCTGCGCATTTCACCGCTACACCAGGAATTCCGATCTCCCCTACCGAACTCTAGCCTGCCCGTATCGAATGCAGACCCGGGGTTAAGCCCCGGGCTTTCACATCCGACGCGACAAGCCGCCTACGAGCTCTTTACGCCCAATAATTCCGGACAACGCTTGCGCCCTACGTATTACCGCGGCTGCTGGCACGTAGTTAGCCGGCGCTTCTTCTGCAGGTACCGTCACTTTCGCTTCTTCCCTGCTGAAAGAGGTTTACAACCCGAAGGCCGTCATCCCTCACGCGGCGTCGCTGCATCAGGCTTTCGCCCATTGTGCAATATTCCCCACTGCTGCCTCCCGTAGGAGTCTGGGCCGTGTCTCAGTCCCAGTGTGGCCGGTCGCCCTCTCAGGCCGGCTACCCGTCGTCGCCTTGGTGAGCCGTTACCTCACCAACAAGCTGATAGGCCGCGGGCTCATCCTGCACCGCCGGAGCTTTCCACCACCATCAGATGCCTGAAGTGGTCGTATCCGGTATTAGACCCCGTTTCCAGGGCTTGTCCCAGAGTGCAGGGCAGATTGCCCACGTGTTACTCACCCGTTCGCCACTAATCCCCCACCGAAGTGGGTTCATCGTTCGACTTGCATGTGTTAAGCACGCCGCCAGCGTTCGTCCTGAGCCAGGATCAAACTCTCCGTGAATGCTTCCGGGTTATCCCGGTGACACTCGCGTTGAGCGGAACCCGAAGGAGGAATAGTCCTTCCGGTTCTCAGCGTCCTCGCTGTGTTTTTTCAAAGGAACCTCGTCTCAGAGAGACGGGGTTATCAACATATCTGGCGTTGACTTTTGGCACGCTGTTGAGTTCTCAAGGAACGGACGCTTCCTTTGTACTCACCCTCAGTTCCCTGCGGGCTTTCCTCCGGGCGCTTCCCTTCGGTGTTTCCAACCTTACCAGATTCTTTTTCCGTTCCGTTTCCGGTTCGGATTTCGTTTCCGGTGGCCGTTGGAGGGCCTTTGCCTTTCGGCTTCCGCTACTTTAGCGGATTCTCCGCGCCGCTCATAATCGAGCGGCTCGCGATAAATTCCGGCAAGCCGGAATCCACCCCCGCCGAGGGGGAAGATCGCTAAGGTAGTGGTTTGGCCGCCTCCGGGGGTGCTGATACAGCGGCCCCGGCTCCTGCGGCTCGGTCGAGATTAGGCGGTTCGGTTCCGCGAGTCAAGTCCTCCTCCTGCGGGGCGTGTGCGCCCGGTACGGGCTGACCGTGGGGTCCCCGTCGACCCAGAAGCGCCACGGGTGGACCGCCCCCTCGCCGCCCACTCCGGTGCGCGGCCCGTTCCGTACCTGGTCGGACGGGACCGGGGTGCCCGTCAGTACGGACAGCGGCGACTTCGGGCCGGCGCACGCGTCGGTACCGTCCAGGGTGCGGTCCACGTCCAGGGCCGTGGCGAGGCGGGCCGGGCCCTTGGCCAGTTCCTTGTCGTACCGGGCCGAAATACGACGGCGGCGGGCCAGGTCGTGGCCCACGCGGATCTCGCCCGCGCGCAGCAGCACCCCGCTCGCGCGGCCCTCGGGACCGCAGACCAGGTTCAGGCAGTGCCACATCCCGTAGGTGAAGTACACGTACGCGTGACCGGGCGGGCCGAACATGACGGCGTTCCTCGCCGTGCGGCCCCGGTAGGCGTGCGAACCGGGGTCGGCCTCACCCGCGTACGCCTCCACTTCCGTGAGGCGGAGCTCGATGGGTCCGTCGTCCGTCATCCGTACCAGGGTGCGGCCCAGCAGGTCCGGGGCGACCTCCAGTACGGGGCGGTCGAAGAAGTCCCGGGGCAGCGGCGTACGGTCGGGGCTCTCGATCATGTTGTACGAGCGTACTGGGGTGGCGCGGGGAACCGGCTACGGTCGTTCGCGCGTACGCGTAGGTGAGCTTTAGGACCGAGAAGGAGTGGACATGGGCTTCAAGAAGCTGCTCGCGAGCCTGGGGGCGGGCGGGGCGAACGTCGAGACGGTGCTGACCGAGTCGAACGTGGTGCCCGGCGGTGTCGTCCAGGGCGAGGTGCGGATCGAGGGCGGCTCGGTGGCGCAGGACATCCAGAGCCTGTCGCTCGGGCTCCAGGCGCGGGTCGAGGTCGAGGGCGGCGACCAGGAGGTCAGGCAGGACATCGAGTTCAGCAAGACGCAGATCGGTGGCGCCTTCACCGTGCAGGCCGGGGCGGTGCACGTGGTGCCGTTCGGTCTGGAGATCCCGTGGGAGACGCCCGTCACCTGCATCGGCGGGCAGCAGCTGCGGGGCATGGACATCGGGGTGACGACGGAGCTGGCGATCGCGCGTGCCGTGGACTCCGGCGACCTGGACCCGATCAGCGTGCACCCGCTGCCGGCGCAGCAGGCGATCCTGGACGCGTTCGTCCGGCTGGGCTTCCGGTTCAAGAGCGCCGACATGGAGCGGGGTCACATCCGGGGGACGCGGCAGCGGCTGCCGTTCTACCAGGAGATCGAGTTCCTGCCGCCGCAGCAGTACCGGGGGCTTAACCAGGTCGAGCTGTCGTTCGTCGCCGACGACCAGGCGATGGACGTCGTGCTGGAGATGGACAAGAAGGGCGGGCTGTTCGCGGAGGGCAGCGACTCGTTCCGCTCGTTCGTCGTCGGGCTCAACGACTATCAGAACACCGACTGGGCGGCGTACCTGAACCAGTGGCTCGCCGATGTCGGTGGGCGCCGCAACTGGCTCTAGGCTCTGGGGTTCGAGCTTTCCAGGTTCCGAAGCGATCGGAGGTTCTGACGTGATCGAGGCGAAGAGGCCGCCGCTCCCCCACGACTTCCACCCGGCGGTGCCGTCGTTCACCGTGGTGAGCGACGACGTGGCGCCGGGCGGTGTGCTGGCGGACGCGCAGGTGTACGCGAAGGGCAACACGTCGCCGCACCTGCGGTGGGAGGGGTTCCCCGCGGAGACCAAGAGCTTCGCGGTGACGTGCTTCGACCCGGACGCGCCGACGGGCAGCGGCTTCTGGCACTGGGTGCTGTTCGACATCCCCGCCTCGGTGACGGAACTGCCGGCGGGCGCGGGCGGCGCGACGAAGTCCGAGGGTCTGCCCGAGGGTGCGACGCACGTCCGCAACGACTACGGGACGAGGGACTTCGGCGGTGCCGCGCCGCCGGCCGGGGACGGGCCGCACCGGTATGTGTTCACCGTGTACGCGGTGGACCAGGAGAAGCTGGGGCCGGACGCGGACGCGTCGCCCGCGGTCGTCGGCTTCAACCTGCGCTTCCACACTCTGGCGCGCGCGCAGCTGATAGGGGAGTACGAGACACCCGCGGAGGGCTGAGAGTTCGCCCGCCGTTCGCCCGCTTCTGGCCTGGGGTAGGCCGGAGGCGGGCATTTTCGTGCCGCGGATATTGCGTTGTCCCGTCGGTGCCGCCCCGCCAGAGTTGGTCCAGGCGCGTCAGGGGGACGGCCGGCACACGGAGGTGGGCGCAATGCGGGACACGCTGGTTCTCAACGCGAGCTTCGAGCCGCTGTCGACGGTGTCGCTGCACCGGGCGGTGGTGCTGGTGCTCCAGGACAAGGCCGTCGTCGAGCAGGCTCATCCGGGGCTTCGGCTGAGGGCCGCCGCGATGGAGCTGCCCGTGCCGCGGGTGATCCGGTTGTGCCGGTACGTGCGGGTGCCGTTCCGAAGACAAGCGCCGTGGTCGCGTCGGGGTGTGCTGGCGCGGGACCGGCACCGGTGCGCGTACTGCGGGCGGCGGGCGACGACGGTGGACCATGTCGTACCGAAGTCGCAAGGCGGTGCGGACAGCTGGCTGAACACGGTGGCGTCGTGCGCGGAGGACAACCACCGCAAGGCGGACCGGACGCCGGAGGAGGCGGGGATGCCGCTGCTGCACCGGCCGTTCGTGCCGAGCCCGGCGGACGCGATGCTGCTGTCGTTGCGTGCGGGTGAGCGGGCGGAGCTGCCGGAGTGGCTGACGGCGCAGCGGCCGGAGGCGGCCGCGGCCTGAGTGTTCGCTGCGGCTGTCGTGTGCGTGGAGGGAGCCCGTTCCCGGGTGGTGCCGGGGGCGGGCTCCTTCGTTCACCGGGTGACGAGCTGGATGATCGCGGCGCTGCCGATGACGACGATGAGGGCGCGCAGGGCCTTGGCGGGGAGACGGCGGCCGACGCGTGCGCCGAGCTGGCCACCGATGGTGGAGCCGACGGCGATGAGGGCGACGGCGGTCCAGTCGAAGTCGGCGGCGAAGACGAAGAACAGGGCGGCGATCGTGTTGACGACGGCGGCGAGGATGTTCTTGGTGGCGTTGAGGCGCTGGAGGCTGTCGTCGATGAGCATGCCCATGAGGGAGAGGTAGATGATCCCCTGGGCGGCGGTGAAGTACCCGCCGTAGACGCTGGCGAGGAGCATGCCGGTGAAGAGGAGGGGACCGCCGTGCTGGGGGGCGTCGGTGCGGCCGTCGCGTTCGCGGCGGGCCTGGACGGCGCGGGTGATGCGGGGCTGGAAGATGACCAGGACCAGTGCGAGGGCGACGAGGACGGGGACGATCGTCTCGAAGGCCGTGGGGGGCAGGACCGTGAGGAGGATGGCGCCGCCGAGCCCGCCGACGGCGGCGGCGACGGCGAGGCGCAGGACGCGGTCGCGCTGGCCGGTGAGTTCGGCGCGGTAGCCGATGGCGCCGCTGATGGAGCCGGGGATCAGGCCGAGGGCGTTGGAGACCGTGGCGGTGACCGGGGGGAGGCCGGTGGCCAGGAGGACGGGGAACGTGATGAGCGTGCCCGATCCGACGATCGTGTTGATGGTGCCCGCGCCGATACCGGCCGCGAAGACGGCGAGCATCTCCCAGTACGTCACTGTGCCCCCGTGCGGATCGGTGGTGTATGAACCGATCATGCACGAGGGCACGGGGGTGAGTCGACCGGGTGTCCGGTCCGTGGTCGGTGGGCTCCGGGACGCGGGCGCGGGCTGTTCCCGTCAGTCCACGGGCGGGTTCTCCCGGCGCTGTTCCTTGGCGGAGGTGTCGAAACCGGGGGCGCCGTTGCCGAGGTTGCCGAAGGCGCCGGAGAGGCCCTTGAGGGCGTCGCCGATCTCGCTGGGCACGATCCAGAGCTTGTTGGCGTCGCCTTCGGCGATCTTCGGGAGCATCTGGAGGTACTGGTACGAGAGCAGCTTCTGGTCGGGGTCCCCGGCGTGGATGGCCTCGAACACCGTGCGGACCGCCTGGGCCTCGCCCTCGGCGCGCAGGGCCGCGGCCTTGGCCTCGCCCTCGGCGCGGAGGATGGCGGACTGCTTCTCGCCCTCGGCGGTGAGGATCTGGGACTGGCGGATGCCCTCGGCCGTGAGGATCGCGGCGCGCTTGTCGCGGTCGGCGCGCATCTGCTTCTCCATCGAGTCCTGGATGGAGGTGGGCGGCTCGATGGCCTTCAGCTCGACGCGGTTGACGCGGATGCCCCACTTGCCGGTGGCCTCGTCGAGGACGCCGCGCAGGGCCGCGTTGATCTCCTCGCGGGAGGTGAGGGTGCGCTCCAGGTCCATGCCGCCGATGATGTTGCGCAGCGTGGTGACGGTGAGCTGTTCGATGGCCTGGATGTAGCTGGCGACCTCGTAGGTCGCGGCGCGGGCGTCGGTCACCTGGTAGTAGATGACCGTGTCGATGTTGACGACCAGGTTGTCCTGGGTGATGACGGGCTGGGGCGGGAAGGGGACGACCTGTTCGCGCAGGTCGATCCGGTTGCGGATCGTGTCGATGAACGGCACGACGATGTTGAGGCCCGCGTTGAGGGTGCGGGTGTAGCGGCCGAAGCGCTCGACGATGGCGGCGCTTGCCTGGGGGATCACCTGGATCGTTTTGATCAGGGCGATGAAGACAAGCACCACCAGAATGACCAGAACGATGATGACTGATGGCATCGTGCTCTCCGTGCCCTTCGCTGCCGGTTGTTGTCGGTGATCGATTTTCCCAGACGGCGGGCGGTCATGTCGGTGCTTCGGCCGGTTCGGCCCGGCCAACGGCCGACGTACAGCCGTTGTTGACGCTTCGTCAGAGCACGACGGCGGTCGCGCCGTCGATCTCGACCACGTCCACCTGCCGGCCCGGTTCGTAGACCTGGTCGGGGCTGTAGGAGCGGGCGGACCAGACCTCGCCGGCGAGCTTGACGCGTCCGCCGGAGGCGTCGACCCGTTCCAGGACCACGGCTTGGCGGCCCTTCAGGGCGTCCACCCCGGTGGCGTGTGCCGGTTGGCCCGCGCGGTGTCTGGCCGCGATGGGGCGTACGACGGCGAGGAGCGCGACGGAGACGACGACGAAGACGATGACCTGGGCCACCACTCCGAAGCCGAGTCCCGCGGTGAGGGCGCCCGCGACCGCCCCGACGGAGAACATGCCGAATTCGGGCATCGCGGTGATGACGAGCGGGATGCCGAGCCCCACCGCCGCGATCAGCCACCAGACCCATGCGTCGATGTCCACATCGTCATGGTAGGTGCGCGGGCCCGTCGGGGACAGGGCGCCGAAGGGCCCGGCGGACGCGGGCCCTTCGGGGGCGGACGCCCGGGGCGGTCCCTTCGGGAGGCTCCTGGGTGTCCCTTCAGGGGGGTGGGGGTCAGCCGAGGGGGAGGCCCTGGGCGGTGTAGCGGTCGCCGACGCGCTCGACGACGAGGGGCAGGCCGAAGCAGTGGCTGAGGTTCCTGGAGGTGAGCTCGGTCTCCACGGGCCCGGCGGCGAGGACCTTGCCCTGACGGATCATCAGGACGTGGGTGAAGCCCGGCGGGATCTCCTCGACGTGGTGCGTGACCATGACCATGGAAGGGGCGTACGGGTCGCGGGCGAGGCGGCCGAGGCGCCGGACGAGGTCCTCGCGGCCGCCGAGGTCGAGGCCCGCGGCGGGCTCGTCCAGGAGGAGCAGCTCGGGATCGGTCATCAGGGCGCGGGCGATGAGGGTCCGCTTGCGCTCGCCCTCGGAGAGGGTGCCGAACCTGCGGTCGAGGAAGTCGGACATGCCGAGGCGGTCGAGGAAGGCGCGGGCCCGGTCCTCGTCCACGGCGTCGTAGTCCTCGCGCCAGGTGGCGGTCATGCCGTACGCGGCGGTGAGGACCGTCTGGAGGACGCTCTGGCCCTTGGGGAGCTTCTCGGCCATGGCGATGCCGGCCATGCTGACGCGGGGGCGCAGGTCGAAGACGTCCACCTTGCCCAGCTCGTCGCCGAGGATCCGGGCGGTGCCGCGGGTGGGGAAGAGGTAGGTGGAGGCGACGTTCAGAAGGGTGGTCTTGCCGGCGCCGTTGGGGCCGAGGATGGCCCAGCGCTCGCCCTCCTTGACCGACCAGGAGACCTCGTCCACCAGAGCGCGTCCGTCGCGGACCACGGATACGTCCACCAGCTCCAGTACATCGCTCATGAGCGCGTTGTCTCCCCTTGCGGTCGTTGCTTCGTCTTCGGCACTCGCGCGGACCGCCGCGGTGGCGGCGGGCGCAGGTTCCCAGGGAAAACCTACGCCACCTGTGGTGGGGCCCGTACCCGTGGGGCCGGAACCTAGGGTGGGGACCATGCTTTCGGAACCACGTTCAGGACGGTTGGCCGCATGGGGGAACGCCCTGCTGGCCGGTTTGGTGTCGCCCGACGAGGCGGTGGGCGCGATCGTCGGGGACGACGCGCGGCACCGGGTGGAGGGGCTTCCGGGTGAGTCGGGGCCCGTGGGGCTGACGCTGGCGCTGGGGCGGCTGCGGTCGCTGGGGATCGCCGGGTGGCGGGTGGCGCTGCCCGCGCCGGGGCATCCGCTGGGGCTGAGCGGGCCGCCGGAGTTCAACGCGCGGGCGCTGGAGGCGGAGGAGGCCGCCGTCGGGTACGGGGCCGGGTTCGGGCTCGTACCGGAGGTGACCGAGGTGGGTCCGGCAGGGGACCCGCACGTGGAGGTCGTGTGGCACTGCCTGCCGGTGCGGGAGGCACCGCCCGCGGACGTGCCGTCGCTGGGCGAGGCGGAGCGGGAGCTGGCGGAGGCGCTGCGGGAGGCGACGGTGGTGCTGACGCGGCTGAACGTGGCGGCGTCGGGTCCGGTGGCGGAGGCGGCGCTGGACGCGTACCGGGCGCGGGCGCACGCGGGGGGCGAGGTGCTGGCGCCGGGGTATCCGCCGCGGGCGGCGCGGGTGCTGGAGCTGGCACGGCGGGTGGTGCTGCTGGTGTCGCTGGCGTACGAGAACGGGCACGGGGGCGCGGTGAGCGCGGCGGAGATGGCGGCGCGGGGGGAGGCGCTGCGGCCGGTGGAGCGGGTGGCGCGGCGGGCGCTGGTGGCGGCGTTCAACGCGTATGTGGAGGAGCGTGAGCGGGGCAGGCCCTGCCCCCCCCCCGCCGATCGGCCCCGCCGGGTCGCAGCGGTCAGTCGGTGAGGTTGTGGCGGACCGCCCAGAGGGCGGCCTGGGTGCGGTCGGCCAGGTCCAGTTTCATGAGGATGTTGGAGACGTGGGTCTTCACCGTCTTCTCGGAGAGGACCAGGGCGCGGGCGATCTCGCGGTTGGAGCGGCCGTCGGCGATCAGGCCGAGGACCTCGCGCTCCCGTTCGGTGAGGGTGCCGCTGCGGCCGCCGGACCCGCCGTTGCTCTCCTCCTGGCTGAGGAGCGCCCCGGCCACCTCGGGCTGGAGCAGGACGTGGCCCGCGTGGACGGAGCGGATGGCGCCGGCCAGGGCGTCCGGGTCGATGTCCTTGTATACGTACCCGGCGGCGCCCGCGCGGAGGGCGGGGACGACCGTGCGCTGCTCGGTGAAGCTGGTGACGATCAGCACCTTCGCCGGATTGCCCAGGTCGCGGAGCTTGCGGAGGGCCTCGATGCCGTCCGTGCCGGGCATCTTCACGTCCATGAGGACGACGTCGGGCCGCAGCTCCTCCGTCCGGGCGACGCCCTCGGAGCCGTCGGCCGCCTCGCCGACGACCTCGATGTCGTCCTGGACCTCCAGGAAGGTGCGCAGTCCGCGGCGGACGACCTGGTGGTCGTCGACGAGGAGGACGCGGATGGCGCGCCCCTCCCCCGCTCGCGCGGTGTCTTCGGTCTCGTGGTCAGCCACCGGGGACCTCCATCTCGATCGTGGTGCCCTCGCCGGGCGCCGAGTGCACGGTGAGTGCGCCGCCGACGCCGCTCGCCCGGTCGCGCATGGACACGAGGCCCAGGTGGCGGCCGGCGCGGCGGACGGCGCGCGGGTCGAAGCCCTTGCCGTCGTCGGTGACGGTGAGGCGGGCGCCCTGGCCGTGCCGGGCGAGGCGGACGGCGACCCGGGTGGCGCCGGAGTGGCGCAGGGCGTTGTGCAGGGCCTCCTGGGCGACGCGGAGGAGCGCTTCCTCCTGGGCGGCGGGGAGGGCCCGTATGCCGCCGCCGTCGAAGGTGACGCGGGCCGTGTGGGCCCGGTCGAGCACCTGGACGTGGGTGCGCAGGGTGTGGACCAGGCCGTCCTCGTCGAGGGCGGCGGGGCGCAGCTCCACGACGGCGGCGCGCAGTTCGTCGGCGGCCTCGGCGGCGAGGGCGGCGACCTGCTGGAGCTCGCCCTTGGCGCGGGCGGGGTCGCGGTCGACGAGAGCGGCGGCGGCCTGGGCGGTGAGGCGCAGGGAGAACAGCTTCTGGCTGACGGCGTCGTGCAGCTCGTGGGCCAGGCGGGAGCGCTCCTCGGCGATGGTCAGCTCGCGGCTGCGCTCGTAGAGGCGGGCGTTGGTGAGGGCGATGGCGGCGTGCTGGGCGAGGATGCCGAGCAGCTCCTCGTCCTCGGCGGTGAAGCCGCAGCCGCCGTCGGGTGAGGGGCAGCGCTTGTTGGCGAGGAACAGCGCGGCGATCGTCTCGTCGCCGTCGCGGACGGGCAGGCCGAGGAAGTCCGACATGTCGGGGTGGGTGCTGGGCCAGCCCTCGAAGCGGGGGTCCTCGCGGACGTCGGCGAGGCGCTCGGGCCGCTCGCTGTGGAGCATGGCGGCGAGGATGCCGTGCTGCCGGGGCAGGGGGCCGATGGCCTTCCACTGCTCGTCGCTGACGCCGTCCACGACGAACTGGGCGAAGCCGCCGTGGTCGTCGGGGACGCCGAGGGCGGCGTACTCGGCGTCGAGCAGGTCGCGGGCGGAGGCCACGATCGTCTTGAGGACGTCGCGGACCTCCAGCTGCCTGCTCATCTCCAGCAGGGCCGTGCTCACCGCGGCGATGCCGGAGCGGGGTCGGTCGGTCATGCGTTCACCGTACCGACGGGGTGTGACACTCCGTATCCGCCTGCGGACGGCGGTGCCTGGGTCCGGGGTCCTAGGCCCTCCGCCGGATGCTCCCGGATGCCCGTGGATGCCCGGAAATGCGGCTTACGCAACGCATTGCTGTCGCAACAGGCGGTGAGGGCGGCGGGGGGCCGGTGTGAGGCCGGGCATAGGGCGCAGATCACGTACGAAACTCCGTAGTGGAGCCGTACGCGGTCCGATCAGTGCTGGTCGCGCGGGTGTCATGGCTCTGCGGCCGGGTCGTGGCGCAGCCGCTGATCCACTACCCCGGGTCGTACGTCACACCTTTGCCACGGGTTTTTGCGGCCGCTAAGAATTGCTGGCGTCGCCCGCCAAGCCAGGCGCAACGCCGCCCGGCGTGCGACTCCCGCGATTCGAAGAGGTACGACTGTATGTCCCCGTCCAGCACCCCTGGTCTCAGCCGTCTCAAGAAGAACCACAAGCTCTCCCTCGCCGGCGTGGCCGCCGTCGCCGCCGCCGCCGTCTCCTTCTCCCTCGTCCCGAGCGACGCCTCGGCCGAGGCGGAGGTCAAGGAGGTGGCCGCCGCCCCGGCCGCCGCCTGGAGCGGCTACCGGACCGCGGAACTGCAGGCCGGCATCGCCGGGCAGAAGTCGGCGTTCGAGCTCCAGGCCGCCACCGAGGCGAAGGCGAAGGCCGAGGCCGCCGCCAAGGTGAAGGCCGCCGCAGCCGCGAACGCCAAGGCGAAGGCGCAGGCCGCCGCCAAGGCCAAGGCCGCCGCAGCCGCGAAGGCGAAGGCGGAGGCCGCCGCCAAGGAGCGCGCGGCCGCCAAGGCCGCCGCGAGCCGCGCCGCCGCGCGCAAGCCGGTGTTCGCGAACAACCTCGACGGGTGGATCCGCGAGGCGCTGCACATCATGAAGAAGCACAACATCCCGGGTACCTACGAGGGCATCCACCGCAACATCATGCGGGAGTCCAGCGGTAACCCGAACGCGATCAACAACTGGGACATCAACGCCCGCAACGGCGTCCCGTCGATCGGCCTGCTCCAGGTCATCAAGCCGACCTTCGACGCGTACCACATCCCCGGCACGAAGAAGAGCCAGTGGGACCCGGTCGCCAACATCGTCGCCGCGTGCAACTACGCCGCGGACCGGTACGGCTCCATGGACAACGTGAACAGCGCGTACTGACCGGTCGGACACGCGGAAGGGCGGCACCCCGAGGGGTGCCGCCCTTCACGCGCGCGTGGCGCGGGTCACTTGCGCATGACCTCCGGCTCGTGGCGGCGCAGCAGGCGCGCCACGACGATGCCGAGGACGAGGGCCATGACGAGCAGGACCGACACGTTCATGCCCCACTGGCCGGCCGTGCTCTCCCACAGCGGGTCCAGGTCGGTGGGGTTCTTGTGGTCCCACGGCGGCATGAGGTGCGCCAGGTCGAGCGTGGAGCCCGCGCCGGCGATGGCCCAGCGGGACGGCATGAGCCAGGCGAACTGCTCCAGGCCGGGCGACCCGTACACCTTGAACAGGATGCCGGTGAAGACGACCTGGACGATCGCGAACATGACCAGCAGCGGCATGGTCTTCTCGGCGGTCTTCACCAGGGCCGAGATGACCAGGCCGACCATCATCGAGGTCAGCCCGAGCGCGATGACGACGACGCACAGCTCGACGGCGGGCGGCATGATCAGGCCCTCGGCGGGCAGCTCGCGCGGGGTGAAGCCGATGGCGCAGATGATGACGCCCTGGAAGGCCGTGATGACGCCGAGGACGATCACCTTGGACATCAGGTACGCCGAGCGGGACAGGCCGGTGGCGCGTTCCCGTTCGTAGATGACCCGTTCCTTGATCAGCTCTCGTACGGAGTTGGCGGCGCCCGAGAAGCACATGCCGACCGCGAGGATGAGCATGATCGTGCCGGCGTCGCCGTTGAACCGGGACGGCGGCTTCGGCGGGGCCAGGCCGAAGTCGGCCGGGATGACCACGGAGACCGCGCCGAGGACCGCCGGGAGGATGACCATCAGGGCGAGGAAGCCCCGGTCGGAGGCGATCACGGAGACGTACCGGCGGATCAGGGTCCACAGCTGGGCGCCCCAGCTCTGCGGCTTGGGCGGCCTGGCGGCGGACTGCACCGGCATCTGGACCGGCTGGGCGGCGACGGCGTCGATGTCCGCCGCGTACAGCTGGTAGTGCTGGGAGCCCTTCCAGCGGCCGGCCCAGTCGTAGTCGCGGTAGTTCTCGAACGCGGAGAAGACGTCCGCCCACGACTCGTACCCGAAGAAGTTCAGCGCCTCCTCCGGCGGGCCGAAGTAGGCCACGGAGCCGCCGGGCGCCATCACCAGCAGCTTGTCGCAGAGCCCGAGCTCGGCGACGGAGTGGGTGACGACGAGGACGGTGCGGCCGTCGTCGGCGAGGCCGCGCAGCAGCTGCATGACGTCGCGGTCCATGCCCGGGTCGAGGCCGGAGGTCGGCTCGTCCAGGAAGATCAGGGACGGCTTGGTCAGCAGCTCCAGGGCGACGGAGACGCGCTTGCGCTGGCCACCGGAGAGGGAGGTGACCTTCTTCTCCTTGTGGATGTCGAGCTTCAGCTCGCGCAGCACCTCGTCGATGCGGGCCTCGCGCTCGGCCTCGGCCGTGTCGCCGGGGAAGCGGAGCTTGGCCGCGTACCGCAGCGCCTTCTGGACGGTCAGCTCCTTGTGGAGGATGTCGTCCTGCGGCACGAGGCCGATGCGCTGGCGCAGCTCGGCGAACTGCTTGTAGAGGCTGCGGTTGTCGTAGAGGACGTCGCCCTGGTCGGCGGGCCGGTAGCCGGTGAGCGCCTTGAGGAGCGTGGACTTGCCGGAGCCGGACGGGCCGATGACGCCGATCAGCGACTTCTCGGGTACGCCGAAGGAGACGTCCTTCAGGATCTGCTTGCCGCCGTCGACGGTGACCGTGAGGTGGCGGGCCGAGAAGGAGACCTCGCCGGTGTCGACGAACTCCTCCAGGCGGTCGCCGACGATGCGGAACGTCGAGTGGCCGACACCGACGATGTCGTTCGGGCCGATGAGGACGGTGCCGGACTTGGCGATCGGCTGGCCGTTGACGTACGTGCCGTTGTGCGAGCCGAGGTCGCGCAGTTCGAAGCGGCCGTCGGGGTGCGCCGTGAACTCCGCGTGGTGGCGCGAGACCTGGAGGTCGGAGACGACCAGTTCGTTCTCGAGCGCGCGGCCGATGCGCATGACGCGGCCGAGGGCCAGCTGGTGGAAGGTGGTGGGGCTGCGGTCCGTGCCGTGCCCCGGGGCGCCGGGCGCCTGGTGGGGTGCGGCGGCGCCCTGCTGGTGCGGGATCTGCTGCTGCGGCGGGACCGGCTGCTGGTTCCGCTGCGGGTTCTGCTGCTGCCAGGCGGGCTGCTGCTGGTGGGACTGCTGCGGCGGCTGGTGGTGCTGTTGCGGCTGGTGCGGCTGCGGCTGGTGGTACTGCTGCGGCTGCTGCGGGGCCTGGGCCGCGGGCGGCTGCTGGCCGGGCCAGGGCTGCTGTGCCTGCGGCGCCTGGGCGTTGTACGCGCCGGCCGGTGCGGCGCTGGCTGCGGGCGCGGCGGCACCGGTGAAGTCCAGCCGCGGGCCGTCGGTGGCGTTGCCCAGGTGCACGGCGGCACCTGGTCCGATTTCCATCTGGTGGATGCGCTGGCCCTGCACATAGGTGCCGTTGGTGGAGCCGTGGTCTTCGATGACCCAACTCCTGCCGCCCCAGCTCACCGTGGCGTGCCGCCACGAGACCCTCGCGTCGTCGATCACCACGTCACCCTGCGGGTCGCGCCCGAGGGTGTACGACCTGGACGGATCGAGGGTCCAGGTCCTTCCGTTCAGTTCCAGTACGAGTTCCGGCACTCCATGCCCCACGTAGTTGTCCCCCGAGGTACCCCCGTCGCTGGGAGTCTAGGGATGGCGAACATCGAGGTGGAACTATTTCAGGCCGGGTCCCCGATCCGAAAGTCGGGCGGTGTGAAGACATGATTCCACCTCGGGCGTAAGCCCCGTAGCCGCGACGGGCCCCTGACGTCCGGGGTGTCGGGTGCCCGGTGCCGGGCCGGATGTCCGCAGGGCGGGACAGGGGCGGTGGGCTCACGGCGGTGCGGATACGGTGGAGGGACCATGAGCGCATCACAGACCTCAGACGTTCCCACCCTTCTCGTGAAGATCTTCGGGAAGGACCGCCCCGGGATCACCGCCGGGCTGTTCGACACCCTCGCCGCGTTCTCCGTCGATGTCGTGGACATCGAGCAGGTCGTCACCCGCGGCCGTATCGTCCTGTGCGCGCTCGTCACCGAGCCGGCCGTCAGCACGGAGGGCGAACTGCGGGCCACCGTCCACAGCTGGGCCGAGTCGCTGAAGCTCCAGGCGGAGATCATCTCCGGTACGGGCGACAACCGCCCCCGCGGTCACGGCCGTTCCCATGTGACGGTCCTGGGCAACCCGCTGACCGCGGAGAACTCCGCGGCCATAGCGGCCACCATCACCCGCACCGGCGGGAACATCGACCGTATCTTCCGGCTGGCCAAGTACCCGGTGACGGCGGTGGAGTTCGCCGTGTCAGGGGTGGAGACCGAGCCGCTGCGGACGGCGCTCGCCACCGAGGGCCACGAGCTGGGCGTGGACGTCGCCGTCGTGTCGGCCGGGCTGCACCGGAGGGCGCAGCGGCTGGTGGTCATGGACGTGGACTCGACGCTGATCCAGGACGAGGTCATCGAGCTGTTCGCCGCGCACGCCGGGTGCGAGGACAAGGTCGCGGAGATCACGGCGTCGGCGATGCGGGGCGAGCTGGACTTCGAGCAGTCGCTGCACGCGCGGGTGGCGCTGTTGGAGGGCCTGGACGAGTCGGTGGTGGACAAGGTGCGCTCCGAGGTGCGGCTGACGCCCGGCGCCCGCACCCTGATCCGTACGCTGAAGCGCCTCGGCTACCAGGTCGGGGTGGTGTCCGGCGGGTTCACGCAGGTCACGGACGACCTGAAGGTGCGGCTGGGGCTGGACTTCGCCTCCGCCAACACGCTGGAGATCGTGGACGGGAAGCTGACCGGCCGGGTGACCGGGGAGGTCGTGGACCGGGCCGGCAAGGCGCGGCTGCTGCGCCGGTTCGCGGCGGAGGCGGGAGTGCCGCTGGCTCAGACGGTGGCGATCGGTGACGGCGCGAACGACCTGGACATGCTGAACGCGGCGGGCCTGGGTGTGGCGTTCAACGCCAAGCCGGTGGTGCGGCGGGCCGCGGACACGGCCGTCAACGTGCCGTTCCTCGACACCGTGCTGTACCTGCTCGGCATCACGCGCGAGGAGGTCGAGGCGGCGGACGTCGCCGAGCCCTCCTGACGGAGCGGCGAGCGCGGCCCCGCGCGGACGGGGACGTACGCGACGGGCAACGTACGACGGCCCGGGCACCTCGTGGGTGTCCGGGCCGTCGCCGTCTCCCCGCCGGGCGGGGCGGGGTCACGCCGGGGTCACGCGTGGGGCGCCCAGAAGTCGACCAGCCTGGCGACGCCGTGCTCCAAGGTCTTCCACTCGCCGCTGAACGTGAGGACGGCGAAGGCGGAGGTCGGGAAGCCGCTGCGGTTCATCCGGGGCAGGATGTCCCCCTCGGCGTCTCCGGCGAGGGCGTCGGCGAGGGCGTGGATGCCGGGGTTGTGCCCGACGACGAGGAGGTCGTCCACGTCCTCGGGTGTCTCGTTGAGCAGGGCGATCAGGTCGCCGAGGGAGGCTTCGTAGACCCGCTCGTCGTAGACGGTCCTGGGTCGCTGGGGCAGCTCGTGGACCACCAGCTTCCACGTCTCGCGGGTGCGCACGGCGGTCGAGCACAGGGTCAGGTCGGGGGTGATGCCGGCGCTCGCGAGCCGACGCCCGGCGAGGGGCGCCTCCTGGCGGCCCCGGTCGGCGAGCGGACGCTCGTGGTCCGCGTCCTGGGACCAGTCGGCCTTCGCATGCCGGAGTAGCACGATCCTGCGAGGTGTATCGACGCTCATGTCCCCAGCTTCGCACGAAACGGACCCTCTGGCGCAGGGTGTTGACGCCTTCCCCCTGCGCGGGTGACCGGGCCGGGGCGGGTGTTCGGGTCGGGCCGGGGCGCCTGCCGGTCGGCCTCCGTCGCCGGGTCCGGGTGCGCGTCGGGTTCGCGGTGGTCGGGCTGTACGCCGCGGCCGCGGCCTCCCCTCCGCCCGCCGTGACGGAACGCCGACCGGCTGATCGGCCGGCTCCCGCTCTGGCTGACGACGCCGCGCTCACGGGCAAGGTGGTGATGCCCTCGTGGCGCCGCACCTTGGTGCTCCCCGGCTGTGAGCGGCGTGCGAGCCGGGACCCGCGCCCGCGCGTGTGGCGGCGGACGGGGCCCTACGAGGCGATGGTGTGCCGGACGTGTTCGAGGAACCGGCCCACGGCGGGCTCGCCGTCCGTCGCGCGGGGGTGTCCGGGGGCCGGGAGGAGGAGGAACAGCGCCGTGAAGGCGGCGGCGGGGAGGGCTATCGCCCACCAGGGCAGCCGGGCGTCCGCGCCGACGGCCGCGGTGGAAGCGGCGGGCGCGGTGGCGACGGCCCCGGCGCGCGCGGGGGCGGTGGCTGCGGCGGGCGCGGTGGCGCGGGGTCGGGTGGGCGTACGGGCCGGCATGGCCGCCTCCGTCGTGATCGCGGGTCCGTGGTGGTTTCACGCTACGGACTGTCCGGCGGCGGGCCCATCCGGTTCTTCCCCCATCCGACCCTGATCCCCGTCCCCTAGGGGACGGGGGTACAGCCCCACCCCCGGCGTCCGGGGCCGGTGGCCGGGTCGCGTCAGACGCGGGGCGGCCGGGCCGGGTGCGGTGGGGTCACGGTGAGGCGATGGTGGCGACGATGCCGATCACCACGCCGATCGCGAGCATGGCGCCGAAGACGGCGAGCAGCTTCTTCTGGCCGTTCTGGGGGTTCGGGTCGAGCACAGGCATGGCACCAGTCTCGCACCCTCAGTCGCCGTCCTCGACGGTGCGGTCCCGTCCGGCCAGCACACCGGCCGCCATCTGCGGCACCATCAGGCCCGCCATCAGGACGAGCGGCGCTGTCCAGCCGCCGCTGTGCTGGTACAGGGCGCCCACGAGGATCGGTCCGGGGACCGACAGGAGGTACCCGGCACACTGCGCGAACGCCGACAGCCGTACGACGCCGGCGCCCGTCCTGGCCCGCATGCCGATCATGGTCAGCGCGAGCGGGAAGGCGCAGTTCGAGACGCCGAGCAGGACCGCCCACAGCCAGGCGCCTTCGGCGGGCGCGGTGAGCAGCCCCGCGTACCCGGCGAGCCCGGACAGGCCCAGGGTGATCACGATGGGCCCCTGCTGCCGCATCCGTCCGGCGACGCGCGGGATGACGAACGCGAGCGGGACGCCCATGACCATGGTCACCGCCAGCAGGACCCCTGCGGTCCCGGCGGGGACGCCCGCGTCACGGAAGATCTGCGGCAGCCAGCCCATGGTGATGTACGCACCGGTGGCCTGGAGGCCGAAGAAGCAGGCCAGCGCCCACGCCGTACGGCTCCGGGCGACTCGGGGCGCGGCCGTGGCGGCGGGTGCCTCGGCCGCCGCGTCGCGCGCCGTCGTGGGGGGTGTGGTTGCGGGTGGGGTGGTGGGGGCGGGAGCGGGGGCGGTGGGGCGCGCCGACGCGCGGTGGTCCCGTACGACCGGAATCCACGACAGGACGGCGAGCGCGGCCAGCGCGGCCCACACCGCGAGGCCCGTCTGCCAGCCGCCGCCGAGCGCTGCGGTGAGCGGGACGGTGACGGCTGCCGCGAGGGACGTGCCGAGGGCGAGGGCCATCGAGTACAGGCCGGTCATCGTGCCGACGCGGTCGGGGAAGTACCGCTTGACGATGACGGGCATCAGGACGTTGCTGAGCGCGATGCCCATGAGGGCGAGGGCGCTCGCGGCGAGGAAGCCCGGCGTGCCGCCCGCGAAGGGGCGGACGAGCACTCCGGCGGCGATGGCCGCCATGCCCGCGCAGACGACCGCCGCCGGGCCGAAGCGGCGGGCCAGGCGGGGCGCGGCGACGCCGAAGACGGCGAAGCACAGCGGCGGCACGGAGGTGAGGAGTCCGGCGACGCCGCCGCTCATGTGGAGGCCGGTGCGGACCTCCTCCAGGAGGGCGCCGAGGCTGGTGATGGCCGGGCGGAGGTTGAGCGCGGCGAGGACGAGGCCGACGACGAGGAGGCGGGGCAGCCAGACGCTGGAGGGCTCTGGTGCGGGCGCCGCGCCCGTGGCCGTGGCCTGCGCCGTGGCGGGTTCGGCGGGCCGTGGGGTGGTACGGACGGGGGTGTGCGTCGGGGCGTGCGGCTCGTCGGACATACGACCATCATAGAATCATGGGATGATTGGTTGTCCAATCCTGAACGATGCTGAGGGGCGGGTCGCCGTCGCCCCGCTCACCGCCGACGGCCCCCTCCACCGCGTACGCTCCCTCGCGACCCGCCCCTACGACTCCGAGGAAGAACCCATGGCGCTCAGCTCGCCCCGCCGGTCCGCGCTCTCCGACCAGGTGATCGCGCAGCTGCGGAACCAGATCACCTCCGGCGAGTGGCCGGTCGGCTCCCGTATCCCCACCGAACCGGAGCTGGTCGAGCAGCTGGGCGTCGCCCGCAACACGGTCCGGGAGGCGGTGCGGGCCCTCGCCCACAACGGGCTCCTCGACATCCGCCAGGGCTCGGGCACGTACGTCATCGCGACGAGCGAGCTGGCCGGGGTGATGCACCGCCGCTTCGCCGACGCGGACCCCCGGCACGTCGCCGAGCTCCGCTCCACGCTGGAGGCGTCGGCGGCGCGGCTGGCCGCCGGGCGGCGCACGGAGCGGGACCTCCAGCAGCTGGACACGCTGCTCGCGCGGCGGGAGGCGGCGTGGGAGACGGGCGACGCGGACGTGTTCGTGGCGGCGGACGCGACGTTCCACCTGGCGGTGGTGGCGGCCTCGCACAACGACGTGCTGATCGAGCTGTACGCCGATCTGGGGCATCTGCTGCGGGCCTGGCTCCGCGACGACGTGGGGCAGCGGCTGCGCCCCGAGCACCACATGGACCACGGGCGGCTGGTGGAGGCGATCCGCGCGGGTGACGCCGACACGGCGGCGGCGGAGGCCGCGGGCTATCCGTTCATGTGCCTCAGGAGCCCGGAGCCGGAAGCGGGTCGTGGCTGACCCAGGCGGCCCTGACCTCCTTCCAGCACCGCTCGGTCAACTCGACGTACGCGGTGGCCGGCACCTCGACCGGGGCGCTGTCGGCGTCCACGTCCCACCAGCGGGCGCACTCGACGTGCAGGCGCACCCGGTCGATGCGGGGATAGGGGTTGTGGCAGTACGCGGTGACGCGGGAGCCCTCGACCTCCGTACGGCACGAGGCGCCCGCGTGCTCGTCGGATGCGCGGTGCGCCTGACCCGACAGGCGCCGAGCCTCGTCGGGTGCGCGGTGCCGCGCGTCCGCCGCGGCGGAGCCGGTCAGCGCGGCCGGACCCGCGAACAGCGCGGCGGCCAGTACGCAGACGGCGGCCGGAGCGGCAGACCGGTGGTGTCGGAGTCGTATCGGCACGGCCACACCTCCTCCCCGGGCGCCGGGAGGCGGCGGCCACCCGGCTCCCTCAGGATGCCGCACACGCGCCGAGGCCGCGCGCCGATCGGGTGACGGTCACGCGGCCTCGTCGAGGGGAATCCCCGGGATACGGGCGTCAGGCACCCATGATGTGGACGCCGCCGTCCACGTGGATGATCTCGCCCGTGGTCTTCGGGAAGAAGTCCGACAGCAGGGCGACGACACCGCGGCCGGCGGGCTCCGGGTCCGTCATGTCCCAGGCGAGCGGGGAGCGCTCGTCCCAGACCTTCGCGAGCTCGCCGAAGCCCGGGATGGACTTGGCGGCCATCGAGCGGAGCGGGCCCGCGGAGATGAGGTTGCAGCGGACGTTCCGCTCGCCGAGGTCACGCGCCAGGTAGCGGCTGGTGGCCTCCAGGGCGGCCTTGGCCGGGCCCATCCAGTCGTACTGCGGCCAGGCGAACTGCGCGTCGAAGGTCAGGCCCACGACCGAGCCGCCGTTCGACATCAGCGGCACGCACGCCATGGTCAGCGACTTCAGGGAGAACGCCGAGACGTGCATGGCCGTGGAGACCGACTCGAACGGCGTGTTGAGGAAGTTGCCGCCGAGCGCGTCCTGCGGGGCGAAGCCGATGGAGTGGACGACGCCGTCGAGGCCTCCGAGCTCCGCGCGGACGGTCTCCTCGACACGGGCGAGGTGCTCGTCGTTGGTGACGTCCAGCTCGAAGACCTTGGCCGGCTTCGGCAGCTTCTTGGCGATGCGCTCGGTGAGGGTGGGGCGGGGGAACGCGGTGAGGATGACCTCGGCACCCTGCTCCTGGGCCACCTTGGCGGTGTGGAACGCGATGGAGGACTCCATCAGCACACCGGTGATGAGGATGCGCTTGCCCTCGAGAATTCCGCTCATGTGACTCAGTGACCCATGCCCAATCCGCCGTCAACGGGGATGACGGCTCCAGTGATGTACGAGGCGTCGTCCGACGCCAGGAAGCGCACCGCGGCCGCGATCTCCTCGGGCTGCGCGTAGCGGCCCAGCGGCACCTGCGAGACGATGCCCGCGCGCTGCTCGTCGGTGAGCACCTTCGTCATGTCGGTGTCCACGAAGCCGGGCGCGACGACGTTGAAGGTGATGTTGCGGGAGCCCAGCTCCCGGGCGAGCGAGCGGGCGAAGCCGACGAGGCCGGCCTTGGAGGCGGCGTAGTTCGCCTGGCCCGCCGAGCCGAGCAGGCCGACGACGGACGAGATGAGCACGACGCGGCCCTTCTTGGCGCGCAGCATGCCGCGGTTGGCCCGCTTCACGACGCGGAAGGTGCCCGTGAGGTTCGTGTCGAGGACGGAGGTGAAGTCGTCCTCGGACATCCGCATGAGCAGCTGGTCCTTGGTGACGCCCGCGTTGGCGACGAGGACCTCCACGGGGCCGTGCTTCTCCTCGATCTCCTTGTAGGCGGTCTCCACCTGCTCGGAGTCGGTGATGTCGCACCGCACGCCCAGGCAGCCGAGCTCCACGAGCTCGGCGGGCGGCTCGCCGGACCGGTAGGTGAACGCGACCTTGTCGCCGGCGTCGGCGAAAGCGCGGGCGATGGCGAGGCCGATGCCCCGGTTGCCTCCGGTGACGAGAACCGAGCGGCTCATCGGATCACCCTTTCGATAGCGGTCTGGTACGCGTCGAAACTATCGCCACGACCGGCCATCGACCGAATCCGGCCTCGACAGGGCCTCGCTGCCCTGACTGTTGGATCTCTACAGTCGGCCGCGGCTCAGGCCGCGCCCGGTTCCCCGGCTCCCGGCCGGATCGGCGCAGTCGGCGTCCGCCTGCGCCATAGTGATCGCCGTAGTGATCGCCGTAGTGATCGCCATGGTGATGACGACGGACGCGACCATGTGTGAAGGGAAGGCCGCCTGTGGCCCATGACATCGATGAGGCGTTCCTCGCCCTGCCCCTGCGGGCGCTCGCGGACGCGGCGCTCGCCCGGGCCAGGGCGCTGGGAGCCGATCACGCCGACTTCCGGTTCGAGCGGGTGCGCAGCGCCTCCTGGCGGCTGCGGGACGCCAAGCCCGCCGGGTCGTCCGACACGACGGACCTCGGGTACGCGGTGCGGGTGGTGCACGGCGGGGCGTGGGGGTTCGCGTCGGGCGTGGACCTGACCATGGACGCCGCCGCGAAGGTCGCCTCGCAGGCGGTGGCCATGGCGCAGCTCTCGGCGCGGGTGATCGCGGCGGCGGGCAGCGACGAGAAGGTGGAGCTGGCGGACGAGCCGGTGCACGCGGAGCGGACGTGGGTCTCCTCGTACGAGATCGACCCGTTCTCCGTGCCGGACGCCGAGAAGAGCGCGCTGCTCGCGGAGTGGAGCGCGCGGCTGCTGCGCGCGGACGGGGTGGCGCACGTGGACGCGTCGCTGCTGACCGTCCACGAGAACAAGTTCTACGCCGACACGGCCGGGACGGTCACCACGCAGCAGCGGGTCCGGGTGCACCCGCAGCTGACGGCGGTGGCGGTGGACGCGACGAGCGGCGAGTTCGAGTCGATGCGGACGCTGGCGCCCCCGGCCGGGCGCGGCTGGGAGTACCTGACCGGCACGGGCTGGGACTGGGACGCGGAGCTGGAGGAGATCCCGGCGCTGCTGGCGGAGAAGATGCGCGCGCCGAGCGTGGAGGCGGGGACGTACGACCTGGTCGTGGACCCGTCGAACCTGTGGCTGACGATCCACGAGTCGGTCGGGCACGCCACCGAGCTGGACCGGGCGCTCGGTTACGAGGCGGCGTACGCGGGCACGTCGTTCGCCACCTTCGACCAGCTGGGCAAGCTGCGGTACGGCTCGCCGGTCATGAACGTGACGGGTGACCGCACGGCCGAGCACGGGCTGGCGACGATCGGGTACGACGACGAGGGCGTCGAGGCGCAGTCGTGGGACCTGGTGAAGGACGGGGTGCTGGTCGGCTACCAGCTGGACCGGCGGATCGCGCGGCTCACGGGGCTCGGGCGGTCCAACGGGTGCGCGTTCGCGGACTCGCCGTCGCATGTGCCGGTGCAGCGGATGGCGAACGTGTCGCTGCTGCCCGAGCCGGGCGGCCTCTCGACGGAGGACCTGATCGGCGGGGTCGAGCGGGGGATCTACGTGGTCGGTGACCGCTCCTGGTCGATCGACATGCAGCGGTACAACTTCCAGTTCACCGGGCAGCGGTTCTTCCGCATCGAGAACGGCCGCCTCGCGGGCCAGCTGCGGGACGTGGCGTACCAGGCGACGACGACGGACTTCTGGGGGTCGCTGGAGAAGGTCGGCGGGCCGCAGACGTACGTCCTGGGCGGCGCGTTCAACTGCGGCAAGGCCCAGCCGGGCCAGATCGCGGCGGTCTCGCACGGCTGCCCGTCGGCCCTGTTCCGGGGCGTGAACATCCTCAATACGGCGCAGGAGGCGGGCCGATGAGCGGGCGGAGCATGATCTGCCGGGGGTCCGGGAGTCGCCCCCCGGGCAAGCACAGTGTCAACACCGCGCGGGAGGCGGGCCGATGAGTCGGGTGAGCAAGCCGTACGAGATCGTCGAGCGGGCGCTGGAGCTGTCCCGCGCGGACGGGTGCGTGGTCCTCGCGGACGAGCACTCCTCGGCGAACCTGCGCTGGGCGGGGAACGCCCTGACCACCAACGGCGTGACGAGGGGCCGCACCCTCACGGTCGTCGCGACGGTGGACGGGGCACAGGGCACGGCGTCCGGTGTCGTGTCGCGCTCGGCGGTGACCGCCGACGAGCTGGAGCCGCTGGTACGGGCGGCGGAGGCGGCGGCGCGGGCGGCGGGTCCCGCCGAGGACGCGCAGCCGCTGGTCGCCGGGGTGCCGGAGTCGCCGGGCTTCCGGGACGCACCGGCGGAGACGTCGTCGGCGGTGTTCGGGGCGTTCGCGCCCGCACTGGGCGAGGCGTTCGGCCGGGCGCGCGCCGGGGGCCGCGAGCTGTACGGGTTCGCCAGCCACGAGCTGACCTCCACGTACGTGGGCACGTCCACGGGCCTGCGGCTGCGGCACGACCAGCCGAACGGGACGCTGGAGCTGAACGCCAAGTCGCCGGACCGTTCCCGTTCGGCGTGGGCGGGCCGGGCGACCCGTGACTTCGCGGACGTGGACCCGCTGGCGATGGACGAGGACCTGGCGCGGCGCCTGGAGTGGGCGCGGCGCCGGGTGGAGCTCCCGGCGGGCCGGTACGAGACGCTGCTGCCGCCGACCGCCGTGGCGGACCTGCTGGTGTACCAGCAGTGGTCGGCGGCGGCCCGGGACGCGGCGGAGGGCCGGACGGTGTTCTCCCGGCCGGGTGGCGGCACGCGGGTCGGGGAGCGGCTGGCGTCGCTGCCGCTGACGCTGCGCAGCGACCCGGCGGAGCCCGGCCTGGAGTCGGCACCGTTCGTGATCGCCCACGCGTCGGGCGACGACGCGTCGGTGTTCGACAACGGGCTGCCGGTGGAGCCGGTCGAGTGGATCAAGGAGGGCCGTCTGGAGCGGCTGGTCGCGACGCGGCACAGCGCGGCGCTGACCGGTTCGCCGGTGGCGCCGGGGGCGGGGAACCTGATCCTGGACGGCGGGGACGGCCGGTCGCTGGAGGAGATGGTCGCCGCGACCCGCCGGGGGCTGCTGCTGACGTGCCTGTGGTACATCCGCGAGGTGGACCCGGCGACGCTGCTGCTGACCGGTCTGACCAGGGACGGCGTGTACCTGGTGGAGGACGGCGAGGTGGTGGCCGAGGTGAACAACTTCCGGTTCAACGAGTCGCCGGTGGACCTGCTGGGCCGGGTGTCGGAGGCGGGCCGTACGGAGCGGACGCTGCCGCGCGAGTGGGGCGACTGGTTCACGCGGGCCGCGATGCCGCCGCTGCGGGTGCCGGACTTCCATATGAGTTCGGTGAGCCAGGGGGTGTGACCCATAGACTGGCGGGGTTCACAGACATGCACCAAGGAGGCAAGGGACCCGTGACGGACATCGTCGACGAGCTCAAGTGGCGCGGGCTGTTCGCCCAGTCCACCGACGAGGACGCCCTGCGCAAGGCTCTCGCGGACGGTCCGGTCACGTTCTATTGCGGCTTCGACCCGACCGCCCCCAGCCTGCACGTGGGCCATCTGGTGCAGGTGCTCACCATGCGCCGGCTCCAGCTGGCGGGACACCGCCCGCTGGCGCTGGTGGGCGGGGCGACGGGGCAGATCGGCGACCCGAAGCCGACCGCCGAGCGGACACTGAACTCCCCGGAGACGGTCGCGGCGTGGGTCGAGCGGGTGCGCTCGCAGATCGAGCCGTTCCTGATCTTCGAGGGTGACAACGCGGCCACCATGGTCAACAACCTCGACTGGACGGGCGGCATGTCCGCCATCGAGTTCCTGCGGGACATCGGCAAGCACTTCCGGGTCAACAAGATGCTGACCAAGGACTCCGTGGCCCGGCGCCTGGAGTCCGAGCAGGGCATCAGCTACACGGAGTTCTCGTACCAGCTGCTCCAGGGCATGGACTTCCTGGAGCTGTACCGCCGGTACGGCTGTGTCCTCCAGCAGGGCGGCAGCGACCAGTGGGGCAACCTCACGGCCGGTCTCGACCTGATCCACCGCCTGGAGCCGGACGCGCACGTGCACGCGCTGGCGACGCCGCTGATGACGAAGGCGGACGGCACCAAGTTCGGCAAGACCGAGGGCGGCGCCGTCTGGCTGGACCCGGAGATGACCACCCCGTACGCGTTCTACCAGTTCTGGCTGAACGTGGACGACCGGGACATCTCGGGCTACATGCGCATCCTCAGCTTCAAGAGCCGCGAGGAGCTGGAGGAGCTGGAGAAGGTCACCGAGGAGCGCCCGCAGGCCCGTACGGCGCAGCGCGCGCTGGCCGAGGAGCTGACGACGCTGGTGCACGGCGCGGAGCAGTGCGCGGCCGTGATCGCGGCGTCGAAGGCGCTGTTCGGGCAGGGTGAGCTGACGGAGCTGGACGAGGCGACGCTGGCGGCCGCGCTGTCCGAGCTGCCGAAGGCGGAGGTCGCCGAGCCGGGCCTGGTGGTGGACCTGTTCGCCGAGGTCGGCCTCGTACCGAGCAAGTCGGCGGCGCGACGCACGGTGAAGGAGGGCGGCGCCTACGTGAACAACGTGAAGGTGACCGCCGAGGACGCCACGGTGTCCGCCGGTGACCTGCTGCACGGGCGGTGGCTCGTGCTGCGCCGGGGCAAGAAGAACCTGGCGGCGGTCGAGGTCAAGGCCGGCTGAGCCGGAGCCGTACGACGGCCGGGCGGCCCGGGAGCTTCGCGCTCCCGGGCCGCCCCCGTTTCGTGTCGGCGCCCGTCAGGGCCGTGTGGTGGCCGGGTCCGGCCGGTCAGGCGCGCTGGCGATTGCCGCGCATGGCCATGTACAGCATGTCGCCGAGTCCGACGACGACCACCGCGGCGACGACCTGGAGAGCGTGCCTGCCCCAGTCGATGCCGGGTGTCGCCTCGATCCCGAACGCTCGGGCGAGGGCGTTTCCGGCGATGGCACCGATGATGCCGAAGATGGTGATCAGCCAGAGTGGACTGTGCTGCTTGCCCGGAATGATGGCCTTCGCCAGCAGGCCCAGCACGAATCCGACGATAATCGCCCACAACCAGCCCATGGCTGCCTCCTCGGAACGGATCGACGTGAGCAGTCCCTGACAGTCTCGGCCCACCGGACGTACGGCGCATGTCGGGCACGTCCATCCGTGGCCCGCACGGGACCGGTACGGGATCGAGGGGGCGTGCGGGGGGCGGGGCCGGGCGCGGGCACGCCGGGTGGCGGGCGTACCGTGGAAGCAGGTCCGGTCCGGGAAGCGACCGGCGCGCAAGGTCGGTGGTGGAACGCGATGCGGAAGCACGGCGGCGCCCAGGTCTTCACGATCACGGGTGCCCGGCAGGGTCTGGCGGACGATGTCCGCGGCCGTCAGCGGCGGTATGTGATCTCGATGTCCGTCCGTACGCTGTCGGTGATCGCGGCGGCGGCGCTGTGGAACGTCGAGCGGCATGTGGCGATCGTGGCGCTCGTCCTGGGGGCCGTCCTGCCGTACATCGCGGTGGTCGTCGCGAACGCGGGCCGGGAGACGGCGCCGAAGCTGCCGTCCACGTTCGTGTCGGTGCCGCCGGTGTCGCACCCGGCGCTGGAGGCCCCGGAGCCCGAGCCGGACACGGACGATCCGGCTCACGACCCGGCTCAGGCCCCGGCGGAGGCGCCGACGGGCGACGCCGAGGAGAGAAAGCTCAAGAAGAGCTCAGATCAATAGTGAAGTTCCAGTGCACTCCACCGGGTCGCGCGTGACATACTGCGTGAGCGCTCCGCATCCCCCGTCGGAGCGACGGACCGACGCCGGGCAGCTCCCCCCGTGGCTGCCCGGCGTCGCCTTTGTCCGTACGTGGTTGTTGGGATAGTGCTGTGAGCGACGAGAACCACCCGATCTGTTCCGCCAAGGGCTGCCGGGCCGCCGCCGTGTGGGTGCTGGCGTGGAACAACCCGAAGCTGCACACCCCCGAGCGCCGCAAGACATGGCTGGCGTGCGAGGAGCACCGGGAGCACCTGTCGCAGTTCCTCGGCGTACGGGGCTTCCTCAAGGACGTCGTGACGCTGGCCGAGTGGGAGTCCCCGTCCGGCCCCGAGTCCCCGTCCGGCCCCGGGACGGCAGCCGGCCCCAGGTAGGCACCCGGCGCCGACGGCCCGGCCTGCGGCCCCGGCGGGTCAGCCGCCGATCGCCGACATCGGGCGGTCGGGCTGGAGGAACGACGGGTCGTCGAGCCCGGACCCGGCCTTCTTGCCCCACATGGCCTGCCGCCAGATACGGGCGATCTCCTCGTCCGGCGCGTCGGAGCGCAGCGCCCCGCGCAGGTCGGTCTCCTCGCGGGCGAACAGGCAGGTGCGGACCTGGCCGTCGGCGGTGAGCCGGGTGCGGTCGCAGGCCCGGCAGAACGGGCGGGTCACGGAGGCGATCACGCCGACGCGGTGCGGGCCGCCGTCCACGGTCCACCGCTCGGCGGGCGCGGAGCCGCGCTCCTCGTCGGTCTCCGGGGTGAGCGTGAAGCGGGTGCGCAGCGAGGCGAGGATGTCCCCGGCGGTGATCATGCCGTCGCGCTTCCAGCCGTGCTGGGCGTCCAGCGGCATCTGCTCGATGAACCGCAGCTCGTAGTCGTGGGCGACGGCCCAGGCGAGCAGGTCGGGCGCCTCGTCGTCGTTGAGCCCGGGCATCAGCACCGCGTTGACCTTGACGGGGGTGAGCCCGGCGTCGCGGGCGGCGGCCAGGCCGTCGAGCACGTCGTGGTGGCGGTCGCGGCGGGTGAGGGCCTTGAAGACGTCGGGGCGCAGCGTGTCCAGGGAGACGTTGACCCGGTCGAGCCCGGCGGCCTTGAGGGCGGTGGCGGTGCGCTTGAGGCCGATGCCGTTGGTGGTGAGCGACATCCGGGGGCGGGGCTCCAGGGCGGCGCACCGCTCGACGATGGAGACCAGGCCGGGCCGCAGCAGCGGCTCGCCGCCGGTGAAGCGGACCTCGGTGACGCCGAGGTCGGTCACCGCTATCCGGATCAGGCGGACGATCTCGTCGTCCGTGAGGAGGTCAGGCTTGCCCAGCCACTGCAGGCCCTCCTCGGGCATGCAGTACGTACAGCGGAGATTGCACCGGTCGGTCAGCGAGACCCTCAGGTCCGTGGCCACCCGGCCGTAGGTGTCGATGAGCACGGTGGGCGCCCTCCCGGTTCGACCTGCTGTTCGTATGCGGTCTTTCTCCGAGCCTACGCGACCCCGGGCGCCGTCTCGTGGGGCGTTTGGCCCAGGAAGCGGCGGGGCCGTGTCGTAGGGTCCTACGACACGGCCGCCGGTTATCGCTCATGGTGTGCGGGTCAGTGCGCTCCGACACCGGTGAGGGACTTGACCTCCAGTTCGGCGTACTTGCCCGTGTCGGGCCGCTCCTTCGACAGCAGCGAGCCGAGCCAGCCGAGGAGGAAGCCGAGCGGGATGGAGATGAGGCCGGGGTTCTCCAGCGGGAACCAGGCGAAGTCGGCGTCCGGGAACATCGAGCTGGCCTTGCCGGAGACGACCGGCGAGAACAGCACGAGGACGACGGACGCGGTGAGGCCGCCGTAGATCGACCACAGGGCGCCCTGGGTGGTGAAGCGCTTCCAGAACAGGCTGTAGAGGATCGTCGGCAGGTTGGCGGAGGCGGCGACCGCGAAGGCGAGGGCGACGAGCCCGGCGACGTTGAGGTCGCGGGCGAGCGCGCCGAGGCCGATGGAGACGACACCGATGAGGACGGTCGCCCAGCGGGCGGCGCGGACCTCCTCCTTCTCGGTCGCCTGGCCCCTGCGGATGACGTTGGCGTAGATGTCGTGCGCGAACGACGAGGACGAGGCGAGGGTGAGCCCGGCGACGACGGCGAGGATCGTCGCGAAGGCGACCGCGGAGATGACGGCGAGCAGGATCGCGCCGCCCGGCGAGTCGGCGCCGCCGATGTGCAGGGCGAGCAGCGGGGCGGCGGTGTTGCCCGCCTTGTTCGACGCGGTGATCTCGGCGGGGCCGACGATGGCGGCGGCACCGAAGCCGAGCGCGATGGTCATCAGGTAGAAGGCGCCGATGATGCCGATGGCCCAGTTGACGGACTTACGGGCGGCCTTGGCGGTGGGGACCGTGTAGAAGCGGATGAGGATGTGCGGCAGTCCGGCGGTGCCGAGGACCAGGGCGATGCCGAGCGAGATGAAGTCCAGCTTCGAGGTGGCGCTGACGCCGTACTTGAGGCCGGGCTCCAGGAAGGCGGCGCCCTTGCCGCTGTTCTCGGCGGCCTTGCCGAGCAGTTCGGAGACGTTGAAGCCGTACTTCAGCAGGACGAGGAAGGTGATGAGCAGGGTGCCCGCGATGAGCAGGACGGCCTTGACCATCTGCACCCAGGTGGTGCCCTTCATCCCGCCGATCGTCACATAGACGATCATCAGGACGCCGACCAGCGCGACGATGGCGATCTTGCCCATGTCGCTGGTGATGCCGAGCAGCAGCGAGACGAGGACACCGGCGCCTGCCATCTGCGCCAGCAGGTAGAAGATCGACACGACGATGGTGGAGGTTCCGGCGGCGGTGCGCACGGGCCGCTGGCGCATCCGGTACGCGAGGACGTCTCCCATCGTGAAGCGGCCGGAGTTGCGCAGCGGCTCCGCGACGAGCAGCAGGGCGACCAGCCAGGCGACGAGGAACCCGATGGAGTAGAGGAAGCCGTCGTACCCGAAGAGGGCGATGGCCCCGGCGATGCCGAGGAACGACGCGGCGGACATGTAGTCGCCGGAGATGGCCAGGCCGTTCTGGAAGCCGGTGAACTGCCGCCCGCCCGCGTAGAAGTCGGCGGCGCTCTTGGTCTGCCTGCCGGCCCACACGGTGATGAAGAGGGTGGCGACGACGAAGCAGGCGAAGAGGGTGATGATGAGCGGCCGGTGCTCGCTCGCGGCGCCGCCCGCGGCGAGCGGGGCGGCCAGGGTGAGGGGGGTGCTCATGCGTCGGCCTCCGTGCGCAGCTCGTTCTCCATGCGGGTTCTGATCGCCTCGGCCTTGGGGTCGAGCTTCTCGGCCGCGTGCCGGGCGTAGAACCAGGCGATGAGGAACGTCGTCACGAACTGCGCGACGCCGAGGACGAGCGCCACGTTGATGTTCCCGACCACGCGGGTGCCCATCAGGCCGCCCGCGTAGTTGGAGAGCAGCACGTAGAGCAGGTACCAGGCGATGAAGGCGACGGTGAGCGGGAAGGCGAACGAGCGGTGCGCGCGGCGCAGTTCGCCGAACTCCTCGCTCTGCTGGGTCTGGACGAACGACTCCGTCGAGGGCTGGACGGGAGCGGTGTCCGCGCCCCCTGGGGGCGGCGGTGCTTCGGTGGCCACGGGAACTCCTCGCTGCGCGGGTGCTGTGGGCATGAGCGGGGTCACCTCACGGGTGCCGGGAAGCCGTCCGGGCTCCCTCCCCTGACAACGTCACGGGGTGCGGCACGCCGAGGTTCATCCCACGTCTTCTTTCCACCCGATTTCTTCACCGAACTCATTGCTGACTTGGGATGATCAGCGATAGCTTCGCTCGTCATGTACCCGCCCAACCTGTTCTGTGGGCGGGCGTCACGGATGATGTGGAGAACCCATGGCTCATCTGGGAACCAGGCGCGGGCGCGCACTCGCTCTGCCCGTCGGTCTGGCGCTCACGGCCTCGCTCGGCTTCCTGCCGGCGAGTGCCGCCTCGGCCGCACCGGCCGAGGGTGTTCCGGCCGCCGTCGCCTCCGACGGCCCGGAGCTCTCGTATGTGGTGAACACGGCGGGCGGTCGCCACCTCGCCAAGGTGAAGAAGGCGATATCCGCGGCCGGTGGCACGGTGGTGACCTCGTACGACGCGATCGGCGTCATCGTGGTCCACTCCAAGAACCCGGCCTTCGCCGAGACCATCCGCGCCGTCGGCGGCGTGCAGTCGGCGGGCGCCACGCGCACCGCGCCGCTGACTCCGGTCGCGACCACGGAGATGGACGAGGCCGCCGAGCCGCTCACCGCGCAGGAGGCCCGCGAGGCCGCCGCGGCGGCGGAGGACGGCCAGGACCCGCTGGAGCCGCTGCAGTGGAGCCTGCCCGCCATCAAGGCGGACAAGGCCCACGACATCAGCATGGGCAGCAGCAAGGTCACCGTCGCGGTGATCGACACCGGTGTCGACGACACCCACCCGGACCTGGCGCCGAACTTCGACCGCGCCGCGTCCGCGAACTGCGTGACCGGCAAGGCCGACACGACCGAGGGCTCGTGGCGTCCCGCCCCGGGCGAGAGCGACCACGGCACGCACGTCGCCGGTACGATCGCCGCCGCGAAGAACGGCGTCGGCGTCACCGGTGTCGCGCCGGGCGTGAAGGTCTCCGGCATCAAGGTGTCGAACCCGGACGGATTCTTCTACACCGAGGCCGTCGTGTGCGGCTTCATGTGGGCGGCCGACCACGGGGTCGAGGTCACCAACAACAGCTACTACGTCGACCCGTGGATGTTCAACTGCAAGAACGACCCGGACCAGGGCGCGCTGTTCGAGGCTCTCAAGCGCGCCACCCGGTACGCGGAGAGCAAGGGCGCCGTCAACGTCGCCGCCGCGGGCAACTCGGCGTTCGACCTGGCGTCGGACGAGATCACGGACTCCACGAGCCCGAACGACACGACTCCGGTCGACCGCGTGATCGACCCGAGCGCGTGCCCCGACATCCCGACGATGCTGCCCGGCATGGTCACCGTCTCCTCGACCGGTGCCAAGGACCTGAAGGCGTCGTACTCGAACTACGGCATGGGTGTCGTGGACATCGCCGCCCCGGGCGGTGACCGCACCGAGTACCAGACCCCGGCGGCCCCGGCCGTGAACGGCCGCATCCTGTCGACCACGGTCAACGGCGGCTACAACTACAAGGCCGGCACGTCCATGGCGTCCCCGCACGCCGCGGGCGTCGCCGCGCTCATCAAGTCGAAGCACCCCTACGCCACCCCCGCGATGGTGAAGGGTCTGCTGTACGCGCAGGCCGACGACCGTGCCTGCACGAACCCGTACGACATCAACGGCGACGGCAAGGTCGACGGGGTCTGCGAGGGCGGGAAGCTGCACAACGGCTTCTACGGCGCCGGCCTGGTCGACGCGCTGGACGCGGTGCGCTGGTGACGCACATCTGATTGGGGAGGGGGAGCCCGGGCGCGCGAGCCGTGCCCGGGCTCTTTCATGTCCGGAAACTTCCCCTCCATGACACTCAGCGCCATGATCGAGGGATGAACAGGGCCATCACTCAGGCGTGGGCGGCACTCGGTGCCGATCAGGGGTTGCTGGAGCGGGTCTCGTACGACCGCGTGCCCGGGGTGCTGTCCGCGCGGCTGCCCGTGGTGGAGGCGGCCCGCGCGACGGTCGCGGTGTGCGCCCTCGCCGCGGCGGAGCTGGCCGCCGTGCGGAGCGGCGGGCCGGTGCCGGACGTCCGGGTGGGCGACGGCGCGGTGGCGACGGCCTTCCACAGCGACCGGTTCGTGACGATGGACGGCCGGGCGTGGGACGGGTTCGCGCCGCTCTCCCGGTTCTGGCGCACCGCCGACGGGTGGCTGCGCACCCACGCCAACTACCCGCACCACGAGGCCGCCCTGCTGGCCGCGCTGGGGCTGCCCGCCGGTTCGGGCCCCGACGCGGTGGCGGACGCGCTGGCGGGGCGGGGCGCGGCGGACGTGGAGGAGGCGGTGTACGCGGCGGGCGGCATGGCCGTCGCCGTGCGGGACGCCGCCGCGTGGGCCGCGTCGGAGCAGGGCGCCCTGGTGGCCCGGCGTCCGCTGCTGACCCTGGAGCGGCTGGGCGACGCGCCGGGGCCGGTACGGGAGGCGAGCGGCGCGCGGGCCGGGGCGCCGTCCCTCGGGGCGCCGTGCGCCGGGGTGCGGGTGCTGGACCTGACGCGGGTGCTCGCCGGGCCGGTCGCCACGCGGACGCTGGCCCTGCTGGGCGCGGACGTCCTGCGGGTGGACGCCCCGGGCCTGCCGGAGAACCAGGAGGCGCACAACGACACGGGCCTGGGCAAGCGTTCGACGCTGCTGGACCTGGGGCGGGCCGCGGACCGGCGGGCCTTCGACGAACTGCTGGACGCCGCCGACGTGGTGGTGACCGGCTACCGGCCCGGCGCGCTGGACCGGTTCGGACTCGCCCCGAAGGCCCTGGCCGAGCGCCGCCCAGGCCTGGTGGTCGCGCGGCTCTCGGCGTGGGGCGCGTACGGCCCCTGGGGCGGGCGCCGCGGCTTCGACAGCCTGGTCCAGGCGGCGACGGGCATCGCCCTGCTGGAGGGCTACGGGGAGAAGCCGGGCGCGCTCCCGGCGCAGGCCCTCGACCACGGCACCGGCTACCTGGTGGCCGCCGCCGTGCTGCGCGCTCTGACGGAACGCCACCGGGACGGCGGCACCTGGCGGGTGGAGGCGGCGCTGACGCAGACCGGGCGCTGGCTGACGCACGGCACGGACCCGGAACCGCCCGTACCCGGCGAGGGGCCCTACGAGCCCGGGCGGTGGCTGCGGGAGCGGGACACCCCGCTGGGCCGGCTGCGCCACGCCCTCTCCCCCGTCAGCTACGAGGGCGGCCCGGCGGACTGGGCACGGCCACCGGGCCGGTGGGGAGCGGACGCCCCGCGCTGGACGGCGTGAGCACCCCGGCCGTCAGGAGGTACTGCGCGGCCCCGTACGTGAGCATGATCCAGAAGTCCGGTGCGGGGAGCTGCGGCCAGGCGGCCACACCGGTCGCGATGAGCGTGTCGGACAGCATGAACAGCGCGCCGCCCGCCCCCGCGACCGGTCCGAGGCCGCTCGCGCGGTACGCCGTCGCGGTGAGCAGCAGGGAGTATCCGGCGACCGGTATCCGCAGGTCGGCGGGGAGGTCGGGCCACAGCAGGATGACCGCGGTGACCAGCGCGGCGGCGTAGCAGGCGCCGAGCAGCGGGGACGTACGGGCGCGGCCGAAGAGCAGCAGGTAGCAGACGTGCCCGGCGGCGAACGAACCCATGCCGACCAGGAACGCCCAGTCGGCGTCCACCAGCAGGAACACATCGCCGCCCCAGCCGAAGGCGAGCGCGACGACCAGGAGCCGGGGCGCGCCGCGCACGGCCGCGTACGCGGCGAGGAGCGGCATCAGCAGTGGCTTGGCGACCAGGTGGCCCGTGCCGGACCCGGCGAGCAGGGCCAGCAGGTCGGCGGCGAGGGCCACGGCGAACGCCGCCTTCAGGAGCCCGGCCAGGCGCTCGCGGCTCACGCGACACGCTCCCGCGACCCGGCGGGCCCCGAACCGGCGGGACCGGCGGGGCCGGCCCGGCGGCCGGGGGCGCGGGCGGTCCGGGCTGCCAGCCGGGCCCGCGGAAGAGGCGCCCGGCGCGCTCCCGCCAGGTCCGCGCGCGGCGCAGGTCGCGGGCGATGGCGACGTACTCGTGGGTGGCGACGCGCAGCGGGTTGTACGTGTCGATGTTCTTCGTCAGCCCGTACACGGGCCGCTCGGCCTCGGCGGTGAAGGAGCCGAACATCCGGTCCCACAGGATGAGGATGCCGCCGAAGTTCCGGTCGAGGTAGCCGCCCTGGGAGGCGTGGTGCACCCGGTGGTGGGAGGGGGTGTTGAAGACGTACTCGACGGGCCGGGGCAGCTTGCCGATGCGCTCGGTGTGGACCCAGAACTGGTACACGAGGTTGACGGAGTAGCAGAAGAAGACGGCGGCCGGGGGCACCCCGCAGGCGACCATCGGCAGGTAGAACGGCCAGACGGTCAGCGAGGTCCACGGCTGGCGCAGCGCGGTCGTCAGGTTGAACCTGCGGCTGGAGTGGTGGACGACGTGGCACGCCCACAGGACGCGGACGACGTGGTGGCCGCGGTGGGACCAGTAGTAGAAGAAGTCCTGCGCGAGCAGCATCAGCGGGATGGTCCACCAGGTGACGGGGACGCGGGCCGGGGTGAGCTCGTAGACGGCGGTGAACAGCGCCAGGGCGGGGATCTTCCACAACAGGTCGAAGCCGATGCTGCCCAGGCCCATGCCGACGCTGGTGGCGGCGTCCCTGGCCTCGTACCCGGCGGCGTCCTCGTCGGGACGCAGCCGGTAGCTGACCATCTCCACGGCGGTGAGCAGGACGAAGGCGGGTATCGACCACAGCACGGCGTCGGGCGGGTTCGGCGACATGCGAGCACGGTAGGGCCGGGCGCCGGGCCGGGGCTAGAGGTGGTTACCGACAAGTATGCGAGACGGTCTGTCAGCGGCCTTTGGCGGAACCGCCCAACGGCATGCCGCACGAGAAGGGACCATTTCCCTCGAATCCCCTACACGCCCGCCGCCCCCAGCAGCGACCCGGCCCCGTACGTCACGGCCATGGCCAGCGCTCCCCCGCCCACCACCCGCAGCACGGCCGGGCGGGCGGGCGCCGAGCCGAGGCGGGCGCTCCACCAGCCGGTCAGCGTCAGCGCGGCGAGGACCGACAGGACGGTCACCCACAGCCGGGCGGACGCCGGCGGACACACGATGGCCAGCAGTGGCAGCAGCGCGCCGACCGTGAAGGCGAGGAAGCTCGCGCCGGCCGCGTGCCACGGGTTCGTCAGGTCGTCCGGGTCGATGCCCAGCTCCACGCGCGCGTGCGCCCGCAGCGCGTCACGTTCCGTCAGCTGCTCGGCCGCCTCGCGCGCGACGTCCCGGCTCAGCCCGCGCTCGGCGAGCAGCTCGGTCAGCTCGTCGAGTTCGGCCTCCGGCTGCTCCCGCAGCTCCCGCCACTCCACCGCCAGGGCGGCCTTCTCGGAGTCCCGCTGCGTGGACACGGACACGTACTCGCCGACCGCCATCGACATGGACCCGGCCAGCAGCCCGGCGAGCCCGGCCGTGAGGAGGGCGGAACGCTCACCGGTGGCGCCCGCGACGCCCACGACGAGCCCGGCGGTGGACACGATGCCGTCGTTCGCCCCGAGCACGGCGGCCCGCAGCCAGTTGAGCCGTACCCCGAGCCCCTCGGGGTGTGCCTCCCGCTCCGTCGGTTCCGTCACGCCGCCGAGCGTCTCACCCCCGCGCGCGTACGCCCCGAAACGGCACGCTGGTTCACGCGGCGGTGCCCCTCGCACAGGCGGCCGGGCCCCTGACTCCTGAGGGTGCGTCGGGTGCCGGGACCGGCCCGGGACCGGCCCCCGGGGGTCCGCCCGGGTCCCGCGGTGTCGGTGGGGGGCTCTATTCTCAATGACCATGCTCGACGACCGTACGACAGCGACAGCCTGGCCGCCCGCCTACCCGCAGGGGTACGCGGTCGTCGATGTGGAGACCACCGGACTCTTCTCGCACGACCGGATCGTGTCCGCGGCCGTCTACCGGGTGGACGCGCGCGGCGAGGTGGAGGACCACTGGTACACGCTGGTCAACCCCGAGCGCGACCCCGGACCCGTGTCGATCCACGGCCTGACCAGCGAACTGCTGGCCGACGCGCCGCTCTTCGCCGACGTGGCCGCCGAATTCGCGGAGCGGCTCGACGGGCGCGTCCTGGTGGCGCACAACGCGTACTTCGACTGGTCGATGATCGCCCGCGAGTACGCCCGCGCGCGCCGCACCGCGCCGGTGCGGCAACGGCTGTGCACCATAGCGCTCGCCAAGGAGCTGGCCCTGCCGCTGCCCAACATGAAGCTGGAGTCGCTCGCCGCCCACTTCGGCGTCCAGCAGCGACAGGCGCACAACGCCCTGGACGACGCGCGGGTGCTCGCCGAGGCGTTCCGGCCGAGCCTGCGCACGGCGGCCGAGCGCGGCGTACGGCTGCCGCTGCTGGAGTGCCGCCCGATCACCGAGTGGTCGGCGCCGCCCGCCGACGGCACGCCCCGGATCGGCCGTCAGGCGACGTACGCCTCCAACGGCTGGCGCCCGTCGCGGAAGCGCCCGGCCTGCCCGTACCCGAACCCCGGACGGTACGAGGCGGACAAACCGCTCAAGCAGGGTATGCGGGTGGCGTTCTCGGGCGACACGTCGGTCGAGCGGGAACTGCTGGAGGACCGGGCCGTCGAGGCCGGGCTGCACGTGGCGACCAGCGTCTCCCGGCTGACCAGCCTCCTGGTGACCAACGACCCGGACGCGGCCACCTCGAAGGTCGTCAAGGCCAAGTCGTTCGGCACGCCCATCGTGGACGAGGTCGCCTTCACCCATCTGCTGCGGGACGTCGCCCCGGCCGACGACTGACCGGCGGGCCCGGCGGCCGACCCGCCGGACGGCCCCGGGTCGATCGGGTGACGGACGGGCGCGCCGTCCGCCGCCACGCCCGCCGCGCCCCGCACCCTGTGGCGCATGGCACGTTGTGAGGTCTGCGGAAACGAGTACGGCATGTCGTTCGAGGTGCACGCGCAGGGCGCGGTGCACGTCTTCGACTGCTTCGCCTGCGCCATCCACCGCATGGCGCCCATCTGTGAGCACTGCCGGGTCCAGATCATCGGGCAGGGCGTCGAGGCGGACGGCCGCTGGTACTGCGGCGCGCACTGCGCCCGCGCGGAGGGCAAGGCGGGCATCGTGGACAAGGTGTGAGCCGGGGGCGCCCGGCGACGGGGGTGCCCCGGGGGCGGGCCGTCCCGGCGGCGGAGGTACCGTCGTGGGGTGTACCGCTTCCTGTTGTCCCGGCAGTGGGTGATCCTCACCCTCGTCGCCCTCGTCCTGATCCCGGTGATGGTCGAGCTGGGCTTCTGGCAGTTCCACCGGCATGAGCGCCGGGTGGCCCAGAACAGCCTGATCGAGGACAACCTGAAGGCGGAGCCGGTCCCCGTGACCGAGCTCACCGCGCCGGGCCACACGGTCCCGCGCTCCGACTTCTGGCGCCACGCGACCGCGACCGGCACGTTCGACACGGCCCGCGAGGTCGTCGTGCGCCGCCGCACCAACGCCGACGACCGGGTCGGCATGCACGTCCTGACCCCGCTCGTCCTCGACGACGGGCGGGTCGTCCTCGTCAACCGCGGCTGGGTCCCCGCCGCCCCGGACCAGAAGTCGTACCCGGACGTGCCGCCCGCGCCCAAGGGCCGGGTGACCGTCACCGGGCGGCTCATGGCCGACCAGACGACCGGCAGCAGCGGCATCAAGGACCTCAAAGGCCTGCCGCCCCGCCAGGTCATGCTCATCAACAGCGAGCAGCAGGCCGAGCGGCTGGGCCGCCAGGTCCTCGGCGGCTACCTGGACCTGACCGACCCCGTACCGGCCGGAGGCAGCCCGGAGCCGGTCCCGGACCCGGACCACGACTCGATCGGCGCCCATATGGCGTACGCCGTGCAGTGGTGGCTGTTCGCGGCCGGTGTCCCGGTGGGCTGGGTGATCCTCGTACGCCGCGAGCGCCGCGACCGCGAGGCGGACGCACGGGCGGCCACAGCGGCGGGCGGCGACGGCCCGGCGGAAGGCGGCCCGGACGACAGCGGCCCGGCGGACGGGGTCTCCGGCGACGGCGCCCAGGGCGAGGGCGCCCAGGGCGAGGGCGCGACCGCCCCGCGTGCGCCGGCGGAGGCGTAGACCGCGCTTTAGCGCCCCCTTGCACCGCTGCGCGCCCGTTCGGCCCACGCGCCCCTCGGACGTGTGACGCGGAGCACATCGCGTGGCGCACCCGCGCAGGCCACGGGCCGTGCGGGCCCGTATGACTGATTGGCGCTTCTCCGCTGTGGGAACACGCCAGACGTGACCCAACGCATCGAGGACTATGCCCTCATCGGCGATCTCCAGACCGCCGCTCTGGTGGGCAGGGACGGTTCGATCGACTGGCTCTGCCTGCCCCGCTTCGACTCCGGCGCCTGCTTCGCCGCGCTCCTGGGCGACGAGAACAACGGCCACTGGCGGATCGCGCCGGCCGGGGCCCGGACCTGCTCGCGGCGGAGCTACGTGGGCGACTCCCTGGTCCTCGAATCCTTCTGGGAGACCCGCACCGGCACGGTCCGCGTCGTCGACTTCATGCCGCACCGCGACCGCGCCCCCGATGTGATGCGGATCGTGGAGGGCGTCACCGGCCGGGTCGAGATGTCGTCCGTGCTGCGGCTGCGCTTCGACTACGGGTCGGTCGTGCCGTGGATGCGCCGCGCCGACGGCCATCGGATCGCCGTCGCCGGGCCGGACTCCGTGTGGCTGCGCAGCGAACCGCGCGTGAAGACCTGGGGTCAGCAGTACAGCACTTGCTCGTCGTTCACCGTGAACCCCGGCGAGAAGGTCGCGTTCTGCCTCACCTGGCACCCCTCGCACGAGCCGCGCCCCCCGCTCGTCGACCCGTACATGGCGCTGGAGCACACCCTGGAGGACTGGAAGTCCTGGGCCGCGCAGTGCACGTACGAGGGGCCGTACCGGGAAGCGGTGATGCGCTCGCTGATCACCCTGAAGGCGCTGACGTACGCGCCGACGGGCGGGATCGTCGCCGCCGCGACCACGTCCCTGCCGGAGGAGCTGGGCGGCGTGCGCAACTGGGACTACCGCTACTGCTGGCTGCGCGACTCGACGCTGACCCTGCGGGCCCTGCTGTCGGTCGGGTACGTCGAGGAGGCCGCCGCCTGGCGTGACTGGCTGCTGCGGGCCGTCGCGGGCGACCCGGCGGACCTCCAGATCATGTACGGCCTGGCGGGCGAGAGACGGCTCCCCGAGACGGAGGTGCCGTGGCTGCGCGGCTACGGCGGGGCGCGCCCGGTCCGGATCGGCAACGCCGCCGTGAAGCAGCTACAGCTCGACGTGTACGGCGAGGTCATGGACTCCCTGTCCCTGGCGCGGGAAGTGGGCATGCCGCCGCAGCGGCAGGCATGGGCGCTGCAGCTGAGCCTGCTGGGGTTCCTGGAGTCCACCTGGCGTCAGCCCGACGAGGGGCTGTGGGAGGTGCGCGGGCCGCGCCGGCACTTCGTCCACTCCAAGGTGATGGCGTGGGTGGCGGCGGACCGGGCGGTGCGCACCCTGGAGCGCGACCCGTCGCTGCCGGGGGACGTGGCGCGGTGGCGGACGATGCGCGACGAGGTGCACCGGGAGGTCTGCGCGCGGGGCTACGACCCGGTCCGCAACACGTTCACCCAGTCGTACGGTTCGGCGGAGCTGGACGCGGCGGTGCTGATGATCCCGCGGGTCGGCTTCCTCCCGCCGGACGACCCGCGCGTGGTCGGCACGGTGGAGGCGGTACGGGAGGAGCTCGGCCACCACGGGTACATCCGCCGGTACGGCACGGACGGGATCGCCGTGGACGGGCTGCCCGGCGGCGAGGGCACGTTCCTGGCGTGCTCGTTCTGGATGGCGGACGCGCTGCGCATGATGGGCCGCCACGAAGAGGCGCGGGAGCTGTTCGAGCGGCTGCTGGAGCTGCGCAACGACGTGGGGCTGCTCGCGGAGGAGTACGACCCGGTGGCGCGGCGCCAGCTCGGCAACTTCCCGCAGGCGTTCAGCCATGTCGGCCTGGTGGCGACGGCCCTCGCGCTGGCGCCGGACGACCCGGCAGGATAGACCCCATGGATCTTGGACTGAAGGACCGGGTGTACGTGGTGACGGGCGCCTCCCGCGGCCTCGGGCACGCGGCGGCGAAGGCACTGGTGGCGGAGGGCGCGAAGGTCGTCCTGTCCTCGCGCGACGCGAAGGCGGTGGAGGACGCCGCCACCGAACTGGGCCCCGGCGCGGCCGGAGTCGCCGCGGACAACGCCGACCCGGAGGCCGCCGACACGCTGATCGCGGCCGCGCGGTCGCACTTCGGCGGCTTCGACGGCGTGCTGGTGAGCGTCGGCGGACCGGCGCCCGGCTTCGCCGCCGACAACACCGACGAGCAGTGGCGGGCGGCGTTCGACTCGGTGTTCATGGGCGCCGTGCGCATGGCGCGGGCCGCCGCGGCCGCGCTGAACGAGGGCGGCGTCATCGGCTTCGTCCTGTCCGCCTCGGTGCACGAGCCCATCCCGGGCCTGACGATCTCCAACGGCCTGCGGCCCGGCCTGGCCGGGTTCGCCAAGTCCCTGGCGGACGAGCTGGGGCCGCGCGGCATCCGCGTGGTGGGCCTGCTGCCGTCGCGGATCGACACGGACCGGGTGCGGGAGCTGGACGCCCTGTCGGGCGACCCGGCGGCGGCGCGGGCGGCCAACGAGTCGCGCATCCCGCTGCGCCGCTACGGCACGCCGGAGGAGTTCGGCACGACGGCGGCGTTCCTGCTCTCCCCCGCCGCGTCGTACCTGACGGGCGTGATGCTTCCGGTGGACGGCGGCGCCCGCCACGGCTTCTGACCCCCGCCCGCCCCAGCGCCTCGCGGCCCCGGCCCCGGCCCCTGGCGTTTCGGCCAGGGCCGGAGCGGGGCGGGACGGCTGGTCCAGCGGTGCTGCGTCAGTCCGGGTCGGGCGGGCCCGGAGCGTCGGCCGGGGGGGCGGCCCGGCCGGTCGCCGGTCAGTCCGCGAGGCCGGCGAGGTCGCGGAGGCGTCGGGACTGGGCGGCACGCTCGGCGGCGCGCTGCTCCTCGTACGTACGCCCGGCCGCGCCGCGCAGCAGCGCCTTGGTCTCCACGACCGCGTCGCGCGGGGCGGCGAGCAGCGCGGCGGACAGGTCCCGTACGGCCGCGTCGAGCTCGCCCGCGGGCACCACGAGGTTGGCCAGGCCGATGCGCTCGGCCTCGTCGGCGTGGACGAACCGGCCCGTGGCGCAGATCTCCAGGGCACGGGCGTAGCCGACGGCGGCGACCAGCGGGTGCGTGCCGGTCAGGTCGGGCACCAGGCCCAGGCTGGTCTCGCGCATCGCGAACTGCACGTCCTCGGCGACGACCCGCAGGTCGCAGGCGAGGGCGAGCTGGAAACCGGCACCGATGGCGTGACCCTGGACGGCCGCGACCGACACGATGTCGTTGCGCCGCCACCAGGTGAACGCCTCCTGGTACTCGGCGATGAGCGCGTCGAGGTCCTCGTCGGACCCGCGCGCCATGTCGAGGAACGACGGTTCGCCGTCGAACCCCTCCTCGGTGAACGCCTGCCGGTCGAGACCGGCGGAGAACGACTTGCCCTCCCCGCGCAGCACGACCACCCGCACGCTGCCGGGCAGCGCGCGCCCGGCCTCGGTGAGGGCCCGCCACAGGGCGGGCGACTGGGCGTTGCGCTTCGCCGGATTGGTGAGGGTCACCGTGGCGACGGCGTCCTCGACGGTGAGACGTACACCGTCCTTGTCGAGCACGACGAGGGCAGGGTCGAGCGTGGTCATGGGGCGCCTCCGGTCCGGTGCAGCGGTCGGGCGGCGCAGCCGGGAAGGCTGCGCCGACCGACAAATTACTGCACGGTAACCAACCGGTCGAGCGCCGGACCGCGGCGAACCACGGCCGACGACGGCCGGACGGCACTGCCGGACGTGCGGGGACGTCTCACGACCCGCGTACGGCTGTCAGGCCGACGGGGCCTTCTTGCCGCGCGTCGCTCCACCGCGTCCACGCAACACGACTCCGGATTCCGTGAGCATCCGGTGGACGAATCCATAGGACCGGCCGGTCTCCTCGGCCAGGGCCCGGATGCTCACGCCGGCGTCGTACTTCTTCTTCAGGTCTGCCGCGAGCTTCTCGCGCGCGGCGCCGGTCACCCGGCTGCCCTTCTTCAGAGTCTCGGCCACCCGTGCCTCCTCATGGGAAGTGCGCTCTGGACTTCTCATGATCACCCCTCCGGGCCCACATGGCCAGCCATTCGACAAGGTCTGTGGACGCGGGTTTCCGTTCGGGACGGCCGCGCGGGGCGCCCGGGCGCCGGACACGATGCCCGCCCGACGGTGAAGTGCCAGGTCAGCGGGGTGCCGCGGAGATGCCTGCGGCGTGGCGCCGGAGCCGGAGAATCCGCAGGGCGCCACGCCGCTGTATGAGATCCCCTCACTCAGATGAAGGATCACGACTAGGCCGAATGATCCAGACGAGGAGGATCAGAGGGGGTCGGCGGTGATCAGGCGAGGGAGACCAGGTCCGCGTAGTCCGCGCCCCACAGGTCCTCGACACCGTCCGGGAGGAGGATGATCCGCTCCGGCTGGAGCGCGTCCACGGCGCCCTCGTCGTGCGTGACCAGCACGACCGCGCCCTTGTAGGTGCGCAGCGCGCCGAGGATCTCCTCGCGGCTGGCGGGGTCGAGGTTGTTCGTCGGCTCGTCGAGGAGCAGCACGTTCGCCGAGGAGACGACCAGGGTGGCCAGGGCGAGGCGGGTCTTCTCGCCGCCGGAGAGGACCCCGGCGGGCTTGTCCACGTCGTCGCCGGAGAACAGGAACGAGCCGAGGACCTTGCGGACCTCCACCAGGTCCAGGTCGGGGGCGGCCGAGCGCATGTTCTCCAGGACCGTGCGGTCCGGGTCGAGGGTCTCGTGCTCCTGCGCGTAGTAGCCGAGCTTGAGGCCGTGGCCGGGGGTGACCTGGCCCGTGTCGGGCTTCTCGACCCCGGCGAGGAGGCGCAGCAGGGTCGTCTTGCCGGCGCCGTTGAGCCCGAGGATGACGACGCGCGAGCCCTTGTCGATGGCCAGGCTGACATCGGTGAAGATCTCCAGCGAGCCGTACGACTTGGACAGGCCCTCCGCCGTGAGCGGGGTCTTGCCGCAGGGCGCGGGCTCGGGGAAGCGCAGCTTGGCCACCTTGTCGGACTGGCGCAGATCCTCGAGGCCGGACAGCAGCTTCTCGGCGCGGCGGGCCATGTTCTGCGCGGCGACCGTCTTGGTGGCCTTGGCGCGCATCTTGTCGGCCTGGGCGTTGAGCGCGGCGGCCTTCTTCTCGGCGTTCTGCCGCTCGCGGCGGCGGCGCTTCTCGTCGTCCTCGCGCTGGCGCTGGTAGAGCTTCCAGCCCATGTTGTAGATGTCGATCACGGACCGGTTGGCGTCCAGGTAGAAGACCTTGTTGACGACGGTCTCGACCAGGTCCACGTCGTGGGAGATCACGACGAAGCCGCCGCGGTAGGTCTTGAGGTAGTCGCGCAGCCAGGTGATCGAGTCGGCGTCGAGGTGGTTGGTCGGCTCGTCGAGGAGCAGCGTGTCGGCGTCCGAGAAGAGGATGCGGGCCAGCTCGATACGGCGGCGCTGACCACCGGAGAGGGTGTGCAGCGGCTGGCCGAGCACCCGGTCCGGCAGGCCGAGGGCGGCGGCGATCGTGGACGCCTCGGCCTCGGCGGCGTACCCGCCCTTGGTGAGGAACTCGGTCTCCTGCCGCTCGTACTGCCGAAGCGCCTTCTCGCGGGTGGCGCCCTTGCCGGTCGAGATGCGCTCCTCGTTCAGCCGCATCTTGCGGATCAGCACGTCGAGGCCGCGGGCGGAGAGGATGCGGTCGCGGGCCAGCACGTCGAGGTCGCCGGTGCGCGGGTCCTGCGGGAGGTAGCCGACCTGGCCGGAGCGGGTGATGGTGCCGGCGGCGGGGATGCCCTCGCCCGCGAGGCACTTGGTGAGGGTGGTCTTGCCGGCGCCGTTGCGGCCGACGAGGCCGATGCGGTCGCCCCTGGCGATGCGGAAGGAAGCGGACTCGATGAGGACGCGTGCGCCGGCGCGCAGCTCAAGGCCGGTGGCGGTGATCACGGACAGACTCCAGGGCGGGGGGGACGGTGGGCGGACGGCTGCTGCGGTGACGTCACACCGTCTAATGCACAGGGAGAATGGCCATACGGGCCAGTCTAACGGGCGCATGCAACTGCTTTTCCGGCGTTCTTCCGGGTACGCGCACCCCTCGGCCGCGTACGAGGGGCGGCCGGCGGCGGGGCCGCCGATACTCGCCGCAGGACCCGACGGAGGGTGGTGCCCGGAGCATGCGGTTCGACGACGACGCCGACCTGGACACGTCGGAGGTACGGGACGTACGGGGCAGCCGCCTGCCGGCGGGCGGGCGACGATCGGCGGGGGCGTCGCCGGGCTGATCGCCCTGGCCCTGGCCCTGGTGTTCGGGGTGAGCCCGGACCAGCTGGGGCTCACCGAGGACGGCACGTCCGAACCGGCGGTGGGCGCCTCGGGCGCGGGCGAGGTGGGCGAGGCGTGCCGGAAGGGCGCGGACGCCAACGCGCGCGACGACTGCCGGGTCGTCGCCTTCGTCAACAGCGTGCAGGACTACTGGCGGTCCGCCCACGCGCGCGAAGGCGGGCGGTACACGGACGCGCGGACGGTGCTGTTCACCGACCACCGGGTGGGCACCGCCTGCGGCTCGGCGACCTCGGCGGTGGGGCCGTTCTACTGCCCGGCCGCCCGGCAGGTCTATCTGGACCTGGGGTTCTTCGGGGAGCTGCGGGACCGGTTCGGGGCGTCGGGCGGGCCGTTCGCGCAGGCGTACGTGGTGGCGCACGAGTACGGGCACCACGTGCAGAACCTGCGGGGCACGCTGAGCCGGGCCCACGACGGGCGGCAGGGCGCGGGCAGCAACGCCGTACGGGCGGAGCTCCAGGCCGACTGCTACGCCGGGGTGTGGGCGCGGCACGCGACGACGACGCCCGACGAGCGGACGGGCCGCCCGGTGCTGGCGCGGGTGACCGAGCAGGACGTGCGGGACGCGCTCGACGCGGCGGCCGCGGTGGGCGACGACCGCATCCAGCAGCGCCACCAGGGGCGGGTGACGCCGGAGTCGTGGACGCACGGGTCGGCGGAGCAGCGGCAGCGGTGGTTCTCGGAGGGGTACCGCACGGGCGACGCGGCCCGCTGCGACACCTTCGGCTGAGCCGACGGGCGCTGTCGGTGGCTGGTGCCAGACTGGGGAGGGATGAGACGCACGTCACATCGCCCCACGCCCTATCAGCGAACTGAGGTGATCGGCATGGCCGCCGGCCCGAGCATCTGTCCGACGATCCTGTACCGGGACGCGAAGGCCGCGATCCGGACGCTGACGGAGGCGTTCGGCTTCCGCCAGGTGAACCTGTACGAGAACGAGGACGGCCATGTCGTCCACGCGGAGCTGTCCTACGGGGACGGCATGGTGATGCTGGGCACGAAGGGCGGCGACGGGGTGTCCGCCAAGGCCATGGCGGACGCGGGGCCGGTCGGCGTGTACGTGGTGGTGGACGACCCGGACGCGCACCACGCACGCGCGGTGGAGCACGGCGTGGAGATCCTGGTGCCGCCGACCGACCAGGACTACGGCTCGCGGGACTACATGGCACGGGACGCCGAGGGCAACATCTGGAGCTTCGGCACGTACACCCCCGGCACGCCGGGCCAGGGCTCGTCTCCTTGAACGGCTATGGGCGCGTGCTCACCACCTGGCTCCGCTGAGACCGGTTTGACTGCCCTGGAATGCCGGCCAGGTCGTCTCCCCTCCCCCGGGTCGCATCGTCTGTCGTCCGAGAGGGCCGGGCGGTTGCCGGCTCCAGGGCGGCTTCGGCCGCGGTGACACGCTCGTCACGGCTCTTGGACCGCGACGCGCGAGCTGCTTCCAGGCCGGGCAGCGTGCCGGCGTCGCGTACGAGCGCGGCAATCCCACGGTGAGGTTGGTGGCGCGCGGGGCTGGTGAGGAGCTGCTCGAAAAGGGGGAGCTCTTGGTCCGCAGCGCTGGGGGTGCTCCGGGCTTGGCTGGTGGCGCGTTCCCCGGCGACGCGGTGCCTTCGGCTGGTCGGCGGGCGGCGGGCGGCGGCGGTGGCCGCGCGGTCCATGTCGCCGTGGGGCCACAGGAGGTTCGGCTTCCAGCGGGTGTTGAGGAATCCCGTCCGCCGGGCCGGCCGTCCGGGGCGGTCCCGCAGCAGCTCCACCCCGGCTTCGGGGTGGACGACCGGGAGGGGCGGTGGCCCGGCTGACCGCCCTCGGCGCGACCGTCCCGCCCCGCCAGCCGCACCCCGACCGGTGGCGCGTGCTCCCGGGCCCGGCCGGCCACCCCTTTCGCCTCACGCTCCGTAGAACCCCGACGCGGGTGAGCGGGGGCCGGGCGGTACGCTCCTGATCTTCACAGGGAGGGGAACCCGTCCATGCACCACGCGCGTCCGCGCAGCCGCAGAATCATGGCCGCCGCCGTCACCGTAGCGCTCGCCGCCGGGGCGCTCACCGCGCTCCCGGCCTCGGCCGCGCCGGCCGCCGTACAGGAGCAGGCGCAGGAGCAGGGGCAGGCCGCTGTGACCTTCCCGCGCGACGCGGACGTCGTCGGCGCGGGTCCGGGCGGTTTCCTGTCGAGGACCCGGGGCACCACGCCGGAGTTCCGGTGGACCCGGTACGCCGACGGGAGCTCCACCATGCTGCCCGGCGCCTCGGCCGCCGGCGGCGGCACGGACCTCGTCGTGACCGGCGACCGGGCGGTGCTCACCGTCAGCTCGGTCCTGAAGGTCCACGACATGGCGAAGCCGGACGCTGCGCCGGTCGTCCTCGACCTCGACGCGCTCGGCGGCTACTCGTACGCGGGCCTGACCGGCGACACGCTGCTCCTCGGCCGGGACGAGAACGGGTACGAGACCCAGTACGCCGTCACGCTCGACGCCGACGTCCTCGCCGGGGGCGTGCCGAAGCCCCGCAAGCTGCTCGGCGGCGTCCAGATCCGCTGCGCGGGCGCGGACGAGGGCTGGACCGGCGGCGGCTCCGCGCTCTACGACTGCGAGCTGGGCGAGCACAGGACGAGCGCCAAGATCCTCGTCGACCTCGCCACCGGTGAGGACACCTGGTTCATCCAGGCCCAGGGCGACCTGGCCTGGTGGGGCGCCGCCTCCGCCACGCACGCGGCCTGGCGCGAGTCGCGGCGCGGGGGCAGCGGGATCGTCGCCGTCCGCCGGGACGCGCCGCTCCAGGAGGTGTGGATCCCGGACTCCGCCGGGTGGGGGGACCCGCTGTACCTGGTCGGCGGCTGGCTGGCGACCGGCGAGAGGGCCCGCATCGAGCAGTCCGCCGACGTGGACGGCGGCAGCAACCCGACGAGGCGGCCCTTCACCCTCCGGTCGGCCGAGCGCCCCGAAGAGAAGTTCGAGGCACTCACCGCGTATTCCTCAGCCGTCGCCGGTCCCGGCGGGTCGCTGCTCGTCCGCGGCGGCACGGCCGAGCACGGCGAGGGCCTGTACCGGATCTCGCCGCGAGCCGACGGCTCCCGGCCCGACGTCGAACTCGTCGCCTCCACCGGGCAGTCGACCGTCGTCTCCCTCCTCGGCTCCTCGACGCCGGACGAGCTCACCGGCGCGCAGGTGGCGCGCGGGGTCGACCTCGGCTGGGACCTGTCCCGGGCGGACAGCCGGGTGGGGCTGACCGTCACCCACGTGCCCAGCGGGACCACCGTGCACGACAGCTGGGACAGCGACGGCACCGCCGCCGGGACCCCGCGCCGGATCACCTGGCACTGGGACGGCAAGGACCTGGAGGCCGGGGACCGGGGCGCGCCCGCCCGCAACGGCGAGTACCGGTGGGAGCTCACCGCCCGCCCGGACGAGGGCATCGGGCCCGAACTCCGCGTCACCGGACGGTTCTCCGTGACCCGGCCCGCCGCACCGCACGACTACGACGACGACGGCGCCGCCGACCTCCTCGCCCGGGACCCGGACGGTGTGCTGTGGCGCTTCGGCACCCGGCCCGCCGCCGACGGCGCCACCCCCGCCGCCACCGGCGCCTCCCGGGTCGGCGGCGGCTGGAAGGCGTACGACCTGCTGGAGTCCGTCGGGAACATCGCGGGCGGCTCCGCGCCCGACAGCGTCGCCCGCGACAGCTCCGGCACCCTGTGGCTCTACCAGGGCACCGGCTCCCGGCACACGCCGCTCGCGGCCCGGACGCGGATCGGCGGCGGCTGGCAGGTGTACGACAGGATCACCGGCGGCAGCGACGTCACCGGCGACGGGCGACCCGACCTCCTCGCCGCCGACAAGGCGGGTGACCTGTGGCTGTACCGGAGCACGGGGAACGCCGCCGCGCCCTTCTCCGCCCGCAAGCGGATCGGCGGCGGCTGGGACATCTACAACGAGCTGACCGCCACCGGTGACCTCGCCGGCGCCGGCGCCGGCGACCTCCTCGCCCGGGACCGCGCGGGCGTGCTCTGGCTGTACCTCGGCAGGAGCGACGGCACCTTCGCGGTCCGCACGCGCGTCGGCAGCGGCTGGGACGCCTTCAAGGGCCTCACCGCCGTCGGCGACGCCGACGGGGACGGGCGCGCCGACCTCGTCGCGTGGAATCACGGCGAGACCTTCTACGCGGGCACGGGCGATGCGTCGGCCCCCTTCCGGCGCGGCGCCGGGGCGGCCCTGACCCAGGGGGCCTCGTACGACTCCCTCTTCTAGGCCGTTTCCTCCGGGCCAGGCCGGATCAGGGAGCTGCGTCCGGTGCGTGCGATCGCACGCACCGGACGGGAGAGTCCGCGCGGAGCATCGGCGGCCGACCACGCGACGAGCGCGCGTGCCGGGCGTCGCGAGCCCGGCACGATCCGAAGGAGACGGCCTGGCTGGTCGGCTGGTGCGAGGGCGGGCATCTCCTCGCACCAGCCGCTCCGTCCGCGGCAGGGGCCCCGATGTCAGTGCCCTCCGCCATAGTGCTGCCCATGATCAACGAACCCCCCGCCATCGACTGGTCATCCATGAGCCACGCTTACGGTCCGGCCGATGACGTTCCCGCATGGCTTCGGGAGATGGCTTCGGCGGATTCCGGGACGCGGGAGACAGCGTTCCGGAACTTCTACAGTGCGGCTCACCACCAAGGCGACGTCTACACCTGCACCGTGGCGAGCTTGCCGTTCCTGTTCGCCCTGGCCGAGGACCCGGCGACGCCCGACCGTGCCTCGGTCGTCGAGTTGCTGGTCAGCATTGGGCGCGCAGCTTCGGAGCGTGACATCGACGCCGTCTACTTCTCGGTTGACGGCACCGAGTCGACGGCGCACGTGGATGCCGTCGCGGCGATGCGGGAGCGCGCCGATCTCTTCGTGCGCCAGGTGGCTGACCAGGACCGGCTCGTGCGCCGGGCGGCGATCGAGGGCATCGGCCTGTTCCTGGACGACGCCGACCGCGCGCTGGAGGTACTGCGCGCCAGGCTGCCGGCCGAGCTCGGAGTCGTGGAGCGGCTGCTGATCGTCCGGACGACGGCCGACCTCGCGATTCGGCTGCCCGCTGGGCACGCCGCCGCGACGGCGTGGCTCGACGTCCTGGCCGGCGAGACGGCCTCTTCACCCGACGTCCGGCTGGCGGCCCTCGTCCACCGAACCCGCTGCGCGCCGCACGGCGTCGGGGGCGACATCGTGCCGCGGGCCATCGAACTTCTCCGCCAGGCCACGCCCACGCCGCAACGCGAGCCCGGCAACGAGGCGCGCGAAGCCCGTGCCGGTGGGTGCGCGTGCACGCCGGCTGCCCCGGCACCGGCGTCTCAGGGCGTCCCACCGCAGATAGCCGCCGCCTTCGAGGACCTCGAACGGCACAACCGCGTCCACGCGCCGACCACGTCACTGCTCGGCACCTTCCACGCGGTTCTCGACGACCGCGTGGCCGAGCGCACGGCTCTGCTCACCGAGCAGCTTCGCAGTCCGGACCCCGCCACCCGCTACGACGCGATCCGCATGACCCGGGACCTGATCCAGACCTGGCGCGGTGATCACACCGACCTCGTCCTCCTCCTCGCAGCCTGCCTGCTGCCGGAGGACCCCTACACCGCCGCCGCGGCCGCCGCGGCCCTCGGATCCCTGACGCCCGTGTCCGAACCCGCCCGGGAGGCCCTGGCCTCCTACGTCGTCACGCACCGCACGGTGCACGGCCCCGACGTCTGGGCGACGCCGCATCCGCTGCTGCGCCGAGCGCACCAGGAAGCCGTCCTGGCGCTGGCCCGCCTCGGTGACCTGCGGGCTCTTCCCAGTCTGCTGACCGCTTTGGACGACGATGCCGACGCCTGGCGTGCACTGCACGTCGTCGGGCACCTGCCCCCGGCCGCCGGTGAGCTCGTGCCTCGGCTGTCCCGGCGCCTTGCCGACACCGACCTTTCCGAGGATGGGTTCGCCTCGAGCGCCGGCGCCCTGATGTCCGCTCTTGCCGCACTGCGCGATCCGGCGGCCGTGCCCACGCTCACGAACGCCGTCACCGCCGCGATCCTCCACGACAACTGGCACACCGCCGCCTCCGCACTGGATGCTCTTGCCTCTTTCGGTGCCGCGGCCGCATCTGCTCTGGACGTCGTCCGCCCGCTCGCCGCCGCGGAGGACATCGGTGTGCGCACCGCCGCCACCGCCGCTCTGTGGGAGCTAGGAGGCAGCCCCGAGACCGTTGTACCGAAGCTGCACGACCTGCTCGACAGCCACCAGGAGGCCCGCGCGGCAGCCGCCGTTCTCGGCAGGATCGGCCCACCGGCGGCGATGGCGCTGCCTCGCCTCAGGACCATGCTGACGGCCGGCTATGAGTGGACCCGTGTCCACGCCGCGGCCGCGGTGTGGGACATCGGCGGTGCGGCCGAGGCCTCCGCTGTCGTACAGGCGCTGCTCGGCGCCTGGGAGAGCAACGAGGCGACCTCCAACCACGTCGTGGCCTGCCTGGAACGCATGGGTAGAGCTGCCGTTCCCGCCCTCCCCCGGGTCCGGGCGGAGCTGGCACGCCCCCGGCGCAGCGGCCGCTTCGGGAGCACAGCCAACGACGAGGAGTTGCAGGGGGCCTGCCGCGCCATCGTGGCTCGCCTCGCCTGAGTCACGCAGCACCTCGTCGAATCCCGCGCCGGTTTCCCGCTCCCGCCGGACCTCTGGCGCCGCGGCTCTGTGACGGGCTGCCTTCCGCGATGCGGCCGGTGCTGTCGGTTGCGGCGAAGGCCGCCGGTGGCGTGACCGCACGTGTCCACCGGGTCGCGGTGCTGGTCGCGTCCGGGCCCCTAGCCTGGCCGGATGCCCGACGACGTCTTCGCCTTGTGGCCCCTCGCGCGTGTCTCCGAGACCGACTGGCTCGCGGAGCTGACCCAGGACGACGGCCTCACCGGCTACGAGGCACCGGGGCGGCCCGACGCCGCCTGGGTGCTTGGGGGCATGTACGAACGCAGGGGAACCGCGGGCGATTCGGTCAACGACGGCCAGAGTCGGGACGAGCACCCCGGCCCGGGGTGGGAGCGGCTGCGCCGGGCGGAGTTGGCCGCCCGCATCGGTGATCCGGTCGTACCCCACGGTCTGTACCCCTGCTTTCGCTGCTTCCCCTCCGCGAAAGGGGCGGGCATCCAGCCCGGCTCCGCCGAATGGCCCGCGGAGGGCGGTCTCGACAGGCCGACATGGGACCAGCTGATCCGTTTCCTCACCGCGCACAGCCCTCAGGGGGAGGACACCGCCTGCACGGCGTACTACAGCCCGCTCGTCACGCGGGACTTCGAGAAGGGGCAGGTCCGCTCCGGCCGCCTGGGCGACGCCCAAGCCCTCTTCGACAACCCGGACGTTCTGTGTGCCCCGTCCAACCTGTGGGCCGCGGACCGCTCCTAAGTCGTCTGTACCGACTACGACCTCTGGGGCACCAAGGTCTGCGGCCCCCGCCTGCTTGTCGAGGCCCTGCTCGCGGACCCCGGGATCGAAGCCGTCCGCCTGCCCTGGACCAGCTGACCGGACGGTCACCGGGGCGGTGTCGGCTGCTCTCATCGCGGTCGGACGTGACAGGTCCGATCGGTACGGGGAGGGCATGGCACAGCCGGTCAGGGTGCGCAGGCTGACCGAGCGGGAGGGCCAGAAGCCGCAGCGGGTCGCGCGTCGGATCGTCCGGCGCGACCACCCGCCGCGAACACGACGTCACCACCGCGCCCAGCGTCGACCGGATCGCGGGCGACCTCACCAGATGGTCCGGCCACCCGCGCCACCTGAACACGGCCTGGGCACGGGGGCGCGTCCGGGGCGGCCCCGGCGGGTGGGGGCCGGAGGGCTCGGTTGTGACGTGAGGGCCCGGCCGGGGAGCCGGCCTCGGCCGGGGCCTCGCGGGGGTCAGGAGCCGCCGGTGTGGACCTGGAACGCGGCGCGGCGGACCGCCTTGGCCAGGGCCGGGTCCGGGTGGGCGGCGGCCAGGGCGACCAGCACCTGCACGGTGCGCGGGTGCCCGGCCTCGCGGACCTCCCTCAGCAGCGCCGGGACCGTGCCCTGCACGGCGGTCTCCAGGTGCCGTACGAGCAGGTCGCTCTCGCCGTGGTCCACGACGGCCGCGGCGGTGTCCACCCAGAGCCAGGTGGCCTCCTCGCGGGTGAGGACGTCGGCCGCCTCGTCCGGGTCGGCGCCGTCGTGCTCGGCCAGCCAGAGCAGGGCGTACGGGCGGAGGGAAGGTTCCTCCGCGGCGGCGCGCACCTCGGCCTCGGCGGCGGCGCCCACGACGCGGAGGGCCTCGAAGGCCAGCCCGCGCAGGAGGGCGTCGTCGCCGCGGGCGACGGTGAGCAGCTCGGCGACGGCCTTGCCGACGGGGCGGGCGGCGAGCCACGCGCGGTACTCGGCGCGGGCCGGGCCCGGGGTGAGCCGTACGCAGCCGCGCAGCATGTCCTCGGCGGACTGCTCGATGTGCCCGGCGGGGCTCTGGGCGGCCACGCAGATCTGCTCCAGCTTGACCCAGACCGCCCAGTTGCCGAGCGGGGTGAGCGTCGCCTGGCCGGGGCCGAGAGTCAGCGCGCCGACGGAGGCGAGGCCCTCCAGCGCCCAGTCCAGCAGGCGGGGCAGGGCGTCCGGGTCCGGGGCCTCACCCGTGCCCGGGTCCTCCGCCCGGCCGCCCCGGGGTTCGCCCGGCGCGGGGGGTTCGGTGTCGGTGGCGTACGGGACCTCGCAGCGCTGCTCGCGCAGTTCCGCGACGCGCTGCTGGAGCAGGTCCAGCAGGGCCGGTACGAGGACGGGCCCGGCGGACAGCTGGAGGAGGGAGAGGACCTGGGGGACGGCCTCCACGACCTCGGCGACCGCGGCTGGCTCGGCGTCCTGCGGGGCGGGGTGGGCGAGCGACCAGGCGTCGAGGAGCGCGACCCAGCCGCGCAGGGCGGCGGAGTCGTCGCGGTCCCAGGCTCGCAGCCGCCAGCCGGGGCGGACCGTGTCGCCGTGGATCTCGACGAGGCCGGCCAGCCGGGCGCGGTCCCACGCCGTGCGGACCTGTTCGGGTGTCAGGCCGAGTGCGGCGGCTGCCCGTTCCCGCGCGGAGCCGGGTGCGGTGACGGTGCCGCGGTCGACGGCGGCCCAGCGGGCGACGCGTACGGCGTCCGCCAGGACCTGCCGGGCCTGGCGGGCCAGCTCGCCTCGCGGCGGCGTCCCCTCCGGCGGACGCGGGGCCGGCCTCGTCCGTCGGTCGGCCACCGCCCTGCGGGCGGTCGTCGCCAGCGACCGGGGCCGGACGAGTCGGAGTCTGGAGTTGCGCGCCAGTTGCTCATCAGGCTTTCGAGACGTCACGGGGGCAGTCTTCCCGTTGACGGCCCGAAAGCCCAAACGGAGGGCGGCGCTCGGTCGCCCGGGGCCCCGCGCGGCGGGCTCAGAGGAGGGGGGTGAGGAAGCGGCGCATGGCCTCCTCGTACCGCTGGGGGTCGGCGTTCCACATGGCGGCGTGGGGCGCGTCGCGGACCGTGTGGAGCGTGACGAGGCCGGGGCGCCGCTCGGCGAAGGCGCGGGTGGCGGCCCAGGGGGCGACGGTGTCGTCGGGGCCGTGGACGACGAGGGCCGGCACCGTGAGCGCGTCGGGGTCGGTGGTCTGGCCGGGGCCGGGGCCGCGCAGCCCGGTCCTGCCCTGGGCTGCGCGGACGGCGAGCGGCAGCAGCGCGGCGGGGACCCGGCGGGCGGCGGCCAGGGCGCGCAGGGCGGCCTCCCAGTCCAGGACCGGCGAGTCGAGGACGACCCCGGCGATCCGGTCGCGCAGGGGGCTGTGCGCGGCGGTGTGAAGGGCCATGGCGGCGCCGGTGGACCAGCCGTGCAGGATCACGCTGCGCGCGCCGTGGCGGACGGCGTGGTGGACGGCCGCGTCGAGGTCGCGCCACTCGGACTCGCCGAGGTGCCCGAGGCCGTCGGCGGGGCGGGGCGCGCCCGGGTCGCCGCGGTAGGCGATGTCCAGCACGGGGAAGCGGAGCCGTCCGCTGAGGAAGCCCAGCACGTTCAGCGGGTGCTCGCGGGTGGTGCCCAGGCCGTGCGCGGTGATCACCCATGTGTTGCGGGCGGCGGGGACGTACCAGGCGGGCAGCGGGCCCAGCTCGCCGGTCATCTCGACGTCCTCGTAGGGGATGCCGAGCGCGGAGGCGGGGGTGCCGGAGTGGAGCCGCGGGGTGAGGCGGACGCGGGTGCCGGTCTCCAGGGTGCCGTGCGTGACCCGTTCGAGGCGGCGGACGACCGTGTCGGGGGCGTGCGGGACCTCGTCGAGGACGGGGCCCACGACGGCGTGGACGCCGGGTCCCTCCAGGCCGTACACGCCGGGGCGCAGGGAGGGCAGGGCGCGGGTGAGGGTGATGCGGCCGGGGCCCGTGGCGTGCACGGTGAGCCGGGGCTCGCCGGGCAGGGGGCGGCCGGGGCGGGGCCTGAGCGCCACGCCGCTGGCGTACCGGCCGGCCGCGACGGCGGCCGTTCCGGCACCGAGGACTGTGGCTGCGGCGGCTGCCGCGGCTGTTGCGGAACGCACTCGTCCAGTGTCCGCACGAGTGCGGGGTCCTGCCAGTGGGCGCCCACGCGAGAGTGAGCCTCCACCAGGCTGCGGGGTACCCCGCCCGGCAGGGGTTCGCACCCGCGCCCGGCGCCCCGCCCCGTAGGTGGCGCCCCCTGTACGCGAGGCGCAGGCACGGGCCCGCCTCCGTTGTGCCCACTGGTGGAAGGCGCTGAAACCGGCACCCGGCAGGTCCGCTGTGCCCCCCAGGGCGGGCCAGCTGCCCGCAGCGGGGAGCGGACGCGGCCCGCAGGGGCGGGCCAGCTGCCCGCGGTGAAAGTGGGGCGGGCTAGGTCCGGGGGCCGTAGGTGTGGAGTTTGGTCGCGGCTTCTGACAGCTGGGAGGGGGTGAGGAGGGCCGGGGTGAGGGTGGGGTGGGAGGCGGCGGTGAGCCAGACGCGGCACATCCACTCCAGCTGGGCCGTGCGGTCGTACGCCTGGTCGAGTGTGGCGCCGTACGCGACCGTGCCGTGGTTGCGCAGGAGGCAGGCCGTGCGGCCGGTCAGGGCCGTCAGCATGTGGTCGGCCAGCTCGCGCGTGCCGTAGAGGGCGTACGGGGCGACCCGGACCGGGCCGCCCAGGTCGGCGGTCATGTAGTGGACCGGCGGCAGCTCGTCCACGAGGGTCGAGACGGCCGTGGCGTGCACGGCGTGGGTGTGGACGACGGCCCCGGCGCCGGTGGAGCGGTACACGGCGAGGTGCATCGGGAGCTCGCTGGTGGGCGGGAGGGCTCCGCGCAGCCGCCGCCCGTCCAGGTCGACCGCCACGACGTCGTCCGCGCCCAGACGGGAGTAGGGGACGCCGCTCGGGGTGACCAGGACCAGGTCCCCGACGCGTACCGAGACGTTCCCGGACGTGCCGACGACCAGCCCGTCGGCGACCGTCCTGCGGGCCGTGTCCAGGAGGGCGTCCCACGCCTCGTCGACGGCCGTCCCTGATGCCTCGCCCTGCCGTGTCCCGGGGTCGTTCACCATGCGGTGATCATGCCAGCGGGGCGAAGGGGGTGAAAAGTGACGAGGGTCTCGGCGGAGGCGGTTTCGGGAGGCGGGAGGCCCTGAATCCCGGGCCGGGACGTAACCGGAACCCCGTTTCACGGGTTGAGACATCGTGCAGCCTGGTTCAGTTCACCTTCCGTTCACCCAGGTTGCCTACGTTCAGCGAGCCACTGACGTCGAACGATTGCCTGGGTAAATGGAACACATCACGCTGCTGCTCGCCATTGTGGTCGTGACAGCTCTCGTGTTCGATTTCACAAACGGTTTCCACGACACCGCCAACGCGATGGCCACGACCATCTCGACCGGCGCGATGCGGCCCAAGGCGGCGGTGGCCATGTCGGCCGTGCTGAACCTCGTGGGCGCGTTCCTCTCCGTGGAGGTCGCCAAGACGATCTCCAAGGGGCTCGTCGACGAGACCGGCATCCAACCGGAGGTCATCCTCGCCGCCCTCGTCGGCGCGATCCTGTGGAACCTCCTGACCTGGCTGGTCGGTCTGCCCTCCAGCTCCTCGCACGCCCTCATGGGCGGCCTGATCGGCGCCACCGTCGCGTCCATCGGCATCAGCGGCGTCAACGGCGGCGTCGTCCTGACCAAGGTCCTGATCCCGGCCATCGCCGCCCCGGTGGTCGCCGGTGTCGCCTCCATGGTCGCCGCCCGGTTCACGTACAAGGTCGGCGACAACATCGACGAGAAGACCGGCCGCAAGGGCTACAAGGCCGGCCAGATCGCCTCCGCGGGCCTGGTCTCCCTCGCCCACGGCACCAACGACGCGCAGAAGACCATGGGCATCATCACCCTCGCCCTGGTCGCCGGCGGCGCCCTCGCCCCCGGCTCCAACCCGCCGGTGTGGGTCATCGTCTCCGCCGGTGTGGCCATCGCGCTCGGCACCTACCTGGGCGGCTGGCGCATCATCCGCACCATGGGCAAGGGCCTCACGGACCTCCAGCCGCAGCAGGGCTTCGCCGCCCAGACCGGCGCCGCGACCGTGATCCTGGCCTCCTCCCACCTGGGCTTCTCGCTCTCCACCACGCATGTGTGCTCCGGCGCCGTGATGGGCGCGGGTCTCGGCCGCAAGGGCGGCGTGGTCCGCTGGTCCACCGCCACCCGGATGTTCGTCGCCTGGGGCCTGACCCTGCCGGCCGCCGGTCTGGTCGCCGCGCTCGCCGAGCTCGTCGCCCGCCAGGGCGACTGGGGCATCGCGGTCGTCTCCGCCTTCCTCGTCGGCTCGTCCGCCGCCATCTGGTTCATCTCCCGGCGCCAGGTCGTCGACCACACCAACGTCAACGACGTCGAGGACGCCGCCGAGGCGCCCGCCGACGCCGAGCCCGCCGGGGTCGTCACCACCGCCATCGCGGCCGTCACCCCGCCGCCCGCCGGCACCGTCGCCGCCGACCTCGCGGACGACGACGCCCTCAAGACCACCATCCCGGCCCCGGCCGCCGCCTCCGGCGCGTCGCCCACGGCCTCGGTGTAAGGAAAGAACGGCATCGCTATGGACATCGACTGGGCAGCCCTCGGCTCCGTCTTCGGCGTGGGCCTCGTCACCACCGTCACACTCGTCGGCCTGTTCACCCTCGGCCTCATCGGCCTCTCCAAGCAGGAGCAGGCCTCCGCCCAGGGCGGTTCCGCCGCACTCGCCCGCACCGGCGCGTACGTCTGCTTCGCGCTGTGCACGGCGGCCATCGCGTACGGGATCTACCTGATCGTGGCCTGACCAGGGCCGAAGCATCCGGCTGGGCCGGTCGTACCCCCGTGGTACGACCGGCCCGGCCGTCTTCGCGCCCCGCCGCTGTGGGGCGCGGCACACCGCTTAGCCGCAGGTCAAGGGTGAGTTGACGGGCCTTCGCGGGCCGTGGTGGACTGCCGGGGCCATATCCGGCGGCAGGAGAGGAAGCCCGGTGCGAATCCGGCGCGGTCCCGCCACTGTCACCGGGCTCTCGCGCGGCAGCCGCCGCCTGAAGCCCGGGAGCCAGGAACTCTCACCGCCGGTCACGTCGAGCCAGGGCGCGGACCCTGAGTGAGGACATTGCGCATGCCCGGCTGCGTTCCTTCCCGTACGTCGAGAACCACCCCGAGCCCCGGCACGCGGGCCCGTGGCCGATCCGGCGCGGCGGGCTGCTGAGCCGATGCGGGACGACCGAGTCTTCGCTTACGGCGCCACCGCCGGCCTCCTCGCCGATCTGATCCTCGCGGACCCCCGCCGCGGCCACCCCGTCGCCGCCTTCGGGCGCGCCGCGGGCGCCGTGGAGCGCGCGCTGTGGCGCGACCACCGCGGCTGGGGCGCGCTGCACACCGCCGTGTGCGCCGGAGGCGCCGCCGGGGCCGCCGCGCTCGCCGCCCGTGCCGTACGGGGCCGGGGCGCCGCCCCCGTCGCGCTGACCGCCGCCACCGTGTGGGCCGTCGTCGGCGGCACCTCGCTGAGCCGGGAGGCGCGCACCATCGGCGCCGCGCTGGCCGCCGGGGACGTGGACGCCGCGCGCGAGCGGCTGCCGCACCTGTGCGGGCGCGACCCGCAGGCCCTGGACGGTCCGGGCATCGCGCGGGCCGTGGTGGAGTCCGTCGCCGAGAACACCTCCGACGCCGTGGTCGGCGCGCTCGTGTGGGGCGCGCTCGGCGGCGTGCCGGGGCTGGTCGCGTTCCGCGCGGTCAACACGCTGGACGCCATGGTCGGGCACCGCTCGCCGCGCTACCGCCGCTTCGGCTGGGCGTCGGCGCGGCTCGACGACGTGGCCGGGGCGCCCGGGGCACGGCTGACGGCCGCGCTCGCCGTCGTCGCGGGCGGCGACCGGCGCGGGGCCGTACGGGCGTGGCGCGAGGACGCGCGACGGCACCCGTCGCCCAACGCGGGGCCCGTCGAGGCGGCCTTCGCGGGGGCCCTGGGCGTACGGCTCGGGGGCACCCTGTCGTACGGGGGGCGGGTCGAGCACCGGCCGGTCCTCAACCCACCCGGGCGGGACGTCGGGGTGGCGGACATCGAACGGGCCGTGCGGCTCTCACGGCGCGTCGGCGGGCTGGCGCTCGCCGTGTGCGCGGGCGGACGGCTGCTGTACGGGGCGTGGAAGCGGAGGGGCGCGTGAGCGGGGGGCTGCTGGTCGCGGGGACGACGTCCGACGCGGGCAAGAGCGTGGTGACGGCCGGGATCTGCCGCTGGCTGGTCCGGCAGGGCGTGAAGGTCGCGCCGTTCAAGGGGCAGAACATGTCCCTGAACTCGTTCGTGACGCGCGAGGGCGCCGAGATCGGGCGGGCGCAGGCCATGCAGGCGCAGGCCGCCCGGGTGGAGCCGACCGCGCTGATGAACCCGGTGCTGCTGAAGCCGGGCAGCGACCGGTCCAGCCAGGTCGTGCTGATGGGCCGGCCGGTCGGCGAGCTGAGCGCGCGCGGCTACCACGGCGGGCGGCAGCAGGCGCTGCTGGGCACGGTCGTGGAGTGCCTGCAGGAGCTGCGCGCCACGCACGACGTGGTGATCTGCGAGGGCGCGGGCAGCCCCGCCGAGATCAATCTGCGGCGCAACGACATCGTCAACATGGGCATCGCGCGGGCGGCGGGCTTCCCCGTCGTCGTGGTCGGCGACATCGACCGGGGCGGGGTGTTCGCCCAGTTCTTCGGGACGACGGCGCTGCTCGCGCCCGAGGACCAGGCGCTCGTCGCCGGGTATCTCGTCAACAAGTTCCGCGGTGACGTGACGCTGCTGGAGCCGGGCCTCGACATGCTGTACGACCTGACGGGGCGCCGCACGTTCGGGGTGCTGCCGTACGCGCACGGGCTCGGCATCGACGAGGAGGACGGCATGGGGGTCCCCCCTGCTCGAGCGGAGTCGAGAGCTCGGGGGAGGGTGTCGCTGCCGGGCGCCGTGCGGGAGTCGGTGGTCGCCCCGCCGGTCGGCGAGGACGTGCTGCGGGTCGCCGTGTGCGCCGTACCGCTGATGTCGAACTTCACGGACGTGGACGCGCTGGCCGCCGAGCCGGGCGTCGTCGTGCGGTTCGTGGACCGGCCCGAGGAGCTGGCCGACGCGGACCTGGTGGTCGTGCCGGGTACGCGCGGCACGGTGAAGGCGCTGGCGTGGCTGCGGGAGCGGGGCCTGGCCGACGCGCTGGCCCGCCGGGCCGCCGAGGGGCGCCCGGTGCTGGGCATCTGCGGCGGCTTCCAGGCGCTGGGCGAGCACATCGAGGACGACGTGGAGTCGCGGGCGGGCGCCGTCGAGGCGCTGGGCCTGCTGCCGGTGCGAGTGCGGTTCGCGCCCGAGAAGACCCTCGCGCGCCCGGCCGGCGAGGCGCTGGGCGAGCCGGTGGAGGGGTACGAGATCCACCACGGCGTCGCGGACGTACGGGGCGGGGAGCCGTTCCTGGACGGGTGCCGCGTCGGGGCCGTGTGGGGCACGCACTGGCACGGGTCGCTGGAGAGCGACGGGTTCCGGCGGGCGTTCCTGCGGGAGGTCGCCGCGGCGGCCGGGCGGCGGTTCGTCCCGGCGCCCGACACGTCGTTCGGCGCGCTGCGCGAGGAGCAGCTGGACCGGCTCGGGGACCTGATCGAGGAGCACGCGGACACGGACGCGTTGCTCAAGCTCATCGAGTCCGGCCCGCCCGGCGGACTGCCGTTCGTCCCGCCGGGGGCGCCGTGAGCGGCCACCCCGTGCCCGGCCCCGGTCTTGGTTCCGGCCCCGGCCGCGCAGACGTGCTCAGCTCCGCAGACGTGCCCGGCCCCGTACATGTGCCCGGCTCCACAGACGTGCCCACCCGCAGCAGTTCCCTCGAAAGGGGTGCCCGTTAATGGCCTCGGTTCCCTATCCGTTCACCGCGGTCGTCGGCATGGACGACATGCGGCTGAGCCTGCTGCTCAACGCCGTGTCGCCGGGCATCGGCGGGGTGCTCGTCCGGGGTGAGAAGGGCACCGCCAAGTCCACGCTGGTGCGTTCCCTCGCCGCGCTGCTGCCCGCCATGGACGTCGTCCCCGGCTGCCGCTTCTCCTGCGCGCCCGAGGCTCCCGACCCGGAGTGCCCCGACGGGCCGCACGAGTCCGCGCCCGGTGTCCCGCGTCCGACGCGGCTGGTCGAACTGCCCGTCGGCGCGTCCGAGGACCGGCTCGTCGGGGCGCTGGACATCGAACGGGCCCTGTCCGAGGGCGTGAAGGCGTTCGAGCCCGGGCTGCTCGCGCGGGCGCACCGGGGCATCCTGTACGTCGACGAGGTCAACCTGCTGCACGACCACCTCGTCGACCTCCTGCTGGACGCCGCCGCCATGGGCGCCTCCCACGTCGAGCGCGAGGGCGTCTCCGTACGGCACGCCGCGCGGTTCCTGCTCGTCGGGACGATGAACCCGGAAGAGGGCGAGCTGCGCCCGCAGTTGCTGGACCGGTTCGGGCTCACCGTGGAGGTGGCCGCGTCGCGGGACCCGGAGCAGCGGGTCGAGGTGGTGCGGCGGCGCCTGGCGTACGACGACGACCCGGCGGGCTTCGCGGCGCGCTGGGCCGGCGAGGAGGCCGCGCTGCGCGAGCGGATCGTGGCCGCGCGGGCGCTGCTGCCGCGGGTGCGGCTCGGTGACGACGCGCTGCGGCAGATCGCGGCGACGTGCGCGGCGTTCGAGGTGGACGGCATGCGCGCGGACATCGTGATGGCCCGTACGGCGACGGCGCTCGCCGCGTGGGCGGGGCGCACGGACGTGACGGTCGAGGACGTACGGCAGGCGGCGCTGCTGGCGCTGCCGCACCGGCGGCGGCGCTCCCCGTTCGACGCGCCGGGACTGGACGAGGACAAACTGGACGAGACGCTGGAGGAGTTCGGCGGCGGGGACGACGAGCCCGAGCCGGACCCGGAGGGCCCCGGTGACGACGGCCCGGACGGCGACGGGGGCGGTCCCGGCGACGGCGGTCCGGACGGAGGCGGTGGCGGCGGGGGCGTTCCGCCGCAGGCGCCCGGCCCCGAGGCGGAGTCCGCCGCGCAGGAGCCGTCCGGTGACCGGCCGGAGGCGGAGCCCTCCCCCGCCGCGGGCCCCGCGCCCGCTCCGGGCACGGGCCCGGCCCGCGAGCAGTCGCCGGTCGGGGCGGCCGAGCCGTTCCGTACGAAGGTGCTCACCGTTCCCGGAGTCGGCGACGGAGCCGCCGGGCGCCGCTCCCGCGCGCGTACCGAGCACGGGCGCACCACCGGCGCGCGTCGGCCCCGGGGCGCGCTGACGAAGCTGCACCTGGCGGCGACCGTGCAGGCGGCCGCCCCGCACCAGCGGGCGCGCGGCCGGTCGGGCGCGGGCCTGGTCGTCCACCGCGACGACCTGCGCCAGGCGGTGCGGGAGGGGCGCGAGGGGAACCTGGTGCTGTTCGTGGTGGACGCGTCGGGGTCGATGGCGGCGCGGCAGCGGATGGGCGCGGTGAAGGGCGCCGTGCTGTCGCTGCTGCTCGACGCGTACCAGCGGCGGGACAAGGTGGGTTTGGTGACGTTCCGGGGGCGGGACGCGGAGCTGGTGCTGCCGCCCACGTCGTCGGTGGACGCGGCGGCCGCCCGGCTGGAGCGGCTGCCGACCGGGGGCCGTACGCCGCTGGCGGCGGGCCTGCTGAAGGCACATGACGTGCTGCGGGTGGAGCGGCTGCGCGACCCCGCGCGGCGGCCGCTGCTCGTGGTGGTCACGGACGGGCGGGCGACCGGCGGGCCGGAGCCGCTGAGGCTGGCCGCGCGGGCGGCGGGGCTGCACGCGGCGGAGGGCACGGCGTCGGTCGTCGTGGACTGCGAGACCGGACCGGTGCGGCTGGGTCTCGCGGCGGAGCTCGCGCGTGATCTGGGCGGTACGGCCGTGACGCTCGACGAGCTGCGCGCGGACGCGATCGCCGGTCTGGTCAAGGATGTTCGTACTACGAGGAGGGCCGCATAGTGCCGCAGGGACAGCCGACCGTCGTTCCGGACGACGGTCTCACGACCCGCCAGCGCCGCAACCGCCCGCTGGTGATGGTCCACACGGGCGTGGGCAAGGGCAAGTCGACCGCCGCCTTCGGGATGGCGCTGCGCGCCTGGAACCAGGGCTGGCCGGTCGGGGTGTTCCAGTTCGTCAAGTCGGCGAAGTGGAAGGTCGGCGAGGAGAACGCCCTCAAGGCGCTCGGCGAGACCGGCAAGGGCGGCCCCGTCACCTGGCACAAGATGGGCGAGGGCTGGTCGTGGATCCAGCGCGAGCCCGCCGAGGGCGAGCTGTCGCACGAGGAGAAGGCCCGGCAGGGCTGGGAGCAGGTCAAGCGGGACCTGGCGGCGGAGACGTACCGCTTCTACGTGCTGGACGAGTTCGCCTATCTGCTGCACTGGGGCTGGATCGACACGGCCGAGGTGATCGAGGTGCTGCGCGACCGGCCCGGACAGCAGCATGTCGTCATCACCGGCCGCAACGCCCCGCAGGAGCTGATGGACTTCGCGGACCTGGTCACCGACATGTCCAAGGTGAAGCACCCGATGGACGCCGGTCAGAAGGGCCAGCGGGGCATCGAGTGGTAGCACGTCTCGTCATCGCCGCGCCGTCGTCCGGCGCGGGCAAGACCACGGTCGCGACCGGTCTGATGGCCGCGTTCGCGGGCCGTGGTCTCGCGGTGTCGCCGCACAAGGTCGGCCCCGACTACATCGATCCGGGGTACCACGCGCTGGCGACGGGCCGCCCGGGCCGCAACCTCGACGCGTTCATGTGCGGTACGGACCTGGTGGAGCCGCTGTTCGCGCACGGCGCGCGGGGCTGCGACCTGGCCGTGGTCGAGGGCGTGATGGGGCTGTACGACGGCGCCGCCGACCAGGGCGAGCTGGCGTCCACGGCACAGGTGGCGAAGCTGCTGCGGGCGCCGGTGGTGCTGGTCGTGGACGCGTCGTCCCAGTCCCGGTCGGTGGCGGCGCTGGTGCACGGGTTCGCGTCCTGGGACCCGGAGGTGCGGATCGGCGGGGTGATCCTCAACAAGGTCGCCACGGACCGGCACGAGCACCTGCTGCGGGAGGCGCTGGGCGAGTCGGGCGTGCCCGTGCTGGGCGTGCTGCGGCGGGCCCCAGCCGTGTCCACGCCGTCGCGGCACCTGGGCCTGGTCCCGGTCGCCGAGCGGCGGGCGGAGGCCGTGGACGCCGTACGGGCGCAGGCGGAGCAGGTGCGGGAGGGCTGCGACCTGGACGCGCTGCTGGCGCTGGCCCGTTCGGCGCCGCCGCTGCGCGCCGGGGCGTGGTCGGCGGAGGCGGCGCTGGCGGATGCTTCCTCCGGGGCCGTGGCCGGGGCTTCCGGTGCCGGGGGGCCGGGGGCCGGTGCTTCCGGGGCCGGGCGATCCGGTGCTTCCGGTCTCGGGCGGCTGGGTGCCGGGGCCGGGGAGCGGCCGGTGGTGGCGGTGGCCGGCGGTGCGGCGTTCACGTTCTCGTACGCCGAGCACGCCGAGCTGCTGGCGGCGGCGGGCGCCGACGTGGCGGCGTTCGACCCGCTGCGGGACGAGAAGCTGCCCGAGGGCACGCGCGGGCTCGTCATCGGCGGCGGCTTCCCCGAGGTGTACGCGCCCGAGCTGTCGGCCAACGAGGCGCTGCGGGACGCGGTGGCCGCGCTGGCGCGATCGGGCGCCCCCGTCGCGGCGGAGTGCGCGGGCCTGCTGTACCTGGCGCGGTCGCTGGACGGCAAGCCGATGTGCGGCGTGCTGGACGCGGACGCGCGGATGTCGGAGCGGCTGACGCTGGGCTACCGGGACGCGGTCGCGGTGAGCGACAGCCCCGTCTCGGCTGCCGGGACGCGGCTGCGGGGCCACGAGTTCCACCGTACGGTGATCGACCCCGGCGCCGGGACGAACCCGGCGTGGGGGCTGCGGCAGCCGGAGCGGCGCGTGGAGGGCTTCGTCGTGGGCGGGGTGCACGCCAGTTACGTGCACACGCACTGGGCGGCGCTGCCCGGGGTAGCGCGGCGGTTCGTGGAGCACTGCCGGCCGTGAGCCTGGTGGTCGGGGTCGGCGCCCGGCGCGGGGTGACCGCGCGTGAGGTGTGCGACCTGGTCGCGGAGGTGCTGCGGGAGGCGGGCCGGGGCCCGGAGGAGGTGGTGGCGCTGGCGACGGTGGCGGCGAAGGCCGGTGAGCCGGGTCTCGTGGAGGCCGCGGCCCGCCTCGGTGTCCCCCTGCGCGCCCACCCGGCGGACGCGCTGGCCCGCGTCCGGGTCCCCCACCCGTCGGGCGCGGCGCTGGCGGCGGCCGGTACGGCGTCGGTCGCGGAGGCGGCGGCGCTGCTGGAGGCCGCGGCCCTGGCCTCGGTGGCGCGCGGGGGCGAGGCGAGTGCGGCTGGCGCCCGGGAGGTCACGGCCGAGGCCGCGGAGGCGGGTGTTCCGGCGGAGGCTGACGGGTCGGCGGAGGCCGGTGGGTCGGGGGAGGCTGGTGGGGCCGCGGAGGCCGGTGTTCCCGCGGAGGTGGTGGCTCCGGCGGAGGTGGTGGCTCCGGCGGAAGCCGGCGGGTCGGCGGAAGCCGTGGCCCTGGTGGACGGTGGCGCGCTCGGCGGACGGTTCGGGCTGACGGGGGGTGAACTCCTCGTGCCGAAGCGGAAGCCCGCCTCCGGAGCGGCGCGTGTGACGTGCGCGGTGGCGGTGGCGTACGGGGACGGGAGGTTGCCTTCCGAGGCCCCGGGGTACCACCGTGGAGACGCGGTGTTCGAGTTACGGGCGCCGTGTCGAACCGCTGATCCCCGCGCCGGATACCCCGTCCGGCCACCGAACGCCACACGGTGGGCCGCCGACGCCGTCGGCCCGCCGTGACACCCCCCCACTGTCCCCCACCCGGCTGGCGGCCATGTATACCCACACAGACAGCGACAGACCGTTCCCCGGCCCCCGCGACGCGGACGCTTACGACCTGCGGCACCACGGCGATGTGGAGGTCCGCGACGAGAAGCTGACCGACCTCGCGGTCAACGTCCGTACGAACACCCCGCCCGAGTGGCTGCGGGAGCGCCTCGTGGAGTCCCTCTCGGGGCTCGCCGCGTACCCGGACGGGCGGGCCGCGCGGGCGGCGGTCGCCGAGCGGCACGGGCTGCCTGCGCGGCGGGTGCTGCTGACGGCGGGCGCGGCGGAGGCGTTCGTCCTGCTGGCGCGGGCGCTGCCGGTGCGGCGGCCGGTCGTGGTGCACCCGCAGTTCACGGAGCCGGAGGCGGCGCTGCGGGACGCGGGGCACCAGGTGCGGCGGGTGCTGCTGCGCGAGGAGGACGGCTTCCGGCTGGACCCCGCGCGGGTGCCCGAGGACGCCGACCTGGTGGTGATCGGCAACCCGACGAACCCCACATCCGTACTGCACCCGGCGGAGACCGTCACGGCGCTGGCGCGGCCGGGGCGGACCCTGGTGGTGGACGAGGCGTTCATGGACGCCGTGCCGGGCGAGCGGGAGGCGCTGGCGGGGCGTACGGACGTGCCGGGGCTCGTGGTGCTGCGGAGCCTGACGAAGACCTGGGGGCTCGCGGGGCTGCGGATCGGGTACGTGCTGGCCGCGCCGGACACGGTCGCCGCGCTGGAGCGGACGCAGCCGCTGTGGCCGGTGTCCACGCCCGCGCTGGTGGCGGCCGAGGCGTGCGTGTCGCGCGAGGCGCTGGCGGAGGCCGAGGAGGCGGCGCGGCGGGTGGCCGTGGAGCGGGCCCATCTGCTGGCCGGGCTCGCGGAGTTCGACGAGGTGCGCCCCGTGGAGGCCGCCGAGGGGCCGTTCGTCCTGATCCGGGTGGAGGGCGCGGACGTCGTACGGGAGCGGCTGCGGTCGCTGGGGTTCGCGGCGCGGCGCGGTGACACGTTCCCGGGGCTGGGGCCGCAGTGGCTGCGCCTGGCCGTGCGGGACCGGGCCACGACGAATCGGTTCCTCCAGGCCCTGGACCAGGCCCTGGTGATGGCGGGCTGCTCCCGGCCGGGTCAGTCGTAGGCGCGGAACGGGCGCGGCCACGGACGCCCTGACCGCGTCGTGGGCGGGCGTACGGGGGCGTGGGCGGCGTACGGGCCCCCGCCGGGCCCTGGTGGGCGCGGCGGGGGCCGGCGAGCGGTCGCGCACCGCCCTGGCGGTTCCTCGCGCACCGCCCTGGCGTACCCCGGGTGCCGCCGTAGCGGGCCTTCAGGCGCGGACCCGGCCGTGTCAGGCGCGGGCCCGTCGGGCTCGCGCCCGAAGGGCCGTCACGCGCGGGACCCGCGGGCGAGCTTCAGGGCGACCGCTCCCGCGACGAGGAGGGCCGCCGCCCCGCCCGCCAGGTACGGGGTGCGGGAGTCGCCGCCCGTCTCGGCCAGGTTCGCGTCGGGGGTGCGCGGGGTCGTCCCCCCGGCCGGGGACGGGTCCGGGGCGGCCGTGGACGGATCCGGGGCGGGGGCCGCCGGGGACGTGGCGGGGGCGGAGGGTGCCGGGGACGCCGTGGCGGACCCGGGCGCCGAGCAGCCCGCCTCGGCGAGGGTGACCGTACCTGAGACCTTGGCGACGTTCAGGTTCAGCGGGTTCACCGCGACCTTCAGTTCGAGGGCCGTCGCGGTGGCGGTCGTGGACGTGGTGGTGCGCCGCGACAGGTCGAGGACGACCTCGCCGACGCCGGGCACGGCGACCGTGCTGCGCTCGCCCGGGGTGAGCGTGACGCGCTCGCCGAGGACGGTCACGCTGCCGAGCAGGTTCGCCTCGGCGGTCGGCGGGGCGTCGGCCGGGCAGACCGCGCGGGCGGAGACCTGGTCCGCCTCGACGACGGACAGCAAGGGCAGGCCGGGCAGGTGCACACGGGCCTTGGCGAGCTTCACGGAGCCCTCCGCGCGGGCCGCGTCGGCGGTGGCCTTCGCCGAGGCCACGTCGGCGCGCAGGAGCTGGACGGGCCTGCCCTGGTCCACGCCGTCGAGCCGGACGCTCAGGGCGGTCCTGTCGGCCGTCGCGGGGGCCCGCACCTCGTTGAGGACGGCGTTCACGGGGAGGCGGACGCCGCCGTCGAGGAGGGATACGTCCAGGCCGGTCCGCAGGACGGCGGCGTGGGCGGTCGGCGTCCGGGGCGCGGCGGCGGGCCGCGCGGCCGGGGCGGCGGGCACTCCGGCGGCGGGCGCGGAGGCGGGCGCGGCGTGCACGGCCGGCGCCGCCCCGGTGGCGAGGGCGGCGGTCGCGGCGAGCATGACGGCGGTGGTGCGGACGGTGGTGCTGTTCACGGTGGTGGAACCCCTACGGAAGGACAAGGGCCGCCGAACACCCGCTCGCGGGACATGCGTGCGGGGGCGACCCGGGACACCGGAATCCTGGCGCACGGAGGGTGAACACACCGGCACCTGAAGTGAGTTCACCCCAAAGGGGAGTTACCGGCCATTCATTCGATTCCCCTCTGCCCCGGATTGCTTCTCCCGTGGGCGTAGCTTAAGTTAGGGCAGCCTTACCTAAAGAGATCAGGACAAGAGTGAGCATCGAGGTCTACCGGGACCCCTGGGGCATCCCGCATCTGCGCGCCGACGATCCGCGCGAACTCGCCTACGCGCAGGGGCAGGTCACGGCCCGCGACCGGGCGTGGCAGCTGGAGGTCGAACGGCACCGCGCCCAGGGCACGACGGCCGCGTTCCTCGGAGCGGACGCCGTCGAGTGGGACGTCTTCGCCCGGCGCGTACGGCTCGCCGACACCGCCCGGCGCTGCCTCGACCGGCTGGACGCCGACACCCGCGCCTGGGTCACGGCGTACACGGACGGGGTCAACGCGGGCCTGGACGAAGGCGCCCGCCGCAGCCGGGAGTTCGCCGACGCGGGTCTGAAGCCGGGCGTCTGGGAGCCGTGGGTGCCGCTCGGGGTCTGGCTCTCGACGCACATCCTCTTCGCCGGTTTCCCGACCAAGCTGTGGCGCGAGCACGTCGCCCGGACGCTCGGCGACGACGCGGCCGAGCTGTTCGCGACCGACGGCCCCGGCACCTCCGGCAGCAACGGCTGGCTCGTCACCGCCGACCGGACCGCCACCGGCGCCGCGCTGATCGCGGGCGACCCGCACCGGTTCATCGAGGCGCCCGGCGTGTACCAGCAGATACGTCTCGCCTGCCCCGAGTACGACGTGGTGGGCCTCGCCGTGCCCGGCGTCCCGGGCCTGGCGCACTTCGGCCACACCGGCACGGCCGCCTGGGCCATCACCAACGCCATGGCCGACTACCAGGACGTCTACCGCGAGCGGCTGCGCCGCCGCGCCGACGACGCCCCCGAGGCGCTCGGCCCCGACGGGTGGCGGCCCGCCCGCGCCCACACCGAGACGATCGAGGTCAAGGGCTCGGACCCGGTCGCCGTCGAGGTCGTGGAGACCGAGCGCGGCCCGGTCATCGTCCCCGACGACGGCGAGGGCGGCGCGCTCAGCCTGCGCTACCCGCCGCGCGTCACGGGCGAGCTGGGCTTCGCGGCGCTGCCCGCGCTGCTCGCCGCGCGGACCGTCGCCGACGTGGACCGGGCGTTCGACCGCTGGGTCGAGCCCGTGAACGTGGTGCAGGCCGCCGACACCGAGGGCGGCACCCTCCACCGCGTCGCCGGGCACGTCCCCGTACGGCCCCGGGACAACATGCTGCGGGTGGTCCCCGCGTGGGAGCCCGCGCACGGGTGGCGGGGGCGGCAGGAGCCGCTGCCGCGCGCCCCGGTCGACGGCATCGCGGTCATGGCGAACGCGCGGGGCCTCGCGGCGCCGCTGGGCGTCGAGTTCGCGCCGCCGCACCGCACCGACCGGATCGCCCGCCTGCTGGAGGCGTCGAAGGAGTGGACGGCGCCGGACATGGCGGCCGTGCACACCGACACGCGGCTCGCCTCGGCGCGCCCGCTGCTCGCCCTCGCGTCCCGCCTCGACGGCCTGTCGGCGGACGCCGCCGCCCTGCGCGACCGGCTGCTGTGCTGGAACCGGCGCATGGCCGCCGACAGCGTGGACGCCGCGCTGTACGCGGCCGTGCGGGCCGGGGTCGTACGCCGGGTGGCCGCGCACCCGGTGTTCGCGCCGCTCGCGCGGGTCCCGGCGTACCCGGCGCTGTTCGCCCCCTGGATGGCGCTGGTCCCGCGCGTCGCGTACGCCCTGGAGACCCTGCTGACCTCCGGCCCCGTGCCACCCGCCGACCGGGCCGACGCCGTGCGGGCCGCGCTGGAGGAGGTCGCCGCCGCGCCGCCCGCCGAACCGTGGGGCGCCACGCACCGGCTCGCCCCCTGGGCGGCGCTGCCCGACGGGGACGACGACCCGTGGCCCGGCCTGGACGGCGACCACGACTGCGTGCTGTCCACGTCCAGCGTGCCCGGCGTCACCGACCTCAGCGCGCGCGGTCCCGCCGCCCGCTACGTGTGGGACCTGGCGCGCCGCGAGGACAGCCTGTGGATCGTGCCGCTGGGCGCGTCGGGCGTGCCAGGCGACCCGCACCGGCGCGACCAGCTGCCGCTGTGGCTACGCGGCGAACTCGCCCCCGTGATCACCGACTGGAACCGGCTCGACAAGGAGCACCCCGCATGACCCCCGACACCGCCCAGGACCCCGGCGCCGCGTCCCGCCCCGCCGTGTACGAGCAGGTCGTGGACGGCTTCGGCACCGTCCGCGTCGTCCCGCTCGACCCGGACGCGGACGCTCCGCTGCTGCACTCCTGGGTGAGCGAGGACCGCGCCCGCTTCTGGGGCATGCGGGACGCGAGCGTGGAGGACGTACGGGACATCTACGCCCACCTGGACTCGCTGACCACGCACCACGCGTACCTGGTGCTGCGCGACGGCGTGCCGGCCGCGCTGTTCCAGACGTACGACCCGGAGGCCGACCGGGTGTCCGAGTGCTACGAGGCGCGGCCCGGCGACATCGGCGTGCACCTGCTGCTGGCGCCCGCCGCCGTGCCCGAGCCCGGCTTCACCGGCCACCTGCTCCGGGCGCTCGTCGCGTACTGCCTGAGCACCCACGAGCGGATCGTGGTGGAGCCGGACGCGGCGAACGAGAAGGCCGTCGCGCTGCTGGCGCGCAGCGGCTTCGAGCTGGGCCCGGAGGTGGTCCTCCCTGAGATCGTGCTCCCGGATGTCCACCTGGTGGAGAAGCGGGCGCGGCTGGCGTTCCGCTCCCGCCGCTGAGCCCTGCCGTACGGACCCGCCGCCACAGGGCCGCCGGGCCTTCGGCGGGCTTCGCGGCGGCGGGCTCTGCCCGGCCCGTACGGCTCAGACGACCACGCGGCCGTTGACGATCACCCGCCGGGGCGCCGCCAGGACGCGGACGTCGGCGCGCGGGTCCTCGTCGTAGACGACCAGGTCCGCCGGGGCGCCCTCCTCCAGGGCGGGGCGCCCCAGCCAGGCGCGGGCGCCCCAGGTCGTCGCCGACAGCGCGGCCAGCGGCGATATGCCCGCCTTGACCAGCTCGGCCACCTCGGCCGCGACCAGGCCGTGCGGGAGGGAACCGCCCGCGTCGGTGCCGACGAAGACGGGGATGCCCGCGTCGTACGCGGCGCGGACCGTGTCGTACCGCCGCTCGTGCAGCCGCCGCATGTGGTCGGCCCAGCGCGGGAACTTCGCCTCTCCCCCGGCGGCGAGCTTCGGGAACGTCGCGATGTTCACGAGCGTCGGCACGATCGCCACACCGCGCTCCGCGAACAGCGGGATCGTGTCCTCCGTCAGCCCCGTGGCGTGCTCCACGCAGTCGATGCCCGCCTCCACCAGGTCGCGCAGCGACTCCTCGGCGAAGCAGTGCGCGGTGACGCGGGCGCCGAGCCGGTGGGCCTCCGCGATGGCCGCCTCGACCTCGGCGCGCGGCCAGCAGGCGGTCAGGTCGCCCGCGTCCCGGTCGATCCAGTCGCCGACGAGCTTCACCCAGCCGTCGCCCCGCCGCGCCTCCCGCGCCACGTAGGCGACGAGGTCGGCGGGCTCGATCTCGTGCGCGTAGTTGCGGATGTAGCGGCGGGTGCGGGCGATGTGCCGCCCCGCGCGGATGATCTTCGGCAGGTCGTCGCGGTCGTCGATCCACCGCGTGTCGGCCGCCGACCCGGCGTCGCGCAGCAGCAGCGCGCCCGCGTCGCGGTCGGTCAGGGCCTGCTTCTCGCTGGTCGCCTCGTCCACGGCGCCGTGCGCGTCGATGCCGACATGGCAGTGCGCGTCCACCAGACCGGGCAGCGCCCAGCCGGTCACCGTGCGGACGTCGGCCGCGAGGGGGCCGGCCGGCTCGGTGTAGGTGACCTTGCCGTCCACGACCCACAGTTCGTCGCGTACGTCCTCCGGGCCGACGAGCACCCGCCCCTTCACATGCAGTACCACCATGCGATCGCTCATGTCCTGCACTGTACGAGGGGCTGGGTACGCTCGGCGGGGCGCCCCGGGGCCCACCATCCCGAAGACCCGTGGCCCGTTTCCGGACAGACGGGCGCCGACGAGACGTGAAGAGAGCGACCGACGTGAACCACCCGCACCCCCTCCTGGACCTTCCCCCGCTGACCGCGGACCGCTTCGCCGCCATCGAGCGCCGGGTGGCCGCCCTCCTCGCCACCGAGCAGGACGTGGTGATCACCCAGGGCGAGGCGCTGCTGCCGCTGGAGGGGTGCATCCGCAGCGGTGCGCGGCCCGGCTCGACGGCGCTGAACATCGTCACGGGCCCGTACGGGCAGACCTTCGGCGACTGGCTGCGCGACTGCGGGGCGACCGTGATCGACCTGGAGGTGCCGTTCCACACGGCGGTGACCGCGAAGGACGTGGAGCGGGCGCTCGCCGCGCACCCGGGGACCGACTTCGTGTCACTGGTCCACGCCGAGGCGGCGACCGGCAACACCAACCCGGTCGCGGAGATCGGCGAGGTCGTACGGGCGCACGGCGCGCTGTTCTACCTGGACGCCGTCGCGTCGGTGGGCGCCGAGCCGCTGCTGCCCGACGCGTGGGGCGTGGACCTGTGCGTGATCGGCGCGCAGAAGGCACTGGGCGGCCCCGCCGGGGTGTCGGCCGTGTCGGTGAGCGGGCGGGCGTGGGAGCGGTTCGCCGCGAACCCGAAGGCTCCGCGCCGCTCGTACCTGTCGCTCCTCGACTGGAAGGAGCGCTGGATCGACACCGGTCGGCGGGCGCTGCCGCACGCCCCGGCGCAGCTGGAGATGCTGGCGCTGGAGGCGTGTCTGGAGCGGATGGACGCGGAGGGCGGTCTGCCGGTGCTGATGGCCCGGCACGCGTCGGCCAAGGCGGCGGCCCGCGCGGGCGCGGCCGCGCTGGGCGGGGGCCTGGAGCCGTACGTGTACGAGGCGGCCGACGCGGCGCCGGTCGCGACGACGCTGCGCACCACGGGCGGGGTGGACGCGGCGGAGCTGGTGGCGAAGGCGCTGGCCGTGGACCCGTCGGTGCCGCTGGCGGCGGGCGGCGGGGCGCTGGCGCGCGAGATGGTGCGCGTCAACCACTACGGCCCGGCGGCCACCCCGGAGGCGGTACGGGCCTCCCTGACGGCCCTGGGCGCGGCCCTGACGGACCTGGGGCGGCCGGCGGACGTGGACGCGGCACTGGCGTCGGCCACGGCGGCCTGGGCGTAGACGGAGCCCGTACAGGGCCGGGGGCGGACGGCCGGGGACGAGGCCCGGCCGCCCTCGCGGCCGCATCCCCGTCCCCGCGCCGGCACTAGCCCGAGGCGGCTTCCGCCGGGTGAACGGCCGGGGCTGGGCCCGGAAGGGGCGGCCGGGGGTGCGGGGTGTGCGGGGGTTCGGCCGTGGCGGTGAGGGCCTCCAGGAGGGCCCGTACCGCCGGGGTGAGACAGCCGGGCCGGACGGCCAGGGAGACCGGGACGCGCGGCGCCCTGAGCGGCCGGATCGCCAGGCGGCGGTCGCGCGGGAGCGGGCCCGCCGGATGGAACACCGTCCAGGACGGCTCGGCCGCCGTGGCCAGGGCGTCGAGCGTGGCCCGCAGGGTCGTGAACGGCGGGCCGGGCGTCCAGTCGGGGACGGCCGCCGTGACCAGGTCGTGGAGCGCCGGGTTCGTCTCGCGCGGCGCCAACCGGAGCGGGAGCCGGGCCAGTCGGGCCGGGTGGAGCTCCTCCGGCGCGGCGAGCGGGTGCCCGGCGGGGAGGGCGGCCAGCAGCGGCTCGGTCCACACCGGGTACAGCGCGATCCCCTCGGCGCGCCGCACCGTCCGTACGAGCGCCGCGTCGAACGTGCCCGAGCGGACCGCCGCGAGCCGCCCCTCCTGCGGGGCCCGTTCCAGCCGCACCCGCAGCCGGGGGCGCCGTTCGGCGAGGGCGCCCAGCGCGCGGTACACGCGGTCGGCGAAGGCGCGGCTGGTCCCGAGCCGTACGAGCCCCTCCATGCCGGTCACGATGCCCGCGGCCGTCTGCCGCACCCGGTCGGCCGCCGCGAGCGCGGCCCGCGCCTCGGGCAGCAGACGCTCACCGGCGGCGGTGAGCCGGACGTGCCGGGGCGGCGCCCCCGGCTCGAACAGCCGCAGGCCCAACTCCCTTTCCAGGCCGTCGATCCGGCGCCGGACCTCCCCTTCGGGGGTCTCCAGCCGTTCGGCGGCGCGTCCGAGGCCGAGCTCCTCGGCCACGGCGACGAAGTACTCCAGCTGACGCAGTTCCACAGCCGCGCCCACCCGCCCCTCACTGTTCGCTGCCCCACCCGTGCACCCGTCCGTTCCGTGCGCTCAACCACCGGACGGGGACGGTCTCTTCCCCATGTGTACGGGCGAACGGCGCCGAAGTACGCACACGACGCGCGCCGGATGCGGGGAACCGGTCGCGGGGCGCGGCACGCCGAGCCGGGGGCGGCGGGGCCGGGAAAGGGCGGACAAGGGCGGGGACGGGGCGCCGCGCGAGGGGCGTGTTACCTTTTCGCCGCCGATAGCCGGGCATTTCCCCGGCGAATTCCCGGGGCATTCAAATGGGCAGCTCCCCGCATTCTTCTGCCCGCTTTCCGTGATCCTAAACGCAGGGTTTCCAGAATGATTCCGCACCGATCCGACGATGTGTCAAGTGCGTCAAGGGAGTGTGACGGACTCCACATCACGCCCGTTTTGACCGTATATATCTCCTCATACCCCCCGCAACCGCGTCCCCTCCCTCCGCGTCCCGCGCACGCGTGATAACACAACAGCTCTTTCCACCCAAGGTCTCGCACCGATGCAATCCAAGAAATTGCTGGGTAAGTTCAATTCACATGACCGCCGCACAAGCAGAGCTTGCACGTGCCCGATACGAATTCATCGAAAGCCCGCGAGTGGAGGACGGGGCCGCGATCTGGCGGATAGCCCGCGACTCCGAGGTGCTGGACCTGAACTCCTCCTACAGCTACCTCCTGTGGTGCCGCGACTTCGCCGCCACGTCCCTCGTCGCACGCGGCGACGACGGTGAGCCGATCGCGTTCGTCACCGGCTACCTCCGCCCCGACCGGCCCGGCACCCTCGTCGTCTGGCAGGTCGCCGTGGACCGCGAGCACCGGGGCCGGGGACTGGCCGCCGCACTTCTCGAGGCGCTGACCACACGCCTCGCGGACCGGGGGGTCCACACCGTGGAGACGACCGTCACCCCGGACAACACCGCGTCCGACCGGCTGTTCACCTCGTTCGCCGAGCGCCGGGGCGCCACGCTGGAGCGCGAGGTCCTCTTCGACGGCCGGCTGTTCCCGGAGGGCACCTCCCACGAGCCCGAGGTGCTGTACCGCATCCGGCCCGTCACCGGAGCCGCACGCACAGCCTGACCCCCGGGCGCCCGGACCGGCCCGGCCCGGCCCCGGGCGTCGCCCGGTCGCGGCGCGCGCCCACGCGCGGACGCCGCCCGCCGCGGTGCGTCCGGCGCCTCCCGCACGTCCCACGAACTTCTTCCTCACCGCAGGAGCGATCAGCCATGACCATCACCCCGCCCGCCGGCCCCTCCCCTTTCCCGGCCGCGCCCGCCACATCGGCCGCCCCCGCCGCAGCATCCACCGCCACGACCGTCCTCGGCCGGGGCGACGGCTACGGCGGCACGGCCGCCTCCGCCCTGAGCGTCTTCGAGGCGCTGGAGTCCGAGGTGCGCAGCTACTGCCGCGGCTGGCCCGTCGTGTTCGACCGCGCGCAGGGCGCCCGCCTCACCGACGAGGACGGCCACACGTACCTGGACTTCTTCGCCGGTGCGGGCTCCCTCAACTACGGCCACAACAACCCCGTGCTGAAACGCGCCCTGCTCGACTACCTGGAGCGCGACGGCATCGCGCACGGCCTGGACATGGCGACGACGGCCAAGCGGGCGTTCCTGGAGGCGTTCCACGAGCTGGTGCTGCGGCCCCGGGACCTGCCGTACAAGGTGATGTTCCCCGGCCCGACCGGCACCAACGCCGTGGAGGCGGCGCTGAAGCTGGCCCGGAAGGTGAAGGGGCGCGAGTCGATCGTGTCGTTCACCAACGCCTTCCACGGCATGTCGCTGGGCTCGCTCGCGGTGACCGGCAACGCCTTCAAGCGGGCCGGCGCGGGCGTCCCGCTGGTGCACGGCACGCCGATGCCGTTCGACAACTACCTGGACGGGCAGGTGCCGGACTTCCTGTGGTTCGAGCGGCTGCTGGAGGACAGCGGCTCCGGGCTCAACCACCCGGCCGCGGTCATCGTGGAGACCGTGCAGGGCGAGGGCGGCATCAACGTGGCCCGCCCCGAGTGGCTGCGGGCGCTCGCGGACCTGTGCCGCCGCCGCGACATGCTGCTGATCGTCGACGACATCCAGATGGGCTGCGGCCGCACCGGCGCGTTCTTCTCCTTCGAGGAGGCCGGGATCGTCCCGGACATCGTGACCGTCTCCAAGTCGATCAGCGGCTACGGGCTGCCGATGTCGCTGTGCCTGTTCCGGCCGGAGCTGGACGTATGGGGTCCGGGCGAGCACAACGGCACGTTCCGCGGCAACAACCCGGCGTTCGTCACCGCGACGGCGGCGCTCGGCGCGTACTGGGCGGACACCGGCCTGGAGCGGCAGACCCTGGCCCGCGGCGAGCAGGTCGAGCAGGCGCTGCTGACCATCTGCGACGAGAACTCCGCGGACGGCGCCCACTACCGGGGCCGGGGCCTCGTGTGGGGCCTGGAGTTCGCGGAGAAGGAGCGGGCGTCGCGGATCTGCAAGCGGGCGTTCGACCTGGGCCTGCTGCTGGAGACGTCGGGCCCGGAGAGCGAGGTCGTGAAGCTGCTGCCGCCGTTGACCGTCACGGCCGACGAACTGGACGAGGGCCTGCGCACGCTGGCCCGCGCGGTACGCGAGACGGCGGCGCGCCCGGCCTGAGCGCGGGACACCGCCGTACGGACATCAGACAAACCACCGAAGACTGCCGAAGACTGCGAAGTCACGCTACGAAAGGGTGCGGTCACCGTGATCGTCCGATCCCTGCAGGAGATCGAGAACACCGAGCGCCATGTGAGATCCGCGTCGGGGACGTGGGAGAGCAAGCGGATCGTGCTCGCCCGAGAGAAGGTCGGCTTCTCCCTGCACGAGACGGTGCTGTACGCGGGCACGGAGACGTCGATGTGGTACGCGAACCACATCGAGGCCGTGCTGTGCGTCGAGGGCGAGGCCGAGCTGACCGACCTCGAGACCGGCGAGGTCCACTGGATCAGGCCCGGCACGATGTACCTCCTCGACAAGCACGAGCGGCACACGCTGCGGCCCAAGACCGACTTCCGCTGCGTCTGCGTCTTCAACCCGCCGGTGACCGGCCGGGAGGACCACGACGAGAACGGTGTGTACCCGCTGCTGACGGAGGAGGACTGAGTGATGGAGGACCTGTATCCCACGCGCGGCACCACCGAGGTGCTCACGCCCCGCCGCGACCCGGTCGTGTGGGGGCCGCTCGACGCGGACCTGGAGGCGTTCGAACGGGACGGCTTCCTGCCCGTCGAGGACCTGCTGACCGACGAGGAGGTCGCGGTCTACCGGGCCGAGCTGGACCGGCTGGTCGCGGACCCGGACGTACGGGCCGACGAGCGGTCCATCGTGGAGCCCCGGTCGCAGGCGGTGCGGTCGGTGTTCGAGGTGCACCGGATCAGCGACGTCTTCTCGAAGCTGGTGCGGGACGAGCGGGTCGTCGGGATGGCGCGGCGCATCCTCGGCTCGGACGTGTACGTGCACCAGTCGCGGATCAACGTGAAGCCGGGGTTCGGGGCGTCCGGGTTCTACTGGCACTCGGACTTCGAGACCTGGCACGCGGAGGACGGACTGCCGCGGATGCGGACCGTGTCGGTGTCGATCGCGCTGACCCGCAACCACGACACGAACGGCGCCCTGATGATCATGCCGGGGTCGCACCGGACGTTCCTGGGCTGCGCGGGCGAGACGCCGAAGGACAACTACAAGAAGTCGCTCCAGATGCAGGACGCGGGCACCCCGTCGGACGAGGCCCTGACCCGCCTGGCGGACGCGCACGGCATCCGGCTGTTCACGGGGCGGGCCGGGTCGGCGACCTGGTTCGACTGCAACGCGATGCACGGCTCGGGCGACAACATCACGCCGTACCCGAGGAGCAACGTCTTCATCGTGTTCAACAGCGTGGAGAACGCGGCGGTGGAGCCCTTCGCGGCGCCGGTCCGCCGCCCGGAGTTCATCGGCGCGAGGGACTTCACCCCGGTGCGGTGAGCCCTCGGTGCGGTGAGGCACCGATGCGGTAAGGCACCGGACGGGCCCGCCCCCCTGCGTCCGGCGGGGGGGCGGGCCCGTCCTCATGCGCCGACGGCGGGTGCGGGCCCGTCCCGCCACCCCCTCCCTCAGACCGCGCAGGCGCCGTCGGCGTCGCAGGCCGGGGCGGGGTCTGCGGCGGCGACGGGCTGGAGGGCGCGGCCCTTCCACGCCTGCTCCAGCGCCTGCGTGAAGACCTCGGCGGGCTGGCCGCCGGAGACGCCGTACCGGCGGTCGAAGACGAAGAACGGCACACCGGTCGCGCCCAGTTCGGCGGCCTCCCGCTCGTCGGCGCGCACCTGGTCGGCGTACGCCGTCTCGTCGGCGAGCACGGCCCGCGCCTCGGCCTCGTCGAGCCCGGCCTCCACGGCGATCCGGACCAGCACCTCGGGGTCGTACACGGACCGCTCCTCGGCGAAGTTGGCCCGGTAGGCGAGGTCGAGCAGGGCCTCCTGGCGGCCCCGCTCCCTGGCGAGGTGGAGGAGCCGGTGGATGTCGAAGGTGCTGCCGTGCACGCGCCCCTCCACCCGGTACGCGAGGCCCTCGCCGTGGGCGACGGAGGCGACGTGCTCCTCCATGGCGAGCGCCTCCGCGGGCGTACGCCCGTACTTGGCGGCGAGCATGTCCACGACCGGCGCCACCTCGCCCTTGGCGCGCCCGGGGTCCAGCTCGAAGGACCGGTACACGACCTCGACCTGGTCCCGGTGCGCGAACGCGGCGAGCCCCTCCTCGAAGCGGGCCTTCCCGATGTAGCACCAGGGACAGGCGATGTCGCTCCAGATCTCCACGCGCATGAGGGTTCTCTCCAGGGTCGTACGGCACGGCGGCGGACGATGCGGAGGACTCCTCCGCACCACCGCCTGCCAACACCACGAGCGCCCCGCGCATTCCCGGGCCCGCCGGGAGGCGCCGGGGTCAGGCCTCCAGGACGCCGTTCACTCGGCGGGGGAGCTTCAGGGGGTTGTCGTCCCTGAGCTCCTCCGGGAGCAGGGCGTGGGGGGTGGACTGGTACGCGACCGGACGGAGCCAGCGGTCCATCGCCGTGCCGCCGACCGACGTGGACGTGGACGTCGTCGCCGGGTACGGGCCGCCGTGGTGCTGGGCGCGGGCCACCGCGACGCCCGTGGGCCAGCCGTTGACGACGACGCGGCCCGCCAGCGGGGTGACCGCCGCCAGGAGCTCCGCGCCCGGGCCCTCGCCCGCGGCCTCCCGCGACGAGACGTGCAGGGTCGCCGTGAGGTTGCCGGGCAGGCGGGACAGGACGCGCGTCACCTCGTCGTCCGTGGCGTACCGGGCGACGACCGTGACCGGGCCGAAGCACTCCTCCAGCAGCAGGTCGTGCGGGCCCTCCTCCGCGAGGCGGGCGGCCGGTACGGTCAGGAAGCCCGGCGCCACCGCGCGCTCCCCCGCCGCGCCCGGGGCAACCGGCGCCTCCACGTCCGGCAGCGCGGCCCGCTCGGCGACGCCCGCGACGAAGTTGTCGCGCATCCGCCCGTCGAGGAGGACGCCCTCCGGGGCCTGCGCCACCGCGCCGGTCAGGGACGTGACGAGCCGGTCGCCCGCCTCGCCCCGCGGGGTGAGCACCAGGCCGGGCTTGACGCAGAACTGGCCGGTGCCCAGCGTCATGGAGCCCGCGAGGCCGGTGCCGAGCTCGTCGGCCCGCTCCGCCGCGGCGGACTCGGTCACCACGACCGGGTTGAGGGAGCCCAGTTCGCCGTGGAACGGGATGGGTACGGGACGGGACGCCGCCGCGTCGAACAGCGCCCGGCCGCCCCGTACGGAACCGGTGAAGCCCGCCGCCGCGACCAGCGGGTGGCGGACCAGCTCCACCCCCGCGTCGAAGCCGTGGACCAGGCCGACGACCGCCTCCGGCAGGCCGTGCTCGGCGGCGGCCTCGCGCAGCGCGACGGCGGCCAGCTCCGACGTGGCCGGGTGGTCCGGGTGCGCCTTGACGACCACCGGGCAGCCCGCCGCCAGGGCGCTGGCCGTGTCCCCGCCGGGCACGGAGAACGCGAACGGGAAGTTCGACGCGGCGTACACGGCGACGACGCCCAGTGGCACCTTGTAGCGGCGCAGGTCCGGGACGGGCGGGGTCGCCGATTCGTCCGGATGATTGATGATCACATCCAGGAACGCGCCCTCGTCCACGATGTCGGCGAACTCGCGCAGCTGGTAGCAGCTGCGGGCCAGCTCACCGGTGAGGCGGGGCACCCCGAGGGCGGTCTCGGCGTCGGCGGCGGCGACCAGCCGGTCCCTCGCCGCCTCCAGCCGGGCGGCCGCCGACCGCAGGAACGCGGACCGTACGGCGCGGTCGGCCAGCGCGGCCCGCGCGTCGTGCGCGGCCCGGACCGCGCGGTCCACGTCGTGGGCGGTCGCCTCCGTCGCGACCCGCTCCCGGCGCTTCCCGGTTCGGGGATCGACACTCCAGACTTCTGCTGCGGACACCGCGGACGTCCTTCCGACTGTGCGCTTCCCGCCTGTTCGCTATTCTGAACGGCGTTCCTGATGGTGAATCCACAGGGACTCTATTGACGGGCGTCCGAAGGGGTCAAGAGCCAATGTCCGCTGCCGAAACCGGCGGGGCGCAGGTCAAGTCGGCCGTGCGCACCGTGGAGTTGCTGGAGTACTTCGCGGGGAGCCCCGGCATGCACACGCTCGCCGCCGTCCAGGAGGCGGTCGGCTACCCCAAGTCGAGCCTGTACATGCTGCTGCGGACGCTGGTGGAGCTCGGCTGGGTGGAGACGGACGCGACCGGCACCCGGTACGGCATCGGCGTCCGCGCGCTGCTCGTCGGCACGTCGTACATCGACGGCGACGAGGTCGTCGCGGCGGCCCGCCCCACCCTCGACCGGCTCGCCGACGACACGACCGAGACCGTCCCCCTCGCCCGCCTCGACGGCGCCAACGTCGTCCATCTGGCCACCCGCCAGGCCCAGCACCACCTGCGCCCCTTCACCCGCGTCGGGCGACGGCTGCCCGTCCACTCCACCGCGCTGGGCAAGGCGCTGCTCGCCACGTACGACGACGAGCGGGTGCGCGAACTGCTGCCCGGGACGCTGCCCGCGCTCACCGAGCACACCATCACCGACCGCGAGAAGCTCATCGACGAGCTGGCCGCGATCCGCGCGCAGGGGTACGCCGTCGACCGCGAGGAGAACACGCTCGGCCTGCGCTGCTTCGGCGTCGCCGTCCCGAACCGCACCCCCGCCCGCGACGCGCTCAGCTGCTCGGTGCCGGCCGCCCGGCTCACCCCGGCCCACGAGCAGACCGTCAAGGACGCCCTGTTCGACGCCCGCGACCGGCTCACCCTCGCCACCCGGACACTCTGATGACGGCCCGAGCCGTCGTGTCCCTGCGGCCGGTGCGCGCCGGGGACCTCGACTACCTGTTCGCGCTGGTACGCGATCCCGAGGCGCGCCGCATGGCCGCGTTCACCGCCCGGGACCCGGATGACCGGGCAGCGTTCGACGCGCACTGGGCGCGGCTGCCCGCCTCGCCGGACGTCAACCGGCTCGTCCTCGTGGACGGCGCCCCGGCCGGGCACGCCGCCGTGTACGGGCCGCCCGGCGAGCGGGAGGTGACGTACTGGATCGACCGCGCCCACTGGGGGCGCGGCGTCGCCACCGCCGCCCTCTCCGCGCTGCTGGACCTGGTCCCGGAACGGCCGCTGCGCGCCCGCGCGGCGACCGACAACGCCGCGTCGTGCCGCGTCCTGCGCAAGTGCGGCTTCGTGGCGACCGGCCACGACCGCGGCTGGGCGCACGGGCGCGGGGAGGAAGTGGACGAGGTCGTGTTCACGCTGAGGTAGGGGCCGTTCACGGCGGGGGCAGGGGCGGTCGGGCGGAAGCCGAGACGACCACCGGGCCGGGGCCCGTCTACTGCGCCCCGCAGGTATCCGCCGTCCCCCCGACGGCCAAGGCACCCCTGTTGGCGCCGACCTGTGCCTTGAACTGCTCCGGTACGGGCCCGACACCGATGAACATCAGCCAGCCGCCGCGTTTCGCGACGGTCTGCACTCCGTCCTCGTCCGGCGTCACCACCGCGTCGGACCGCCACCCTCGGAGGCGCAGCCTCTCCACGATCTTCAGCAGCTCGGCCCTGCCCCTCACCTCGGGTGTCGCCAACACCCCGTCGATCATGCAGGAGTGCATGTGCGCGTCGTCGCGCCGGACGAAGCGCAGGGCCTCGGCCCCCATGCCCTCGGTGGCGAACAGGAAGTCCGCCTCCACCTGCTCCCGGGGCATCCGCGAGGGCTTCACCGCCGCCGAAGCGCCCGCCGCCGGGGCGGCGGAGGCCGTGTCGGCCGGTGCCGTCGTGGTCGGCTCACCGGTGGCCCCCGCGCATCCCGCGACGAGCAGCGCCACCGCCACCGCCACGGCTCCCACCGCCGCCGAGCGTCCCGGCACCGCCATGTCCCCCCCCTTGCATGAGGACCCGGCGTGGCCGCCCGAGTCAGTGGCCGGATTCTGTCATGGCCGGAAACACCCGTCGGGGCCGGTCCACCCGGCGGGCAGGGGGTCTCCCCCGTGCGGCGGAGACGGATCGTCGGCGGGCACGACGTGTCCACGGGGGCCCGGCGGGAGGGTTAAGGCATGACAACGACCCCGCTCGCCCTTCCCGGGCCGCCCGGTACCGCCGTACGTGTGCTGCGCGTCGTCGCGATCCTCGCCTGCCTGCCGTATCTGACGCTGAAGGCCGCCTGGCTGGCCGGGAGCCGGGTCGGGGTGCCCGAGGGGAGCCTGCTGCTGGAGCAGCCCCGGCTGATCGCCGTCGCCAACGCCGTGACGCTGCTGATGGACCTGGCCGTGATCGTGCTGGCGCTGCTCCTCACCCAGCGGTGGGGGCAGCGGGTCCCCGCCTGGCTGCTGGCCGTTCCCATGTGGGCGGCGACCGGACTGCTCGTCCCGGTCATGGTGGGTTTCCCGGTCGGCACGGTCGCCGGGCTGTGGGAGGAGCCGCACACCGCGGCCGTCTCCTCCGAGCCGTTCCTCGACCCATGGGTGTTCACCGTCGTGTACGGCGGGTTCATCGTGCAGGGCCTCGCCCTGGGCGCGCTGTTCGTCCGGTACGCCACCGGCCGGTGGAGCCACGTGTGGCGGGGCACCGTCCGGGACCTGACGCCGCGCGTGTCCGGGCCCGTGGTGCGGGCCGTCGCCGTGGCCGCCTCGCTGGCCCTGTTGCCGGTAGCCGCCGTGCACGTCGGCTGGGCGTCCGGGATGACGGAGGGGCTGTCCCCGTCGCAGGTGGCCTCCCGCACGGCGGGCTTCCACGCGCTTGAGGCACTGCGCGCCCTGTACGCGGCGGCCGCGGTGACCGGGGTCGGGCTGCTGGTGTTCCGGCGCGGGCGGGGCCTTCCCGTACGGGTGCCGCTGGCGCTGGGCTGGGCCGGGTCGGGGGCCGTGGGGTGCTGGGGCGGCTGGCAGTTCCTCGCCGCGCTGGCGCCCTCCGCGGATCCGGCGAAGGAGCCGACGGCGCTGCTCACGCTGACCTACGCTGGCGAGATGATCACGGGGATGGTGCTGGCCGGGTGCGTGGCCGTGTTCCTGCGCAGGCGCGCCGGATGAGGGCCCGCCTCCGCCCCGGCGGCGGCCTGCCCCGGGGGGCGGCGCGGACGCTGCCGGGGCGGCGGGCACGGCAGGCAGGGGTGGCGCTGCTCGGGCGGCGGGCGCGGCTGCGCTGGACGCACCTCGTCCTGGGCGGTGCCCTGCTCATGCCGTACTGGCTGGTCGGGACGGTCGTCCTGGCGCTGTTCACCGACCGGGCGGACGCGTTCACCGGGTCGCTGACGACGCAGCTCGGGGCCTACCTGCTGGCGCTGCCCCTGGCCGCCGTCACCGGGGTCGTCCCGCTCGTCCGGCCCATGTCGGTGGCGGCGGCGCGGGTGCTGTGCGGTGTCCCGGCCGAGCGGCTCGCCGACGGTCCGGCCACCTCGCGCGCGGCGAAGGCCCGTACGGCCGCCTGGTTCACCCTCCACGTGGGGATCGGCGGGCTGGTCAGCGGGGCGTCGCTGGCGCTGCCGCCGTTCGCCGTCACCACGATGGCGCTGCCGTTCTCGCGGGGCCTGCGGGAGTCGGCGCTCGGCCGGGCGTACGGCCTGGACCACCCGTGGTGGGCGGCGCTCGGCGTGCCCGCAGGGCTGCTGATGCTGCTGGCGCTCGCCGCGGCCGCCGCCGGGGCGGGGGCGCTGCTGGCGCGGCAGGCGCCGGTGCTGCTCGGCCCCACCCCGGCCGACCGGCTCGCGGCGGCCGAGCGGCGCGCCGCCGAACTGGCCGTGCGCAACCGGCTCGCCCGCGAACTGCACGACTCCGTGGGCCACGCGCTGAGCGCCGTCACCCTCCAGGCGGGCGCCGCGCGCCGGGTCATCGACGCGCCGGAACCGGACCTCGCGTTCGTACGGGAGGCGCTCACGGCCATCGAGGAGACGACGCGCCGCACGGTCGGCGAACTCGACTCCGTGCTGGGCCTGCTGCGGCAGGGCGAGGACGACGGGGAACTGCCGGGCCCCGGCCTGGAGGCGCTCGACACGCTGCTCGCGCACAGCGGGCTGGAGGTGGCGTGCGCCCTGGAGGGCGACCCGGTCGCGGCCGTGCCCGGGCCGGTGTCCCGCGAGGCGTACCGGATCGTGCAGGAGGGGCTCAGCAACGCGCTGCGCCACGGAGGGGCCGCGCCGGTGTCACTGCGCCTGCGCGCGGCGGACGGGGAACTGGAGGTCACCATGGAGAACCCGCTGACCGGCCGCGCGCCGGTGGTACGGCCGGGCGGCGGCCGGGGGCTGCGCGGCATCGCCGAACGGGCCGCGCTGCTGGGCGGGCACGCGGCAGGCGGGCCCGCCGACGACGGGGCCGTATGGCGGCTCACCGTACGGCTGCCGCTGACGGGGGGCCGCCGGTGATCCGCGTCGTGCTCGCCGACGACGAGCGGATGGTCCGCACCGCGCTGCGGGTCATCCTGGCCGCCGAACCGGACCTGGACGTGGTCGGTGAGGCCGCGACCGGCGCCGAGGCCGTGTCGGTGGTGCGGGAACTGCGGCCCGACATCGTGCTGATGGATGTGCGCATGCCCGGGATCGACGGCATCCGGGCGACCGAGCAGCTCCTGGCGACCATGCCCGGTCCGCCGCGGATCGTGGTCGTCACCACCTTCGAGAACGACCAGTACGTGTACGACGCGCTGCGCGTCGGCGCGGCCGGGTTCCTGCTGAAGCGGTCCGGGGCGGAGGACCTCGTGTCGGCGGTACGGCTCGTGGCGCGCAGCGACTCGCTGCTGTACCCGGCCGCGCTGCGGGGGCTGGCCGCCGAGTACGGGCGGTGGGGGCCCGCGGCGCCGCCCGCGCCGTGGGTGGCCCGGCTGACCGAGCGGGAGGCGGACGTGCTGCGGCTGATGGCGACGGGCATGACGAACGCGGAGATCGCCGCGCGGCTGGGCGTCGGCGCGGCGACGGTGAAGACGCATGTGGCCGCCGTGCTCGCCAAGACGGGCGCGCGCGACCGCACCCAGGCGGTGATCGTCGCGTACGAGTCGGGGTTCATCACACCGGCCGGGTGAGGGCGCGGCGCCGGGCCGGGCGGGGCGCGCGCCGGGCGTGAGGCCGTGGACGCGCGCCGGGCGTGAGGCCGGGATGCGGGCGCGGGCGGACGGCTCCGGGGCCGGGCGGGGCTGTTGCCGGGACCCGGGCGCGGGTGGCGGGTTGACGCCTGCGAGCATCGACTCGCCGTCCGTTCCCCGCACTTGGAGGCTCCGTGCGCCGCCTGTCGTCCCGCCCCCGTTCCCTGTCCGGCTGGACCATGGCCGTCTTCGGGCTGCTGGCCGCGGCGCTCGGCGCGGTGGGCCTGGCGGCGCCGGACGCGCTGCTGTCGGTGATGGGCTTCGATCCCGTACCGGACGGGGCGCGGGCGGCGGGCGACCACACCCTGGTGTTCCTGACCGCGTCGTCGATGGCGGCCGTGAACATGGGCGTGTACTACGTGCTCGCGGCGCTCTCCGACTGGCGGGCGTTCTACGCGTGGACGGTGCCGTTCCGGCTGCTGACCTGCGCGGTGTTCACCGCCGCCGTCGTCGCGGGCCGCGCCCCCGCCGGGTTCCTGGGCGTGGGCCTGTGGGAGGGCGCGGGCGCGGCGGCGACCTGGGCGGCGCTGCGGTACGAACGCCGGGCGGGCGCCCGCCACTGAGGCGCCCGCGCCCGCTCGGCAGACCCTCACGGGCCGGTGCCCCTCAGTCCGCGTACGGCCTCCAGTCCCCCAGGTACGTCGCGCGGGTCGCCGTAGCGGCCTCGGCGCGGGTGAGCTGGGGGCGCTGGGCCGGGTCCAGGACCCTCGCGCCCGGCCCCGAGTTGCGGTACTCGGCGAACCGCTGCGCCTGCCACGGGTACTGCTCGCGCATGTTGGTGTACGGCGCAGCCGCGTCGATGCCCGGGCCCAGCAGGCTGTCGCGGACCACGAGCGACGGGCGGGCGGTCGGATCGGAGCTGGGCACCCACGGCCGGGCCAGCTTGTACGCGCCGTCCTCCGCGCCGCTGGTGATCCGGCACCTGTCGGCGAGGAACCCGTACGGGTTGGCGACCGCCGTGGACGGCGCGAACACCATGCCCTTCGGGGTGAAGTCCACGTCCCGGGCCAGGGTGTGGAACCGGCAGTGCTCGAACACGGCCGTGGCCCGCCCGAAGACGAAGTCCACGTCGCCCTCGGCGTAGCAGTGCGCGAAGTACTGCCGGGCGAACGCCGACAGGGAGGAGGAGTCGGCGTACAGGGTGTCCTGGTGGCCGAGGAACCGGCAGTGGAGGAACGCCGACCGGTCGCCGGTCGCCTTCAGCGCGACGGCCTGCGTGGCGGTGATCTGCGGGTGATCGGCGCGCAGGAAGTCGTTGGCGAAGGTGACGCGGTACGCGGTGAACCCGGCCGCGGCGACCGTGGTGGTGGCCGAGCCGGACGTGCCGTAGGTGCCGGAGCCGTCGGGCTTCGGGGTGCCGGCGGCGTTGTCGTACACGATGACCGTCCGCCGCGGGTCGCCGCTCGCGCCGAGGAGGGTCAGACCGGTGTGGGTGGCGGGGACGGTGACGGTCTCGCGGTACGTGGCGGGCGCCAGGACCAGCGTGTGGCCGGGCCCCGCCGCGTCGACGGCCGCCTGGACGGTCGCGTGGTCGCCGCGGCCCGCGGGGTCCACGTACAGGGTGCGGGGGGTGAGGCGGCGGCCGGGGGCGCCGTAGGGGCCGAAGGGCGCGGTGGGGGCGGCGTGCCCTTCGGCCACCGGGGCGGTCGCGTGCCCGGGGGCCGCGGCCCCGATGAGGGTCCCGAAGCCCGCGGCTCCGGCCCACAGGAGGCTTCTGCGGCTGAGCGGTGACATGTCTGCTCCTTGCGGTGTGGGGTCGTACGAGCCGGGGGCGGCCGAGCTGCCCGAGCCGGGTCGGTCGAGCCGGGCCCCGTCGGCGGCCGAGGCCGAGCGGCGGCGGCGGCCGGGAGACGGCCACACGGGTGCCGAGGGGCGACGGCCGAGTGGCGGCGGCACGGGGTGCCGAGGGGCGGCGGCCGCCGGAGGGGCCCCGCGCCGGCTGTCCGGAGGCGGCACGGGGCCTGTACAGAGGCCGGTCACCGGGGGCCGGTCAGCGGAGGCGGCCCGCCCCTGCGCGGTGGGTGACCAGGGCCGGGAGGACGCGCGGGTGGTCCACGCGGGTGCGGAGCGTGGGCGTCCAGCCCGCGTCCGGCTGGAGGACCTCGCCCGGGAACTGCGTGTTGTGCGCGGCGAGGAGGTCCACGGACCGCCCGTTGACGTAGTTGCCCGCGACGGTGACCGGGGCCTCCTTCCACTTCTTGAGGATCTTCCCGGCCGGTACGCCCTCCGGCAGCCGGAACGAGTTCTTCTCCGCCACCAGCCGCGACTCGGCGCCGATGCCGAAGCTGTACGCGTAGCCGTCCGCCGGGATGACGTAGTGGTTGTTGTACGTGTCCACCTGGCCGAACCGGACGCGCGGCGCCCGCTCGACCACGTTGCTGAACAGGTTGTGGTGGAGGGTGACGCGCAGCTTGCCCCGGTCGGTGGCGCCCGCGCTGTCGCTGTTGCCGATCATCAGGGTCTTGTCGTGGTCGGCGAACACGTTCCAGGACGCGGTCACCAGGTCCGCGCCGCGCACGATGTCCAGCTCGCCGTCGTGCTGCTGGTACAGCTCGCCGTAGTAGCGGGGCAGGGAGCTGTCCGGGTACCGGCCGTCGGTGAACGTGTTGTGGTCGATCCACACATGGCTGGAGCCGTACACGACCATCGCGTCGTACTCGGAGTTCCACGCGCCGGTCGCGCCGTCCGTGGGGTCCCACTGGGGGAAGCAGTCGAGCGGGCTCTCCAGCGTGAGGTTGCGGACGATGACGTTGTTGACGCCCTTGACCTGGAGGCTGGCGCCGGTGATCCCGGCGTTCCGGCCCACGCCGACGATGGTCGTGTTGGACGGGACGTACGCCTTGATGGCCTGGTCCTGGTTCTTCGCGGAGGCGGCTCGGAGGTCCTCCTGCGGGCCGCTGACCTCGCGGTCGTAGCCCCAGACGGCCGGGTCGTAGTCGGCGAGGTACTGGTCGAAGTCGTAGCCGGGCGCCTCGAAGCTCTCGCAGCCGCCCTCGGTGGCGTTCAGGGTGCCGACCACACGGATGATCTTCGGCGCGTCGCCGCCCGCCGCGAGCGCGGCGCGGAACTGGGCCCAGGTGGTGACCGTGTGAACGTGCGCCGCGTCGGCTGCGGCGCCTCCGGTGGTGCCGCCGTCGGCGGAGGCCCAGCCGTCACCGGCGGGCAGCGTCTGGCGGGCGAGGTCCCGGCCGGTCCCGTGGCTCCACGCGGCACCGGTGGCGGCGGCGCCGTCGGCGGAGGCCGAGGCGGAGGCGGGGACGGGCGCGGCGGTGGCCGCGGGGGCGGCGAGGGCGGTGACGGCCGTGAGGGAGAGCACCAGGGCGGTGCGGCGGACGGCCGACGCCACAGCACGCCGTCTAATGACCTGAGCATGACATTCGTTGGTGCGCATTGCGGCTCCTGACAAGGGAGGGAAGGGGGGTGGGGCGGGTCAGGCGGCGGGCGGCCAGGTGATCCGGTCGGCCGGGACCTCCTCGTCGAGACGGCGTACGTCCCCGGGCCGGAGCAGGCCCCCGGCGAGCAGGCCCCGGGCCACCATGCGGGCGACCTCGACGGCGCCGACGGGCCGGAAGTGCGTGTTGTCCTGGCGGCCGTCCGGGTAGTTGGGCGACTCGCCGGGCGCCAGCCAGTTGAAGTACGCCTTCGAGCGCTCGGGCCCCAGCCGCTGCCACTCGGCGAGCGACGCGGCCTGGACGTCCACGAGCGGCACGTCGTGCTCGGCCGCGAGGGCGCGCATGGCGGCCGGGTACTCCCCGTGGGAGGTGACCGCGCGGCCCGCCGCGTCGAACCTGCGCCGCTCCACGGAGGTGAGCAGCACCGGCCGGGCGCCCCGGGCGCGCGCCCCGGAGACGTACCGGAGGAGGTGCTCCCGGTAGGTGGTCCACGGCTCGGTGTACCGGGCCGGGTCCTCGGACTTCTGGTCGTTGTGCCCGAACTGGACGAGGAGCAGGTCGCCCGGGCGGATGTCCGCGAGGATCGGGTCGAGCCGGCCCTCGTCGATGAAGCTCTTCGAACTGCGGCCGTTCATCGCGTGGTTGGCGACCCGCAGGTGCGGGGTGAGGAAGAACGGCAGGGCCATGCCCCAGCCGGTCTCCGGGGCGGCGGGGGCGTACTTCTGCGCCGCCGTCGAGTCGCCCGCGATGTACAGGGCCGGGCGGGGCCGGTGGCCGGGGGCGGCCTGTCCGGCGGCGGCGGCCGGGTGGGTGGCGGCCGCCGCCGGAGGGGTGGCGGCCGCACCCGCCACGGGGAGGGCGGCGAGCGCCGCCATGGTCTGTCTGCGGCTCAGGGACACGTCGTCGTGCCTCGCTCTCGTACCGGAGGGGGTGGAGGGACAGGAGGTGCGGAAGGTGCAGGAGCTGTGTGAGGTGCGGGAGGTGGAGCACCGGATGATGTGGCCGGCGGCGGGGCGCGACCCGGACCGCCGCCGGCCGGTCCTGGGGGACGTCAGTCCTTCTTGAACTGCGTGTTCCACTCGGCCTGCGCCTCGTTGAGCTGCTTGGCGATGGTGTCCAGGAACTCCTTGGCCGTCATCGCGCCGAGCAGCACCTTCTGGAAGTTCGGCTCGTTCTCCGACTTGCTGATCTTGTTCCAGTCGGGCAGGTAGTACGGCAGCTGGACGATCTTGGTGGAGCCGTCGTTGAGGGCCTGCGCGCCGAGCTTGGTGGCCTGGGCCTTATCCAGCCACGGGTCGTTCGCCGCCTCCGTGTTGGCCGGGATGGCGCCCGCCGACTCGTTCCACTTGCTGTTCGACTCGTGCGAGGCGGCGAACTCGATGAACTTCCACGCCGCGGCCTTGTTCTCGCTGGTGCGGAAGAGGCCGAGGCCGTCGACCGGGTTGGACACCTGGACGCGGACGCCGTCCGGCCCGGTCGGGTTGGGTATCCCGGCGAACTTGTCGGTGCCGAGGGCCTTCACGTGGTCCGTGTAGGAGCCCAGGTTGTGGTTCATCATGGCGATGGAGCCCGAGTCGAACTGGGCGTTCATCTTCTTGAAGTCGTTGTTGACGTCGGCCTCGGGCGTGGCCTTCTTGTACAGGCCGACGTACTTCTCCAGCGCGGCGACGTTCTTCGGGTCGTTGACGGTCGTCTTGTCGCCGTTCCAGAACTCGGTGATGCCGGACTGGCCGTACATCGCGTCCAGGGCCTGGGCGATGGAACCGGCGCCGCCGCGGATCGTGTAGCCGAACTTGTTGTTCTTGGCGTCGGTCAGCTTCCCGGCGGCCGTGTAGAACGCCTCCCACGTGGTGGGCGCCGGGAGGCCGGCCGCCTTGAACAGGTCGGTCCGGTAGTAGAGGACGCCGTTGCTGGCGGAGGTCGGCACCGAGTACATCTCGTCGCCGCGCCCGCCCGCCGACTTGACCGACTCGACCATGCCGGGGACGAGCTTGCCCTTCAGGGAGGAGCCCTCGATGCGCTCGCCGACCGGGTCGAGGGCGTTCTGCGCGACCATGTTCGCCAGGTAGGCCGCGCCGACACCGCCCACGTCGGGCAGGCCGCCGCCCGCGATGGCCGTGTCGTACTTCGACTGGACGTCCTCGCTGGGGATCGGGACGTACTTGACCTTGATACCGGGGTTCTTGGCCTCGAAGTCCTTGATGATCTCCTGCCAGACGGCGGTCCGCACGCCGCCGTTGTTGTCCCAGAAGGTGATGGTGCCCGTGCCCGAGCCCTCGGCGCCGGCGCCGCCGCTGCCGTCGTCACCGCAGGCGGTGGCGGTGAGCGCGAGCGTGGCGGTCAGGGCGACGGCGGTGGCCGCGCGTCCTCTGAGGCTTCTGGAGATGGTCATGTCGGCTCTCTCTTCTTTCGCGTTGCGGGTCGTGCGGTGGATGTCCTTCTGGGGGGTGGTGCGGGTGGTGCGGGTGGTTCTGATGGTGCGGACGCCGGGGCGCCGGGTGACCCGGAAGCCGGGGGCGCCGGGTGCCCCGGGGCCCGGGGGCGTTCAGGTGATCCGGAAGCCGGTGAACTCGGCGGTCCCGCCGCTCCCCGGCCCGGGCGGCGCCGCCGCGAACAGGCCGAGCAGCGCGCCGACCCACCGCCACGGGGTGGCGGCGAACACGGGCCCGGACGGCCGCGGGCCGTCCCCGGTGTCGGCCGTGAACCGGCAGCGCGCCCCGGCCGTCACCTCCACCCGCAGCCGTACGCGCCCGTCCGGCGCCGGCCGTGGCGGGGCGGCGTCCCGTTCCGCCTCCGCCACGGGTTCCGCGAACCGGTGCACCAGGTGTACGGCCCCGTCGGCGCCGCGCTCCAGGCCGATCCACGAGAACGCGTCGCCCAGCACGGCGAGCCCGGCCCGCGCACCCGGCTCGGTGCTCTCCAGCACCAGGCCGACCTCGGCGGTGAACGTCTCGGCGGGCAGCCGCTGCGTCAGGACGTGCGGCAGCAGCCGCAGGTCGTGCGCGTCGCCGGTGCGGACGCAGGTCAGGCGCAGCCCGTCGCCGCCGTGCCCGGTGGTCCAGCCGGGCCGGGGGTTGGCGGTCCACTGCCACTGCGGACCGAACCGGCCGCCGGGGAAGGCGTCGTCGGTCGCGGGCGCCGCGACCGGCTGCGGCGGCGCGGCCGGTTTGCGGTGCCGGAGGACCGGCTCGCCCCGGTCGCCCATGACCGGCCACCCGTCGTCGTCCCACGCCATGGGCTGGAGGTGGACGACCCTGCCGTACGGGCCCCGGGCCTGGAAGTGCAGGAACCAGTCCTCGCCCGCCGGGGTGCGCACCCAGCCGCCCTGGTGGGGGCCGTTGACGTCGGTGCCGCCCTGGGCGAGGACGATCCGCTCCTCGTACGGTCCGGTGAACTCCCGCGACCGGAAGGCGCCCTGCCAGCCGGTCTCCACTCCCCCGGCGGGCGCGAGGATCCAGAACCAGCCGTCGTGCCGGTACAGCTTGGGCCCTTCTAGGGTGAACCAGCCGGGGACGCGGTCGCCGTCCACGACGATCGTGCCCTCGTCGAGGAGGGTGCGGCCGTCGCGGCTCATCCGGTGGCCGGTGAGCCGGTTCTTCACCCCGGCCCTGGACTTCGCCCAGGCGTGCACGAGGTACGCCTCACCGGTCTCCTCGTCCCACAGGGGGCACGGGTCGATCAGGCCCTTGCCCGCCTTGAGCAGGTGCGGCGCGGTCCACGGGCCCCGGATGTCCTCGGCGCTGACCTGGTGGATCCCGTGGTCGGGGTCGCCCCAGAAGATCCAGAACCGCCCGTCGGCGTGGCGCAGGCTGGGCGCCCACACCCCGGCGTCGTGGCGGGGCGCGGCGAACTCGGCGGCGGGTTCGAGCCGTTCGAGGGCGTGGCCGACGAGCGTCCAGTTGACCAGGTCGCGGGAGTGCAGCAGCGGCAGTCCGGGGGCGCGGCCGAAGCTGGACGCGGTCAGGTAGAAGTCGTCGCCGACCGCGATGACGTCCGGGTCGGACCAGTCGGCGGCGAGGACCGGGTTGCGGTAGGTGCCGTCGCCCTGGTCGGCGCGGTGGACGGGGCGGTGGTCGGTGCCGGTGGGCCGGTCGGTGCCGAAGGGCCGGGCCGGGGCCGTGCTCGGGCGGGCCGGGGCCGTGTCCGTACGGGGCTCGGTCATGACAGCGCCTTCCGTACGAGCGCGGCCGCCGCCGCCCGGTCGAGGCGGCCGTCGGCGACGACGGTGACGACGCGGCGTACGACGGTGCCGCCCGCGGGCACGGGCAGCCGCGCCGCCCAGGCGAGGGACGAGCCGACGCCCGGGTACTCGCCGGTGCGGACGAACCACGGGTCGCGGCGGGTGTCGGCGGTGGCCCCGGCGAACACGAGCGTCCAGTCCCGCCCGCGCAGCGCCAGCCAGCCGGCGGTCCGGCCGTGGACGGCGTCCTCGCCCTCGGCGCCCTCCGTGAACACGTCCGGGGGCCCGTCAGGGTCCTTGGGGGCGCGCCAGAAGAAGCCGCCGTACCCGGCGCCCGGCCGGCCGTTGGTGGCCGGGGAGCCGATGGACACCTCGTCGCCGCCCGGGTTGGTGAGCGCGAAGGTGAGGTCGAGCGCCCAGGCGTCGGCCGTCAGCGGGGTCACGGCGACCGTTCGGCGCTCCCGCAGCAGGACCGTACCGGCGGAGGTCCAGACGAGGTCCTCCACGAAGCCGTCCGGGTCGCGCAGTTTGAAGCCCGTGTGGCGCTGCTCGCCGTGGTTGTCGAGCTCGGTGGGGCCCTGGTCGCGGACGAAGGTGCGGCCGCCCCAGAAGTTCCGGCCCGCCACGTCCGGTACGGCGATGGACACGCCGAGGTGGTGGAGGTGGTCGGCGGGGCGCTCCTCGGTGACGGGGGTGCCGCGCAGGGTCGTGACGGGGTGGAGGTACGGGCGCGGGGAGAGCCGGGCGGGCAGGTCCGCCGGGTGGACGTAGTGGCCGACGGCGCGACCGGCGCAGCGCAGGACAAGCGGGGGCGTCATCGGCGGTCCCCCTCCAGCTCGGAGAAGAGGGAGAGGGTCTCGGCGCTCGTGTGGACGAGGTCGTCGACGCCCTTCACGATCCGCCGCCGCGTCCCGTCGGCCGTCTCCTCCGCGTACCAGTCGGACATCGGCAGGGCGCGCGGCTCGGGTGCGGTGCGGACGGCTTCGACGACTCGCATGAAGGCTCCGGTCCGGTCGGGCGGTACGAGCAGTTCGTCGCCGTCCACGACGTGGTGGACCAGGTTCTCCAGGAGGTCGGTGCGGCCGTGTTCGGTCTCGACGGGCCCGTGCCCTGCGCGCTGGAGGAGGACGCGGTCCTGCTTGTACCAGAAGGTGATCCGGCCGTGGCGGCCGTGGACGAGGACGTACGGGTCGCCGGGCTTCTCGGCGCAGAGGGTGACGGCGGCGGTGACGCGGGTGCCGCGCGCGGTGGTGACGCGCAGGCAGGAGGTGTCGTCGGCCTCGATGCCGTTGGCGCGGGCCAGCTCCAGTTCCAGGTCGGCGACGTCCTCGGCGAAGGGGCTGCCGTCGAGCGCCAGGGCGGTGGCGACGGCGTGGGCGAGCGGGTTGGTCAGGACCCCGTCGACCACGTCGGTGCCGTTCAGCCTGCGCTTCCCGGCCCACGGGGAGCGCCGGAAGTACGCCTCGTCGCGGGCCCACGCCCCGGCGGCGCCGATGCCGGTGACCTCCCCGATGGCGCCGTCCGCGACCAGCCCCGCGATGGCGGCCAGGGCGTGCGAGCCGAGCGACTGGAAGCCGATCTGGCAGGCGGTGCCCGCCAGGCGCACCCCGTCGGACAGGCGGCGGAACTCCGCGAAGGACGGCGCGGGCGGCTTCTCCAGGAGGAGGTGCACGCCGCGCCGGGCGGCGGTGAGCGCCAGGTCGGTGTGGGTGTCGATGGGGGTGCACACGACGGCGGCGCGGGCGCCGGTCGCGTCGAGGAGGGCGCCGAAGTCGTCGGACTGGGCGACGCCTTCGAACCCGTACAGCTCGGACGGGCCGAGCGGGTCGAGCTCGCAGACGCCCACCAGCCGTACGAGCCCGGCGTCGGCGAGGCGGCGGATGTTGCTCAGGTGCCAGCGGCCGTGGCCGCGGGCTCCGGCGAGGACGACGGGCAGGGGCAGGTCCTGGGACGACGGGGGAAGGGACGGGGGCTGGGACAGCGGTCCATGGGTCATCCCGCTCACCCCTTCACCGCGCCGGCGCTGAAGCCGGTGATCAGCCACTTCTGGATGAACGCGAAGACGATCACGACGGGGACGGCGGCGATGACGCCGCCCGCGGCGAGGGCGCCCAGGTCGACGCTGTCGGCGCCGATCAGGGTGTTGAGGCCGACGGGGATCGTCTGCTTGTCCTGCTCGCTGAGGAACATCAGGGCGAACAGGAAGTGGTTCCAGCTGTGCACGAAGGCGAAGGAGCCGACGGCGATGAGGCCGGGGCGCAGCAGCGGCAGCACGACGGCGCGGAAGGCGCGGAAGCGTGAGCAGCCGTCCACCCAGGCGGCCTCCTCCAGGGAGACGGGGACGTTCTTGATGAAGCCGCTGATCAGGATGATCGACAGGGGGAGCTGGAAGACCGTCTCCGCGATGACGACGCTGCCCAGAGAGTTGATCATCTGGAGGTTGCGGAAGATCTCGAACAGCGGGACCAGCATCAGCGCGCCCGGGATGAACTGGGAGCACAGCAGCGCCAGCATGAAGCCGTTCTTGATGCGGAAGTCGAACCGGGCCAGCGCGTAGCCCCCGGCGAGGGCGACGACGGTGGTGGCGACGAGGGTGGCGACGCCGACGAGCATGCTGTTCTGGAAGAAGACGCCGAAGCTGCGCTCGTTCCAGACCTTCTCGAAGTGCTCGGTGGTGACGGGCCACGGGACGAGCGAGGTGGAGCCCGCGGGCCGGACGGCGAACAGCAGCATCCAGTAGAACGGGACGAGCGTGAACAGCAGGTACAGGGCGAGCGGCAGGTAGATCTGCCAGCGCGGCACGTCGTCGAAGGCGCGTTCCCGCTTGCGGCGGCGGGGCGGGGCGGCGGCGGGAGGCGCCGGGGTGTCGTGGGCGGGCATGCGCGCGGGGGTGCCCTTCTCCGCGAGTGCGGCGGTCATCGGCGGTCGCCTCCGAACTTGCTCAGGCGCAGATAGAGGATCGAGCAGAAGAGGAGGATCACGAACGCGACGGTGGTCAGCGCCGAGGCGTAACCGAAGTCGTGGCCCTCGATGCCGGTGTTCGCGATCATGAGGGGGAGGGTGGTGGTGACGCCGGCCGGGCCGCCGCCGGTGAGGGTGTAGAGCAGGTCCACGTTGTTGAACTCCCACACGGCGCGCAGCAGCGTGGAGAGGATGATGGCGTCCTTGAGGTGCGGCAGTGTGATGTGCAGGAACTGCCGCATCCGGTTCGCGCCGTCCACGGACGCCGCCTCGTAGAGGTCCTTCGGGATGGACTGGAGGTCGGCGAGGATGAGGATCGCGAAGAAGGGGACGCCGCGCCAGAGTTCGGCGAGGACTGCCGCCCAGAAGACGGTGCCCGTGTCGGACAGGACGGAGGTGCCGTACGCGCCGATGCCGACGTCCGCGAGGTAGCGGCTCAGGCCGGTGGACGGGTTGTAGAGCAGCATCCAGATGGTCGTGGTGAGCACGCCGGATACGGCCCACGGCGAGAAGACCAGGGCGCGGGCGATGCCGCGGCCGACGAACGTCTGGTTGACCAGCAGCGCGAGAACGAGTCCCAGGGCGAGCTGGAGGGTGACCTCGACGACGACCCACTTGGCGCTGAAGGCGAGCGTGGACCAGAAGAGCGGGTCCTCGGTGAAGGCGCGGGTGAAGTTGTCGAAGCCCGCGTAGCCGTTCTTCCACGGCTTGGTGACGTTGTAGTGCTGGAGGCTGTAGTAGAAGACGCTGAGCACGGGATAGGCGATGAAGCCGAGCATCAGCAGACCGGCGGGCGCGATCAGCAGATACGGCAGGCGACGTGGCTCGGCTCCCGTGCGGCGCCGACCGGCCCTGGGTTGCCTCGCCACGGCTGCGGCTTGGGCCATGACATGTCTCCGTTCATCGTGCAATGCGGCGGGGGGTCGTGCTGGCGTGGTGCGGGTGTGACCACGCGTGGGGTAAGCGCTTTCTCGAAGGGCGTGCGTGGTCCCTGACCACTGCGGTGGCTCAGCCCGCGTACGGCTCCGGTACGGTGCCCGGCCTCGCCAGGAAGTCGAAGTCGCAGCCCGTGTCGGCCTGGGTGATCTGCTCCTGGTACAGCGCGCCGTAGCCCCGCTCGTACGGGTGGACCGGCGCCGTCCACGCGGCGCGCCGCTCGGCCAGCTCCTCGTCGTCCACATGGAGGTGGAGCGACCGGGCGTCCACGTCCAGCGTGATGAGGTCGCCGGTCCGGACGAGGGCGAGGGGCCCGCCGACGTACGACTCGGGCGCCACGTGCAGGACGCACATGCCGTAACTGGTGCCGCTCATCCGGGCGTCGGAGATCCGCACCATGTCCCGCACGCCCTGCTTGAGCAGGTAGTCGGGGATGGGGAGCATCCCGTACTCCGGCATGCCGGGGCCGCCCTTGGGGCCCGCGTTGCGCAGGACGAGGACGTGGTCGGCGGTGATGCCGAGCGCCGGGTCGTTGATGGTGCGCTGCATGGTGCGGTAGTCGTCGAACACGACGGCCGGGCCGGTGTGGCGGCGCAGGTGCTGCTCGGCGGCGATGTGCTTGATGACGGCGCCGTCCGGGCAGAGGTTGCCGCGCAGGACGGCGAGTCCGCCCTCGTCCGCGAGCGGCTTCTCGCGGGGGCGGATCACCTCCGGGTTGTGGACCTGGGCCCCGGCGAGCTGCTCGCGCAGGGTCGCGTGGGCGACGGTCGGCCGGTCCAGGTGCAGCAGGTCGGTGATCCGCGCGAGGAACCCGGGCAGGCCCCCGGCGAAGTGGAAGTCCTCCATCAGGTACTGCCCGCCGGGGCGGAGGTTCGCCAGGACCGGCACCGTGCGGGCGATCCGGTCGAAGTCGTCCAGCGTGAGCCGCACCCCGGAGCGGCCCGCCATGGCTATCAGGTGGATGACCGCGTTGGTGGAGCCGCCGAGCCCGAGGACGGTCGTGACGGCGTCCTCGTACGCCTCGCGGGTCAGGAGCCGCGACAGCCGCAGGTCCTGTTGTACGAGCTCCACGATCCGCAGCCCCGCGGCCGCCGCCATCCGGTCGTGGCCCGAGTCCACGGCCGGGATGGAGGACGCGCCGGGCATGGTCACGCCGAGCGCCTCGGCGGCGGCGGTCAGGGTGGAGGCGGTGCCCATGGTCATGCAGTGGCCCGGCGACCGGGCGAGCCCGCTCTCCAGTTCGGCCATCTCGCAGTCGCCGATGAGCCCGGCCCGCTTGTCGTCCCAGTACTTCCACATGTCGGTGCCCGAGCCGAGGACCTCGTTCCGCCAGTGGCCCGGCAGCATCGGACCCGCCGGGACGAACACGGCCGGCAGGTCCACCGAAGCGGCGCCCATCAGCAGCGCGGGCGTGGACTTGTCACAGCCGCCCAGGAGGACGGCGCCGTCCACCGGGTAGGAGCGCAGCAGCTCCTCCGTCTCCATGGCGAGGAGGTTCCGGTAGAGCATCGGGGTCGGCTTCTGGAAGGTCTCGGACAGCGTGGAGACCGGGAACTCCAGCGGGAAGCCGCCCGCCTGCCACACCCCGCGCTTCACGGCCTGGGCGCGGTCGCGGAGGTGGACGTGGCAGGGGTTGATGTCGGACCAGGTGTTGAGGACCGCGATGACCGGCTTGCCGAGGTGCTCCTCGGGCAGGTAGCCGAGCTGGCGGGTGCGGGCGCGGTGGCTGAACGAGCGCAGGCCGTCGGTTCCGTACCACTGGTGACTGCGGAGGGTCCGCGCGGCGGGGGCCTCGGCGCTCTGTGCGGCGGGGGCGCCGGAACCGGCGGGCCGGGTTTCCCCGGTGCCCTGTGCGTCCGGGGTGCCGTGCTCGGCGGGCCGGGTTTCCTCGGTGCTCACGCGTCCCACTCCTTGACCATCTCGGCTATCTCCGCGCGGCGCTCCTCGGGCAGCAGCCGGCTCGGCGGGCGTACGTCACGGCGGCACAGGCCGAGCGCGGCCAGGGCCTCCTTGACGACGCTGACGTTGTTCGCGGCCTGGTCGGCGGCCCGCAGGTCCTCGAAGCGGCGGATCCGCTCCCACACCTCCTGGGCGGCCGGGTAGTCGCCGTCGCGCAGCGCCCTCAGCATGGCGAGGGAGATCCCCGGCGCGACGTTCACCAGACCCGAGGTGAATCCGGTCGCGCCCATCGCCCAGTAGGAGGGGGCGTACGTCTCCGCGAGACCGGCGATCCACACGAACCGGTCGAGGCCCGCGTCCCGGGCGACGGCGGCGAAGCGGGCCGCGTCGGGGACCGCGTACTTGACGCCGATCACGTTGGGGCACAGCTCGCCGAGGCGGGCGATGGCCGCGCCGTCGAGGAGCGGGTTGCGGATGTAGGGGACGACGCCCAGTTCGGGTACGGCGTCGGCGATCTCGCGGTGATAGTCCACCCAGCCGTCACGGGAGACGTACGGGTGGACCGGCTGGTGGACCATGACCATGCCCGCGCCCGCCTCCCGGGCGTGCCGGGCGGCGGCCGTGGCGGTCGGCACGTCGTGGCCGACACCGACGAGGACGGCGGCGCGGTCACCGGTCTCCGCCACGGTGAGCTCCGTGACGAGACGGCGCTCGTCGGGCGTCAGCGTGTAGAACTCGCCGGTGTTGCCGTTGGGGGTCACGGCCCGTACGCCGCTGTCGAGCAGCCTGCGCAGGAGGGCGCGATACGTGTCCCGGTCGACACCGCCGTCGGTGTCGAACGGGGTCACGGGGATCGCGACGACGTCCGCGAGCGCCGCCCTCAGCGAGGTGTGGTCCATGCGTACCGGCCTTTCTCTGACTGTCACGGGTACGGGGCGGTCCCGGTTCACCGCCGTTTCCCGATGCGGGGCGGTGACGTCCGGGCCGGGGGATACTACGGGTGGCCGGGCACGTCGGCGAGCGCCGCCGTGTCCGGTCCGGCGGCGTCCTGCTCCGCTTCGGGCCCTTCGGGGAAGGCCCGCTGGACGAACCGGGCGATGTGCTCGTGCACGGCGCGGGCGGCGCCCTCGGCGTCACCGGCCAGGGCGAGGCGCAGGATCTCCCGGTGCTCGTCGGCCTCGCGCCGCCACGACGGGTCGGCGCTCCACGCGACGGTGGACACGAGCGCGGCCTGGTCGCGCACCTCGTCGAGCATCCGGGCCAGCAGCGGGTTCCCGCACGGCAGGTACAGCGCGCGGTGGAACTCCCGGTTGGCCAGCGACCGTTCGGCCTGGTCGGCGGCCCCGTCGGCCCGGACGAGCGCCTGCCCGGCCGCCTCGAGGGACGCGCGGCGCGCGATGGTGCGGCGCACCGCCTCGGGCTCCAGCAGCAGCCGCACGTCGTAGACCTCGCGCGCCATGGCGGCGTCGACCGTGCGGACGGTGGCGCCCTTGTACTGGCTCATGACGACGAGGCCGGTGCCGGCCAGGGTCTTGAGCGCCTCCCGTACAGGCGTCTTCGACACCCCGAAGCGCGCCGCCAGTTCGGTCTCCACCAGGGCGCGGCCGGGCGGCAGCTGTCCGGTGAGGATGGCGTGCTTGATCTCCTCCAGCACGTACTGCGTGCGGGAGGGGACGGGACTGGGAGCGAAGGTCATACGGGGTCTCATATCTCGCGTATCGCGTCTCATATATGACGTACGAAGTACGACGGCGACGAACGTAGGGCGGGGTCAGGGATTCGTCAACGCTTCTGACAAAACTCGTTCGTACGGCTTCCCGGCGCCGTCGCGGGCGCCCGCGGACGCGCGGCAGGCGAACCTCGAACCCCTCGCGCGGGCCTCGTGGGCCGCCGTGCGGGCACGCCCGAGCGCCCCGGGTCGTCAGGGACCCGGGGCTGCTGCGACGGTAATCGACCGACCGTCAGCCGAGGGTGCGCAGTGCCGCGGCCACCGCCTCCAGGTCGGCGCCGGAGGCCAGGCCCGCGTGGTACAGGCGCAGTTCGGTGGCGCCGAGCGCGACGGCGTGCGCGGCGTCCTCGGCGAGCCGTCCGGGGGCGCCGCCCATGCCGCCGACGACGGTGAGGTTGGCCGCCAGGGTGGTGCCCGGGCGCGCGTGCGGCACGAACGGCGGCAGTACGGCTCCGGCCGCGCCGCCCGTGCAGGGCAGGACCACCCCGTCGGCCACGCCCAGGATGTGCGCGGGGTCCACGCCCGGGTTGGCGCCCGTGCGGTACGGGAGGGGGTCGGCGTGCAGCAGGACGCGGAAGCCCGGCGGGGCGGCCGCCCGGACCGCCGCGACGGCGTCCTCCTGGAGGGTGCGGGCGACCCGGGTCCGCCACGCGAGGGTGGCCTCGGCGAGCGGGGCGCCCAGCAGGTCCCGGACGCCGCCCCAGCCCGCGTCGTACGACGCCCCGCAGCCGCCCGGCCCGCCGCCGGGGCCCGTGTCCCGCGCGCCCGGCCCGCCGCCCGAGCCCGCGCCGCCGCTCGCCTCCCGCGCGCCCGCGCCGCCCGTCCACAGGGGCTCCAGGGCGGCCCGCACGGCGGCGGCCAGCTCGTCCGGGTCGGCGCCCTCCCCGGCGTACCCCTCGCGGCAGGCCCCGCAGAAGCAGAGCGACATCAGGTACTGCGCGGCGTCCCCGAGGGGCACCCCGCCGGTCTTGTCGTGGGCGTGCAGGTGCGCCAGGCCGTACCAGCCGCACGACTCCAGTTCGGTGCCGTGCGCGCCGGGGCGTACGGCGGCCTCGGCGGCCAGGTCGGTGAGGTACGCGCGCACCTCGGGGCGGGCGACGCACGGCGCCCACGGGTAGCGGTCGCCGTACGCGTTGACGACTGACGTGCCGGGATGCTCGGCGCCCAGGCGGCTGTTGTGGGCCAGGACGACCCAGCTGTGCACCTCCAGACCGGCGGCCTCCAGCGCCTCGGCGGCCGTGCCGAACGCGTCGCCCGGGGCCCACTCCCCCGCCGGGTACGGGCGCGGGGTGCGGCCGGCCCAGCGGGCGGGGTCGGGCGGGTAGAGCACGGCGGCGTACTCGGCGGTGACGATCCGGTGGCGCGGGTGGCGGGGCGTCAGCGCGCGCGTGGAGTGGTACGCGGAGGCGAGCGTGACCTGCCGGACGCCCAGCGCGGCGACGCGGTCGGCGGCGCCCGGGTCGCCGTTGACGTCCCAGGGGTAGAGGAAGGCGGACGCCCTCGGGCCACGGGGCCGGGCGGCGGGCGGGGGTGGGGTCACGGGCGCTCCCTGGCGAAGCCGTCGAACGGTCCGGCCGGCATACGCTGTCGCCGCCGACCGTCCATGTCTCTGAACCCGGCGCACGCTAAGCCAGCCCTGAGGAGCCGGTCAAGGCGTATAAGCGCAGACGGAAGCGGCACTTGACGGTCCCGGGCACCCTCCCTAGCGTGTCCACGCATGTGAATGCCGTCCACGTACCCAACAAGGAGCCCCGCTGATGCCCGCTGCCCGCACCGTCCTGCTGACCGGCGCCGCCGGCGGTCTCGGCACCCTGATGCGCGGGCTGCTGCCCGAGTACGGGTACGAGCTGCGCCTGCTCGACATGGTCCCCGTCGAGGGCGCCCCCGACGCGGTCACGGCCGACCTGGGCGACCCCGCCGACCTGGGCGCGCTGCGCGAGGCGGTCCGGGGAGCGGACGCGGTCCTCCACCTCGCGGGCATCTCCCAGGAGGCGTCCTTCGACCGCATCCTGCGCGCCAACATCCAGGGCGTGCACCACCTGTACGAGGCGGCCCGCGAGGAGGGCGTCCGCCGGATCGTCTTCGCCTCCAGCAACCACGCGGTGGGCTTCACGCCCCGCCCCCGCGAAGGCGACCCGCTCGTCCCCGTCGCCACACCGCGCCGCCCGGACACGTTCTACGGACTGTCGAAGTGCTTCGGCGAGGATCTGGCGCAGCTGTACTGGGACCGGCACGGCCTGGAGACCGTGTCCGTGCGGATCGGCTCCTGCGTGCCCGAGCCGACGGACCCGCGGATGCTGTCCACCTGGCTCAGCCCCGCCGACGCGGCCCGCCTCTTCCACGCGGCGCTCACCGCCGAGGGCGTCGGCCACACCGTCGTGTACGGCTCGTCCGCCAACACCCGCGTGTGGTGGGACCTGTCGTCGGCGCGCGCGCTGGGGTACGAGCCGCGGGACGACGCGGAGCGGTACGCGGAGAAGGTCGTCGCGGAGCGGGGCGACCTGGACGACGCGAACCCGGACCACGCCCGCCTGGGCGGTCACTTCTGCACCAACCCGACCATGTGGCCGCACTGACGGAGCGTCGGCGCCGGGGCGGGGGAAAGGCACAGGCCCGGCCCGATCTCACGGGGGGCGACCCGGGCCGGGCCTGTGCGAGGGACGCGCGCATCCACGGGGGACAGATACGTCCGCGCCACAAAGTGACACTAAAGCCCACTCAAACGATCACTTATCCGCGGAGCGCGGCCCCCTGTCCGGTGAACGCGGCGCACCGCGGCATGCGGAAGCACGACCCGGCGCGGGGACCGTGGTGCCCGGAAGCACGACGGCGCGCGGGCCTCGGCGCGTGGAAGCACGACCCGGCGCGCGGGGCCCGGCGCTCACGCCCGCCCCGGCGGCGGCGCGTGCAGGGTCTGCGACGGCGTCTCGCCGAACCGCTCCCGGTACCGGGCCGCGAACCGCCCCAGGTGCGTGAAGCCCCAGCGCCACGCCACCTCGCTGACCGTCAGCCCGCCACCCGGCTCCGCGTCCCTCAGCTCGTCGCGGACCCGCGCCAGCCGTACGTCGCGGACGTACCCCATCGGGGTCGTGCCCACATGGGCGCGGAACGACTCCTGGAGCCGCCGGGTGCTCACCCGCGCGAGACCGGCCAACTCCGTCGCGGTGAACGGGTGCTCGGGCCGCTCCCGCACCGCGTCCATGACCCGCTTCACCGGCGCCGGGCGCAGGGCGCGGGCCGGTTCGTCGAGCTCGTCGCGGTACGGATGCGACGCGGCCAGCAGCAGCCCGCTGAGCAGCGCGTCCTTGAGCGGCTCGGCGACCAGCGGGTGCTGGGCGAGCCCCGCCGGGTCGGCCGCTTCGCGCGCGAGGCGCCGTACGAGCGCCGCCCAGTCGCGGCCCGCCCCACGCGCCAGGTCCAGCGTCGGCGCCAGGACGAGGGCGCGGGGCGGGGTGCGGCCCAGCAGTTCCTCCAGCCGCCGCCGCAGCGCGGCCGTCTCCACCTTGACGGCGACGACCCGGCAGTCCCCCGCCCACCGCTCGACCACGACCGGCCCGGCCGGGTTCAGCACCGTGGCCCGCTCCGGCGTGCCGGTGAGGGTGGCGCCCACGCCCTGCCGCAGTTCGAGCCGCCCGCTCAGCGGCACGTTCACGTGGTACGCGCCCAGCTCCCCGAAGCGCATCCGCACGTCGACGCCGCACCGCATGTCCCCCACGACGAGCGGCCCGAGGCGGACCGTCTCGAAGCGGGCGTCGAACCGCCGCCCCTGCCCTTCGATGACGTCCATGAACGTGGCGTAGAAGCGCTCACCGATCTCGCGGCGCGCTTCCTCCACGTCCCCGGTACGAAAAATGGTCCCTCCAGTCACGGGGCGAGAGAATATGCCTCCCGCACTTCCGTCCCGCGCCGCCCCCGTGCCCCGGTGCGACGGCCGCCGTACCCCCGGTGCGGCCGCCCCCGTGCCCCGGTGCGGCGGGCCCTGTGACTCCGGTGGCGGAAGGTAAGGGAACGGCAAAGCGGACTCGATCGTTACGGCAGTCATGACAGCTATGACCCCCGGCTCGAACATCCCCCTGTCCGCCGCGCGCGTGGCGGTGGACGTCTCCGCCCCGGTGCGGCTCGACGTCTCGGGCCTGCTGCTCACCGACCAAGGCAAGGTCCGGTCCGACGACGACTTCATCTTCTACAACCAGCCGTCGGGCCCCGGTGTCACCTACCGGTCCGGCGGCGGCACGGCACCCGACGCGATCACGGTGGACACGGCGGCGGTGCCCGCCGACATCGAGCGGATCGTCGTCACCGCGAGCCCGGACGCCGCGGGCCAGACCTTCCAGGGCATCGAGCCGACGGCCACGATCCGCGACGCCGCGACGGGCGCGGTCCTCGCGACGTTCACCCCGCCCCGGCTGGGCGCCGAAACGGCGCTGGTCGTGGTGGAGGTGTACCGGCGGGGCGGCGCGTGGAAGGCGCGCGCGGTGGGTCAGGGGTACGCGAACGGGCTCGCGGGCATCGCGACCGACTTCGGCGTGACCGTCGAGGAACCCCCCGCCGCTCCCCCGGCCCCCCAGCCCCAGCCGCCCGCGGCACAGCCCGCCTCCTCGACGGCCCCGCCCGAGCGCTCCCGCGCCGGTGCCACGCCCGCGCCCGCGCCCGCCGCTCCCCCGGTGGCTCCCCCGGCGTCGGGGAAGATCAACCTGGACAAGGGCCGGGTGAACCTCCAGAAGAACCAGACCGTGTCGCTGGTCAAGGGCGGCCGCCCGCTGCTGTCGCAGGTCAAGATGGGCCTCGGCTGGGAGCCCGCGTACCGGGGCAAGGACATCGACCTGGACGCCTCGGTCATCGCGTACGGCCCCCAGCGCAACCACCTGGACAGCTGCTACTTCGGCAAGCTGACCATTCTCGGCGGCGCCATCCGCCACTCCGGGGACAACCTCACGGGCGAGGGCGCGGGTGACGACGAGGTCATCACGGTCGATCTGGGCCGGCTGCCCGCCGACGCGACGGGCCTGGTCTTCACGGTGAACTCGTTCTCCGGGCAGAAGTTCACCCAGGTCGCGAAGGCCTACTGCCGGCTGCTGGACGCCGCGACGGGCGAGGAGCTGGTCCGTTTCGACCTGACGAGTGCCGAGCCGCAGACCGGCGTCATGATGTGCAAGCTGATCCGGCAGTTCTCCGGCGAGTGGGAGATGACCGCGATGGGCTCGTTCGTGAAGGCCCGCACGGTCCGCGACATGGTCCGCCCGTCGGCGGCCGCCCTCTAGGATCTGCCCGTACGCGCGCGAAGGCCCCGCCCGGCAGCCGGGCGGGGCCTTGTGGCGCAGGTCAGCGCCGGGGCGCGCGGTGCCAGGGCCCGGTGATGGCGAGCAGCAGGCCGGGCTTCTGGATGTTGGCGTACAGCGTCCGCCCGTCCGGCGAGAAGACGACCCCGGCGAACTCGGAGTCGTTGAGGTCGTTGCGGGCGATCGGGTACGTCCGCCCCGAGTCCGTCGCGCCGAAGAGGTGCTGGACGCCTTCGCCGTCCTCGGCGATGACCAGCCCGCCGTACGGCGAGACGGTGATGTTGTCCGGCCCGTCGAGGGCGCCGTCCTCGTCGGGGGCGGCGTTCACGCCGAGCAGCACCTTCAGGGTGAGCGTGCCGCGCTTCGGGTCGTAGAACCAGACCTGCCCGTCGTGCGGGGCGCCGGGGCTCTCCTCACGGGCGTACGAGGAGACGATGTACGCGCCGCCGTCCGCCCACCACATGCCCTCCAGCTTCCGGCCGCGCGTCACGTCGCCGTCCCCGAACTGCTCGCGCACGGCGACCGTCCGGGCGTCGCGGTCGGGCACGTCCACCCAGTCCACGCCGTACACGGTGCCCACGCGGGCGGCGCGGGACAGGTCGTCCACGAACCGGCCGCCCGCGTCGAAGCAGCGCGGCGCCTGGAGGACACCGGCGTCGTCGGCGAGGGTGCGCAGCCGGCCCCGGCCGTGCCGGAAGCCCTCCGGCGGGGCCCACCGGTAGAACAGGCCGTTGGGCGAGGAGTCGTCCTCGGTCAGGTACGCGTGGCCGCGCCGCGGGTCGATGACGACGGCCTCGTGGTCGAACCGGCCGAACGCCTTGACGGGCTTCGGGTCGCGGTTGGCGCGCCGGTCGTGGGGGTCCACCTCGAAGACGTAGCCGTGGTCCTTCGTCATGCCGTTCTCACCGGCGCGGTCGGAGTTCTCCTCGCAGGTGAGCCAGGTGCCCCACGCGGTGGCGCCGCCCGCGCAGTTGGTGGACGTGCCGGCGATGCCGACCCACTCGGCGGTGCGGCCGTCGCGGTGCACCTCCACGACGGTGCAGCCACCGGCGGCGGCGGGGTCGTAGACGAGGCCGTCGGTGAGCGGGACGGGGTGCTGCCACTTGGCGCGCGGCCCCTTCAGCTCGTGGTTGTTGACGAGCAGGGTGGTGCCGCGCGGCCCGGGGAAGGCGGCGGTGCCGTCGTGCCGCTCCGGGGTGAACTCGCCGCTCTCCAGGCGGGTCACGCCGCCGTGGGTGAGGACCCGGTACGAGAACCCGGCGGGCAGGGCGAGCAGCCCGGCCGGGTCCTCCAGCAGCGGGCCGTACCCGCGCCCGCCGCCCCGCACCTCCGGCGCGGCGATGGCCCCCGGCGCGGTGGCGAGGGCGCCGACCGTTCCGGTGAGGGCGAGGGCGGTGCCGGTGGCGGCGAACTCTCTACGGCTGAGCGGCATCGGGGCTCCTGTCTGGGCGATACGGTGCCCCCAAGGTGCCTGCGCCCCCTGAACCCCCGGCAAACCCCGGGCAACCAGCACCCCTCCCTCACACTGCGGCCCACCCCATGTAAGCCACACGGGCACGTCCGCCTGAGGGCCGCGTCGGCTCTCCGCTGTGGGCAGCTGGTCCGCCCAGGGGCGGAACGGGTGGGCACAGCGGACGTGCCGGGTGCCCGTACCAGCGCCCGCCGCACAGGTGCGCGCCCTCCCGGGCGGGGCCCCCGTTGCGCCCACCCGTCCACCCTGCGGGACGCCTGCCCACAACGGGGGCAGGTCCAGCCCCAGCGCGGCGAGGGATGGGCCCCGGCAGGGCCGAGGCCTTCGCCGGGCTTGGCGTCCAGCACGGCGGCGCCACCGCGGAGTGGAAGCCGTCGCAGGGCCGAGCGCCCTGGAAGGGCAGTGCCTTCATGGGGCACCCGGAGGTCCTGGGACGCGAGGCCCTCGCGGGGGCAGGCCCCGGAGGCGGGCCGCCAGGGCACCGGGCGGGAGCGGGCAGGAAGGCCACGGGCTCCCGGCAGCACCAGGGCCCTGGGGGTGGGCCCCCGGGGAAGGTCAGGCTCGGGAGCGGGCCTTGAACGCGGCCTTCCGGGCGTCCTTGGCCGCCCGCTTGTCCCGGTGCAACCGCCCCATCGCCTCCAGCACCTCCGGCGTGGCCGGATGCTCCACCCGCCACGCCTCGGCGAAGAACCCGCTGTGGCGCCCCGTCAGCCCCTCCACCAGGTCCTGGAGCTCCTCCAGGTCCCCGTCCGCGTCCAGTTGCGCGGCGATCGTGTCGATGGCCAGCCAGAAGATCATCGCCTCGGGCGGCGGCGGCACGTCCGCCGCGCCCCGCTCGGCCAGCCACACCCGCGCCAGCCCGCCCAGCTCCGGGTCGTCCAGCACCTCCCGCACGGCGGGCTCCGCCTCGGCGCCCACCAGGGCCAGCGCCTGCTGGCAGTGGAGCCGGCGCAGCGGCGACCCGGCGTCGGCGCCCTTCGCCGCGGCGAGCAACTCGCGGGCCGCGGCGACCGGTTCGCGCCCGGCGAGCCACCGCTCCGTCTCGGCCCGCGCCGCCGCCTGCGGGAAACCGCCGACCGCGCCGAGCAGTTCGTCAGCGCCCCGCTCCGCGAGGTCCCCGACCGCCGGGGCGTCCACGCCCGCCTCCAGCAGCCGGCTGCGGACGCCGTACAGCCCGAGCGGGGTGAGCCGCACCATGCCGTACCGGGCGACGTCGTCCTCGTCCAGCTCCGCGGGCGCCGGTTCGTCGGGCGCCTCCTCCGTCATCAGCGCCTCGTCGACGGGCCGGTACTCGACCAGGCCCATCGGCTCCAGCACCCGGAACTGGTCGTCGAGGCGCATCATCGCCCGCGACACCTGCTCCAGAACGTCGTCCGTCGGCTCGCCCATGTCGTCGGGCACGAGGACGGACGCGGCGAGCGCGGGCAGCGGTACGGGCCCTTCACCGGGGCCGCCCTCGGAGACGGTCAGCAGGTAGAGGTTGGCCAGCACCTCGTCCAGGAAGCGGGCCTCCGCCTCCGGGTCCCAGCCCAGCGCGTCGAAGTCGATCCGGCCGTCCGGCCCCGCCGCCGCCTCCAGCGCCTCCACGTCGTCGAGTACGGGCGCGGCGGCGTCGGCGAACACGGTCTCCAGGCCGTCCAGCCACAGGCCGAGCACATCGTGCGGGCCGCCGCGGGTCACCAGCGACAGGGCCTCCCCGGCCGTGACCGTGCCCGTACCCTCGGCGACGCCAGGACCGTCCACGCCACCGCGACCGTCCGCGCCGCCCGGCTCCTCCCGCACCTCCACGAGCCCCGTGTCCACGGCGACCCGCCACGCCTCGCTGGCGTACGCCTCGCCGTCCTCGTCCGCCGCGAGGCCCAGCGCCTCGGCGGCCGCGCCCAGTTGCTCGTCCACGAGCTCGCCGCCCGCGCCGACCCTCGTCTCCGGGCCGGCCCAGCGGGCCAGCCGTACGGCCCGCGCCAGTACCGGAGCCGCCAGCGCGGCCCGGGCCAGTTCGGCGTCCGGTCGGAGCCGTACCGGCGGCAGGGTCGTGCGGTCTGCGGGCATCGGCGGCATCTCCTCAAGGCGTGCGGCGGTGCGGGCCGGGCCGCCCTCCAGCGGCGCGGGCCCGGGCCGTCCCCAGCGTAGACGCATACGGAGGGCGCTCCGGGCGTTCACGCGGCCGACCACCCCCGTCCACTCGGACCCCCTTGACAAGTGGCCTGCTCACCCAAGAGATTGACGCGCGTAGAGCGGCGACCACACCTTTCCAGCCACTCCGCGCACCCTCACCTCCCACCATCTCTTGGAGTCCATTCATGGCTTCCTCCCTGCCGAGAACCGCTGCGGTCTCGGCGGTCGTCACCGCCGCACTGGCCGCCGGGCTGCTCGCCGGCGCCACCACCTCGGCGGCGGAAACGACCGACATCGTCCGTATTCACGACATCCAGGGCTCGACGCGCATATCCCCGCTTGTCGGCCAGCGCGTGACGGACGTCGCCGGCGTCGTCACCGGTGTGCGCACGTACGGCTCGCGCGGTTTCTGGTTCCAGGACCCGCGGGGGGACGGGGACCCGGCGACCAGCGAGGGCGTCTTCGTCTTCACCAGCTCCAAGCCGACCGTCTCCGTCGGCGACGCCGTCAAGGTGTCGGGCACGGTCACCGAGTACGTCCCGGGCGGCCTGAACTCCGGCAACCAGTCGCTCACGCAGATCTCGAAGCCGACCGTCACGGTCGTCTCCTCCGGCAACCCGGTGCCCGCGCCGGTCGCCGTCACCGCCGAGTCCGTCCCGGACGCGTACGCCCCCGAGGGCGACCCGGCCAAGAACGGCTCCGTCAACGGCCTGCCGCTCAGGCCCGGTTCGTACGCCCTGGACTACTACGAGTCGCTGGAGGGCGCCAACATCCGCATCGGCACCTCCCGGGTCGTCGGCCCCAGCACCGAGCACGCCGAGCTGTGGGTGACCGTCAAGCCCGACGAGAACGCCAACCGCCGCGGCGGCACGGTGTACGGCTCGTACACCTCGCAGAACTCCGGCCGCCTGAAGGTGCAGTCGCTGGTCCCGCTCGCCGAGCAGCCGTTCCCGACCGCGAACGTCGGCGACGTCCTGACGGGTGAGACCGAGGGCCCGCTCGACTTCAACCAGTACGGCGGCTACACCCTCACCGCGCGCACGATGGGCACGGTCGAGGACCGCGGCCTGAAGCGCGAGAGGACCCGCCCGCAGCACATCAGCGAGCTCGCCGTCGCCACGTACAACGTGGAGAACCTGGACCCGACGGACCCGCAGGAGAAGTTCGACGCGCTGGCGAAGGCCGTCGTGGAGAACCTGGCGTCGCCCGACATCGTCGCCCTGGAGGAGATCCAGGACAACAACGGCGCCAAGAACGACGGCACCGTCGCTGCCGACGAGACGCTGAAGAAGTTCACGGACGCGATCGTCGCCGCGGGCGGCCCCGCGTACGAGTGGCGCTCCGTGGACCCGGAGAACAACAAGGACGGCGGGCAGCCCGGCGGCAACATCCGCCAGGTCTTCCTCTTCAACCCCGAGCGCGTGTCGTTCACCGACCGGGCGGGCGGCCACGCCACGACCGCGACCGGTGTCGTCAAGGAGCGCGGCAAGGCCGCGCTGACCGTCTCCCCCGGCCGGATCGCCCCGGCGGACGCCGCCTGGGAGAACAGCCGCAAGCCGCTGGCCGGTGAGTTCGTCTTCCGCGGCCGCCCGGTGATCGTCGTCGCGAACCACTTCGGCTCCAAGGGCGGCGACGAGTCGATCGTCGGCCACCGCCAGCCGCCGAACCGTTCCTCCGAGGTGCAGCGCCTCCAGCAGGCGAAGGTCGTCAACGCGTTCGTCAAGGACGTCCTCGCGGTGCAGCGCAACGCCGACGTCGTGGTCCTCGGCGACATCAACGACTTCGAGTTCTCCGACACGACGAAGGCCCTCACCGACGGCGGCGTCCTGCGCGCGGCCGTCATGAGCCTGCCGCGCTCCGAGCGCTACTCGTACGTCTTCCAGGGCAACAGCCAGGTGCTGGACCAGATCCTGACCAGCCCCGGCATCCGTCACTTCGAGTACGACAGCGTGCACATCAACGCGGAGTTCGCGGACCAGAACAGCGACCACGACCCGCAGGTCCTGCGCTTCCGCCCGTAAGCACGGCGGACGAAACGGTACGTCGCCGCTACGCGCCCGGGGCGAGACTCAGCCCGGGCGTGTGGCGGCGCACCGTACTGCGCACCAGCCCCGGGTACGCCCGCACCCTGCGCCACTGCGGGGTGGGCCCCCCGATGCCGTCGCCGGGCGCGGCCAGGGCCTTCCGGTGGGCGTCGGCGCTCTCCCACTCGGCGTAGTTGAGGACGCGGGCGCCGTCGAGCCCGAGGTGGAAGTGGCCGGAGATCCCGCCCGGGTGGGGCGCCGGGTCGCTGCCGAGCGCCTCGAACACGGCGTCCACCCAGCCGCGTTGCCGCGCCGGGTCCGGCCCGTCGAACTCCACCTCCACGGTCACCACGCAGCCCGGCACCCGCTCGCCGCCGTCCGCACCGAGCCCGGCGACGCGGTACAGCTCGTACGAGTGGAGGGCGACCCGCTCGATGCCGGGCACCGCCGCATCGATCTCCGCGTTCCGCGCGGCGCGCTCGGTGCGCACCAGCTCCTGGTAGTCCTCCTCGGAGCGCCACTGCGAGTAGTGCAGCAGTGTGTCGCCGTCCTCGCCGATGTGGACGGTGTACGAGAGCAGTCCCTCGGTGGGCCAGGGCCTCTTCTCCCAGGTGCGGGCGATGGCCTCGACGGCCGCCCGCTGCCGCTCCGGGGTGCCGACGCGCCAGGTGCTCGCCTTGACGAGGCCGACGCCGGGCCGGGCGAGGTCGGGCCGGGCGTGGGGGCGGACGTGCGCGTTCAAGGGGTGCGGGTTCGTGCGGTGCGCGGTCATGCGTGTGCCTCCTCGGACGGGTGCCCGGCCGGACCCCCGTGGTCCGGCCGGGCACACCCATCCTGGAAGCTGTAGTTCACTTGAGGTCAAGCGTCATGTGGTCAGGAGTCTCCGGGCCACGTTCCGGTGAGCCGCCGCACGCCGACGGCACCGCCACGGTCCACGGCGGCCCGTACCGCCGCGAAGATGGCGCCCTGGAGGGCGGAGGCGATCAGGACCTCCCGCCAGGAGCGGTCCTCGTCCAGCGCGTCGGGCGCGTCACTGCCCCGGCCGACGGCCTTCCACGCCCGGGTGAACAGCGCGCTCGCGGCGGCACCGCTCGCGATGCCCAGGAGCAGCCCGAAGGGCCGGTAGAGCATGCTCTTCTTCCGCTTCGACTTCGTCCGGGGCCTCGGCGGCTTGCGCGCGCTCATCGTCCACTCCCTCCGAACCGGGTTCGCCCGAGCCCGCCGCCTCGGGACTTACCGCTGCCGAACCGCCCCGCCGCGAACCTGCCTCCGCCGAACCGGGCCCCTCCGGACCGGCCACCGCCCGGCCGGCCCCGCCCGAACACGCTCCTGGCGAACGCGGACCCGGCCGCACCCCCCGCCCGCGTGCTGCCACCGGGCCGCACCCGCCCCGCCACGAGCCCGCCCCGCCGCACCCGCGCGGTCGGCGCCGAGACCCCGTGGCCCGCGTGCCGCACCCGGCCCGCCCGGGCCACCGTGCCGCGCCGGACAGCGGTATCGATCCCGATACCGGCCCCGGCCCCGGCCCCGGCCCCGGCCCCGGCACCAGCACCGGCGGCGCCGCCCCGGTTACGCGCCCGGGTCGTCAGCACCGCGCCGAGCACGGCCAGGGCCACGGTCCCGGCGGACGCCGCGACCAGCGGGCGGCGGTCCATGCGGGCGGCGCGCGCCCGCAGATCCGTCTTCGCCATCAGCTGGTCGATCGTCTCGACCAGCTCCTGCCGTTTGCGCGCCGCTTCCAGGCGCAGTTCGTCCGGCCGTGTCATCGATGGACCCTCTCCTTGATCTCGTCGAGGTCGGAGCGCATGCCGTCGATCGCCCGCTCGGGCAACGGCGGCACGGCGCGCCGCATCTGCGCGCGTCCGGCGAGGCCCAGGACGGCGGCGATGAGGAACAGCACACCGGTCACGATCAGGGCGGCGGCCCACACCGGAAGGACCAGGGCGAGGAGCGCCACGCAGCTCCCGGCCAGGGCCATCAGCCCGATGTAGGCGACGGCGGTGGCGCCTCCGATGAGCCCGCCGCCGACTCCGGCCCGTTTGCCCTTCTGCGCGAGCTCGGCCTGAGCGGTGCGCAGCTCGGCCTTCACCAGATCGGTGAGCTGTTCCGAGGCGCGCTTGACCAGCTCGCCGACCGACGGTTCCGCGGTTCGGTACGCCACGGCGGTCGCCTCCCTCCTTGTGCGCGTACGGGGGTCTTCCGAGTACCCGGACGCCCACGCGCCATGCCACGCTTAAGCACCGCTTCACCACGCTCCGGAGCAGAACTAAGTAGACCTACGAGGTCACCGCCGGAAGACTGCCGGACATGATCGACGACACGACGACGCCCCGCCCCTTCGGCCGGGCCCTGTGCGCCATGGTCACGCCGTTCACGCCGACCGGGGCCTCCCTCGACCTGGACCGGGCCGCCGAACTGGCGGCGGACCTGGTGGCGCGCGGCTGCGACGGGCTGGTGCTGAACGGCACGACCGGGGAGTCCCCGACCACCTCCGACGCGGAGAAGCGGGAGCTGATCGGCGCGGTGCGGGCGGCGGTCGGCCCGTCGGTGCCGCTCGTGGCGGGCGTAGGCACGGCGGACACGGCGCACACGGTGGAGCTGGCCCGCCAGGCGGAGGCGGCGGGCGCGGACGGCCTGCTGGTCGTCCCGCCGTACTACAGCCGCCCGCCGCAGGCCGCCGTCGAGGCGTACTTCCGGCGGGTCGCGGACGCGACGGGCCTGCCGGTGATGATGTACGACATCCCGGGCCGTACGGCCACCCGGATCGAGCCGGACACGATGGCGCGGCTCGCGGAACACCCCCGGATCGTGGCCGTGAAGGACTGCGCGTACGACGTGCTGGGCACGACGAAGGTCCTCGCCCGTACGGCGCTGGCCTTCTACTCGGGCTGCGAGGAGCTGAACCTGCCGCTGTACGCGCTGGGCGGCGCGGGGTACGTCAGTACGGTCGCGAACGTGGCGCCCGCCGAGGTCAGGGCCGTACTGGACGCGTTCGACGCGGGCGACACGGCGGAGGCGGCCCGGCTGAACCGGCGGCTGCTGCCGCTGACCGAGCGCATGATGGCGTCGGGCCTGCCGGGCGCGGTCACGGCGAAGGCGCTCCTGGCCGCGGGCCCCCTCCGCGAACCGCTCCAGCCCGCCGGCCGGGAGGCGGCCGACGGGCTGCGGAGGGCGTACGAGGAGCTGGTCAGCCGGTGATGATGTTGCGGCCGAGGACCGCCACGTGCTCCAGCACGTCCTCCATCGGGTCGTCGATCTGACCGGCGTTGATCAGCGCGACCCGCGGCCCGTTGTGGGCGTGGCTGTTGCTCTCGTCCGCGTGGGCGGTCCCCGCCGTGAACACCCCCGCCACGGCGAGCAGCCCCACGAGCACAGCGGTCCTGGTGATCTTCATCTGAGTCCCTCGCCTTGCCGTTCGATGTGACCCTGCGTCCCCCTGTCCATCGCCCGAACGGCCCAGAGGTCACGCCCCTTCACCCTCCCGTGCGGCGTGTCGCGTTGCACCCGTGACGCTCGCAGGCCCCCGAGGGCCATGCCCCTTTCCTGTGAACTCCCGGCAGCGGGCTTCCTCAGTGATCGACCACCCACGATGCGTCGGAAGGCCAGGACCCCGCGCTCAAGATGTGGCGGAGGACCCTGAACGTTTCCTCAAGCGGCACGGTGTCCTCGTCCGGATACTCGTCGTGCTGTCCGTCGGAGAGAACGAAGCCCCTGCTCGACCCGCGGGCTCCCGGGTCGACCGCGTGCTCGCCGGGGTCGCCTTCTTCGTCGAGCAGCGACATCATCGCCCGCTCACCGTTGGTCACGAAGGCCACCAGGCGGCCGGACGAGCCGGCCAGCCATGTCTCGTGCTGCCCTCAGGCGATCCTCTCCTGAAGCGCCTGCCGCACGGTGCCGGAGGTCACCGGCACCTCACTGCCGTCGTCGATCACCCAGGTTCACGACCATCCCACAGAAGCACGGCGCGGAAGGCCCCCGGCTCCGCCCGAAGCGCCCGCGCACGAGCGCCCTCCCGGGCCGGCCTGGGGCCGTGGGAGGGCGCTCGATGCTGACCCGGCGTCGGGCTGGCGCCGACAGCTCGGCGGCGGGTCCGGGCGCCGGTCGAGGAGGCGGCCGCGGGGCGCGGCCGCCCGTGGTCAGTTGTGGCTGTGCAGGATGTCGTTCAGGCCGCCCCAGACGGCGTTGTTCGGGCGGGCCTCGACCGTGCCGGTGACCGAGTTGCGACGGAACAGGATGTTCGACGCGCCCGACAGCTCGCGGGCCTTCACGATCTGGCCGTCGGGCATGGTGACGCGCGTACCGGCGGTGATGTACAGGCCCGCCTCGACCACGCACTCGTCGCCCAGCGCGATGCCCACGCCCGCCTCGGCGCCGATGAGGCAGCGCTCGCCGACGGAGATCACGACGTTGCCGCCGCCGGACAGGGTGCCCATCGTGGAGGCGCCGCCGCCGATGTCGGAGCCGTCGCCGATGACGACGCCCGCGGAGATGCGGCCCTCGACCATGGACGTGCCGAGCGTGCCCGCGTTGAAGTTGACGAAGCCCTCGTGCATGACGGTCGTCCCGGCCGCCAGGTGCGCGCCGAGCCGGACGCGGTCGGCGTCCGCGATGCGCACGCCCTTCGGTACGACGTAGTCCGTCATGCGCGGGAACTTGTCGATGCTCGTGACCTGGAGGTGCAGGCCCTCGGCGCGGGCGTTGAGGCGGACCTTCTCGATGTCGTCCACGGCGACCGGGCCGAGCGAGGTCCAGGCGACGTTGGCGAGCAGGCCGAAGACGCCGTCGAGGTTCTGGCCGTGCGGCTTGACCAGCCGGTGGCTGAGCAGGTGCAGCCGCAGGTAGGCGTCGTGCGCGTCGATCGGCTTCTCGTCCAGGGACGCGATCACCGTGCGTACGGCGACGACCTCGACGCCGCGCCGCGCGTCGGTGCCGATTGCCTTGGCGGCGCCCTCGCCGAGGAGGCCGACGGCCCGGTCGGCGCTGAGCCGCTCGGTCCCGGCGGGCCCGGCCTCCTCGCTCAGCTCGGGCGCGGGGAACCAGGTGTCGAGAACGGTGCCGTCGGCGGCGATGGTGGCGAGGCCCGCGGCCACGGCTCCGGTGGTACGAGGTGCAGAAGTCATGCCCCGAACCTAACCGCCCGGACGCCACCGGTGCTAACCGGTACCACCCCGCGAGCACGGCACGAGTGCCCGGGAGCCACGAACGCACCCGTACCGCCCCCGGCCCCCGTCGAGCACCCACCCTCCGGTGGCCGGAAGCGCCGGGCTACTGTGCCGGTCCAGCACAGGGTCGTCGAACAGGAGTGCAGCGCATGACACAGGACAGCGGTCGGGGAGCCCCCTCCGACGAGCCCGGCAGAGCGGGCACGCCACCCGGCACGCCGCCCGGTATGCCGCCGTACCTCCCGCCGGGCCCGCCGCCCGGACCGTACGGGACGCCCGCGCCGCCCGGCGCCGGTGCCCCCTTCGGGCAGCTGCCCCACGGCGGCTGGGGCTGGGGAGCGCCGCCCCCGCCGAAGCCGGGCGTGATCCCGCTGGCTCCGCTGGGTCTCGGCGGCATCCTCGGCGGCGCGTTCGGGACCCTCGGCCGGTCCTGGAAGCAGCTGCTGGGGATGTCGCTGCTGGTCTTCGGCTTCCTCGGGCTGCTCGCCGGTGCGGCGGTGTACCTGGGCTACGACAGCCTGGAGAAGTCCCTGCTGGAGCTGGAGACGCGGGAGACGCTGCCGGACGCGGAGACGATGACGTCCTTCGCCTTCGGCTTCGGCGTGGTCTGGGTGGGCGCCCTGCTCCTGGTGCTGCTGGGCACGAGTCTCGTCCAGGCGGCGTGCGCGGCGGCCCTGCGCGGCGCGGTGCTGGGGCGGACCGTCCCGTTCGGCACCGTCTGGCGCGAGTCGTGGTCCCGGGTGTGGGCGGTGGTGGGCGCCAACCTCCTCGTGGCCGTGATGACCGTGGTGCCGGTGTTCTTCCTGTTCGCCGTGGGCTGGGTCAGCGCGATGGTCTCCCTCTTCTCCATGCTGGAGGAGGCGCCGCAGCTCTGGTCCATACCCGGCTGGCTGGCGCCCGTGGCGCTGCTGGCCGCCCTGGGCGCCGGCCTGGTGGGCGTCTGGCTGTGGGTCCGGTTCAGCCTCGCCCCCGCGGCGGTGGTCTTCGAGGGGCTGGGCCCTATCGCCGCCCTGCGCCGCTCCGCCCGGCTGGTGCACGGCGACTGGTGGCGGGTGTTCGGCATCACCCTGCTCGCCGCGATCATGGCCGGGTTCGCGGCCTGGATCGTGCAGATGCCCTTCCAGCTGGCCGGCATGATCCCGACCGCGTCCCTGTCCGCGGGGAGCCCGCAGGAGCCGTCCCTCGCGCCCGTGCTGGCCGCGATGGTCTCGTCGATAGCGATCACCACGCTCGGCAGCGTCATCGCGCAGACGGTGACCTCGGTGTTCGCTCCCCTGATGAACGCCGTCCTCTACGTGGACCGGCGCATGCGCACGGAGAACCTCGCCGCCTCGCTGGCCGAGGCCGCCGGGGTGCGGCCCGCCCCGCAGCCCTACCCGCAGACTCCCCCGCAGCCGTACGCGGGGCCGTCCCACCCCGCGTAAACGCCCCGGTCAGACGCCCCGCGTAAACGCCCGCACGGAACGCCGGGAACACCTGGAGCTCACCGGTACGCCCGGACGGCTCCGGACGGCTCCGGACGGAACGCCCACGCCGAACACCCGGGCGCACCCCGGACACACGAGAACGGCCATGCCCGCGGGGGCATGGCCGTTCTCGTGTCCCGGGCCCGGCGGAACCGCCGGGCCGCCGGTCTCAGACGTTGAAGCCGAGCGCGCGCAGCTGCTCACGCCCATCGTCCGTGATCTTGTCCGGGCCCCACGGCGGCATCCAGACCCAGTTGATCTTCAACTCGTTGACGATGCCGTCCGTCGCCGCCTTCGCCTGGTCCTCGATCACGTCCGTCAGCGGGCAGGCCGCCGACGTCAGCGTCATGTCCAGCGTCGCGACGTTGGAGTCGTCCACGTGGATGCCGTAGATCAGGCCCAGGTTGACGACGTCGATGCCCAGCTCGGGGTCGACCACGTCGTACAGCGCCTCCCGGATCTCCTCCTCGGACGCGGGCTTCACCGTTGCCGTCTCGTTCTCGCTCATGCCGTCTTCCTATCCGCGTTCGCGGGCTCTTCGCCCAGGGCCTGGGCGGTCGCGTCCTTCCACGCCATCCAGCTCAGCAGCGCGCACTTCACCCGGGCCGGGTACTTGGAGACGCCGGCGAACGCGACCGCGTCCTCCAGCAGCTCCTCCATCGCGTCGTCCGGCTCGATCCGGCCCTTGGACTGCATCAGCTCCAGGAACGTCGCCTGGACCCGCTGCGCCTCCTGGAGCTCCTTGCCGACCAGGAGCTCGTTCAGCACGGAGGCCGAGGCCTGGCTGATGGAGCAGCCCTGCCCCTCGTACGACACGTCCACGACGCGGGAGCCGTCGTACTTCACGCGGAGCGTGATCTCGTCACCGCACGTCGGGTTGACGTGGTGCACCTCGGCGTCGCCCGGCCGCAAGCCCCGCCCGTGCGGGTTCTTGTAGTGGTCCAGGATGACGTCCTGGTACATCGAATCCAGCTTCACAACGATTAACCTCGCGTCCCGTCGGTCGCCGCACCGTGTGTCCCCCGGGGGCCGGGGGCCGTCCCCCCGGGAAAGCACAGCACGAGTCAGTCAGTCCCTCATCCGAAGAAGTTGCGGACGTGCTCCAGGCCGTCCACCAGGGCGTCCACCTCGGCGGGCGTGGAGTACAGATAGAACGACGCTCGCGTGGTCGCGGGAATTCCGTACCGGAGGCAGACGGGCCGCGCGCAGTGGTGGCCGACGCGGACCGCGATGCCCTGCTCGTCGAGGACCTGGCCGACATCGTGGGGGTGGATGTCGCCGAGCGTGAAGGAGATCGCCGCGCCGCGGTCCTCGGCCGTGGTGGGGCCGATGATCCGCAGGTCGGGGACCTCCTGCAGGCGCTGGATCGCGTACTCGGTGAGCGCGTGCTCATGAGCGGCGATCTTGTCCATGCCGATCGCGGACAGGTAGTCCACCGCCGCGCCGAGCCCGACGGCCTGGGCGATCGGCGGCGTGCCCGCCTCGAACTTGTGGGGCGCGGGGGCGTACGTGGACGAACTCATCGAGACGGTCTCGATCATCTCGCCGCCGCCGAGGAACGGCGGGAGGTCCTCCAGCAGCTCCTGGCGGCCCCACAGCACGCCGATGCCGGTCGGGCCGCACATCTTGTGGCCGGTGAACGCCACGAAGTCGGCCTGGAGGGCCTGCACGTCCAGCGCCATGTGCGGCGCGGCCTGCGACGCGTCGATGAGGACGAGCGCGCCGACCTCCTGGGCGCGGCGCACGATGGCCTCGACCGGGTTGAACGTGCCGAGGATGTTGGAGACCAGCACAAAGGAGACGATCTTCGTCTTCGGTGTGATGACCTCGTCGATCCTGGAGAGGTCGAGCCGGCCGTCGTCGGTGAGCCCGAACCACTTCAGCTTCGCACCGGTGCGCTGCGCCAGCAGCTGCCACGGGACGATGTTGGAGTGGTGCTCCATCTCCGTGATGACGATCTCGGTGTCGGAGTCCACGCGGTAGGGCTCGTCGGCCCAGCCGAGCATGTTCGCGACCAGGTTCAGCGACTCCGAGGCGTTCTTGGTGAAGATCACCTCGTTGCGGCTGGGCGCGTTGATGAAGGCGGCCACCTTGTCGCGGGCGCCCTCGTACAGCTCCGTGGCCTCCTCGGCGAGGACGTGCACACCACGGTGGACGTTGGCGTTGTGCTGCTCGTAGTACTCGCTGAGCACGTCGATCACCTGGCGCGGCGTCTGGGACGTCGCCGCGTTGTCCAGGTAGACGAGCTTCTTGCCGTCGTGGAGGACACGGTCCAGGATCGGGAAGTCCTTGCGGATCGCCTCAGCGTCGAGGAGGCCCGGCAGCTGTGTCACGCGGATACGCCACCCTTCGCGTAGGACTCGTAGCCCTCCGCCTCCAGCTTGTCGGCCAGCTCGGGGCCGCCCGACTGGACGATCCTGCCGCCGGCGAAGACATGGACGTGGTCGGGCTTGATGTAGCGCAGGATGCGCGTGTAGTGCGTGATCAGCAGCGTGCCGACCTCGCCGGTCTCGCGGACGCGGTTGACGCCCTCGGAGACGATGCGCAGGGCGTCCACGTCGAGGCCGGAGTCGGTCTCGTCCAGGATCGCGATCTTCGGCTTGAGCAGCTCCAGCTGGAGGATCTCGTGGCGCTTCTTCTCACCGCCGGAGAAGCCCTCGTTCACGTTCCGCTCGGCGAAGGCCGGGTCCATGTTGAGGCGCTCCATGGCCTCGCGGACCTCCTTCACCCACGTGCGCAGCTTCGGGGCCTCGCCGCGGACGGCGGTGGCGGAGGTGCGCAGGAAGTTGGAGACGGAGACGCCGGGGACCTCGACCGGGTACTGCATGGCGAGGAAGAGGCCGGCGCGGGCGCGCTCATCGACGGACATCTCCAGGACGTCCTCGCCGTCGAGGGTGACGGTGCCGCCGGTGATCGTGTACTTGGGGTGACCGGCGAGGGAGTAGGCGAGGGTGGACTTGCCGGAGCCGTTGGGGCCCATGATGGCGTGGGTCTCGCCCTGCTTCACGGTCAGGTCGACGCCCTTGAGGATTTCCTTCGTGCCGTTCTCGACCTCGACGGTGACGTGCAGGTCGCGGATTTCAAGCGTTGCCATGGGTGACTCAGGACTCCTGGGTGACGGAGACGAGCACATCGTCCCCTTCGATCTTTACGGGGTATACGGGGACGGGGCGCGTCGCGGGAAGGCCGGACGGCTTGCCGGTACGGAGGTCGAAGCTGGAGCCGTGCAGCCAGCACTCGATGGCGCAGTCCTCGACCTCGCCCTCGGAGAGGGAGACGTTCGCGTGCGAGCAGATGTCGTTGATCGCGAACACCTCCCCCTCGGTGAGGACGACGGAGACCGGCGTGCCGTCGATCTCCACCCGCTTGGGGGTGTCCTCCGTCAGCTCGCTCAGGCCACAGACGCGGACGAAGGCCATCAGACGGACGCCTCCAGCTCCGCCTCGATCTTCTCGATGAGCCGCTCCTCGACGTCGGGCAGGCCGATCTGCTGGACCAGCTCGGCGAAGAAGCCGCGGACGACGAGGCGGCGCGCCTCGACCTCCGGGATGCCACGGGCCATCAGGTAGAACAGCTGCTCGTCGTCGAAGCGGCCGGTCGCCGAGGCGTGGCCGGCACCGGCGATCTCACCGGTCTCGATCTCCAGGTTGGGCACCGAGTCGACCCGGGCGCCGTCCGTGAGGACGAGGTTCCGGTTCATCTCGTACGTGTCGGTGCCCTCGGCGGACGCCTGGATCAGCACGTCGCCGATCCACACGGCGTGCGCCTGCTCGCCCTGGAGGGCGCCCTTGTAGACGACGTTCGACGTGCAGTGCGGGGCGTTGTGATCGACCAGGAGGCGGTGCTCCTGGTGCTGGCCCGCGTTGGTGAAGTACAGGCCGAACAGCTGCGCCTCGCCGCCCGTCCCGGCGTACGCGACGCGCGGGTGGATGCGGACCAGGTCCCCGCCGAAGGTGACGACGACGGACTTGAAGGAGGCGTCCCGGCCGACGAGCGCGTTGTGCTGCGCCACGTGGACGGCCCGGTCGTCCCAGTCCTGGACGGAGACGACCGTCAGCTTGGCGCCGTCGCCGAGGACGTAGTCCACGTTGGCGGCGAGGACGGCCTCACCCGTGTGGTCGATGACCACGACGGCCTCGGCGAACGCGCCGACCTCGACCACGAGGTGGCCGAAGGAGGTGCCGCCCTGCCCGTGCACGGCGATGCGGACGGGCTCGGTGAGCACGGCCTCCTTCGGCACGGTGACGACCGTGGCCTTCTCGAACGAGGAGTACGCCTGGGCGGCGACCCGGTCCACCGGCGTGCCCGCCTTGCCGAGCCGCGCGTCGTCGCGGCCGACGGCCTCGACGGTGACGGCGTCGGGCGCGGTCACGTCGACGCGCACCCCTTCACCGGTGGCGTCGGCGGTGCCGTCGTGCAGTCCGCGCAGACGCTCCAGCGGCGTGAACCGCCACTCCTCCTCACGGCCGTGCGGGACGGGGAAGTCCGCGACGTCGAAGGACGGGGGGGCGCTCATGCGCGTGGCGACGGTCGACTCGGCCGCCACCGCGATGGAGCCGGCGGTGGTCGAGCCCACCGGGATGTTCTCAGCCATGGCTGTCGTGGTTTCTCTTCCTACGTGCGTGCGTCGTCAAGTCGTGCGGGGGGCGGTGCGGCGTCAGCCGACCGAGCCCTCCATCTGGAGCTCGATCAGCCGGTTGAGCTCCAGGGCGTACTCCATCGGCAGCTCCTTGGCGATCGGCTCGACGAAGCCGCGCACGATCATCGCCATGGCCTCGTCCTCGGAGAGGCCGCGGCTCATCAGGTAGAAGAGCTGGTCCTCCGAGACCTTGGAGACCGTGGCCTCGTGGCCCATGGAGACGTCGTCCTCGCGCACGTCGACGTACGGGTACGTGTCGGAGCGGGAGATCGTGTCCACCAGGAGCGCGTCGCACAGGACGTTGGACTTGGAGCCCGGGGCGCCCTCGCCGATCTCGATGAGGCCGCGGTAGGAGGTGCGGCCACCGCCTCGCGCCACCGACTTGGAGACGATGTTGGAGGAGGTGTTCGGCGCCATGTGGACCATCTTGGCCCCGGCGTCCTGGTGCTGGCCCTCACCGGCGAAGGCGATGGACAGGGTCTCGCCCTTGGCGTGCTCGCCCATCAGGTAGACGGCCGGGTACTTCATGGTGACCTTGGAGCCGATGTTGCCGTCGACCCACTCCATGGTCGCGCCCTCGTAGGCCACGGCCCGCTTGGTGACCAGGTTGTAGACGTTGTTCGACCAGTTCTGGATGGTCGTGTAGCGGCAGCGCGCGCCCTTCTTGACGATGATCTCCACGACGGCGCTGTGCAGCGAGTCGGAGGAGTAGATCGGCGCGGTGCAGCCCTCGACGTAGTGGACGTAGGCGTCCTCGTCCACGATGATCAGCGTCCGCTCGAACTGGCCCATGTTCTCCGTGTTGATCCGGAAGTAGGCCTGGAGCGGGATGTCCACGTGCACGCCCTTCGGCACGTAGATGAAGGAGCCGCCGGACCACACGGCCGTGTTCAGCGAGGCGAACTTGTTGTCGCCGACGGGGATGACCGTGCCGAAGTACTCCTGGAAGAGCTCCGGGTGCTCCTTGAGCGCGGTGTCCGTGTCCAGGAAGATCACGCCCTGGGACTCCAGGTCCTCGCGGATCTGGTGGTAGACGACCTCGGACTCGTACTGGGCCGCGACACCGGCGACGAGGCGCTGCTTCTCCGCCTCGGGGATGCCGAGCTTGTCGTACGTGTTCTTGATGTCCTCCGGCAGGTCCTCCCAGGACTCGGCCTGCTTCTCGGTGGACCGGACGAAGTACTTGATGTTGTCGAAGTCGATGCCGGAGAGGTCGGAGCCCCAGGTCGGCATGGGCTTCTTCTCGAACAGGCGCAGACCCTTCAGCCGCAGCTTCAGCATCCACTCGGGCTCGTTCTTCTTCGCGGAGATGTCGCGGACGACGTCCTCGTTGAGACCGCGCTTGGCGACGGCACCGGCCGCGTCCGGGTCGGCCCAGCCATATTCGTACCGACCCAGGCCCTCGAGCTCGGGGTGGCTGATCTCGGTGGTCATGCGGGGTTCCTCCCGGCCGTGCTTGCGGATGGTGATGAAGGGGTCTTGGGGTGCTTCGGATCGCTGTGCGGAATGAACGTCGTGCAGACCCCGTCGCCGTGGGCGATGGTGGCCAGCCGCTGGACGTGCGTCCCGAGCAGTCGGGAGAAGATCTCCGTCTCCGCCTCGCAGAGCTGCGGATACCGCTCCGCGACGTGGGCGACCGGGCAGTGGTGCTGGCACAGCTGCTGCCCGACCTGCCCGACCGGCGCCTCGCGCGCGGTCGCAGCGTACCCGTCCGCGCTCAGCGCCCTGGCCAGCGCCTCGGCCCGCCGCTGCGGCGGCGCCGACTCGACGGCTTCGCGGTACGCCTCGGCCTGGGCCTCGATCCGGTCGCGGGCGAAGGCGGCCACGGCGGCCTCTCCCCCGGCGTTCTGCTCGATCCAGCGCAGTGCGTCGACCGCGAGGCTGTCGTACGACTGGTCGAAGGCGTCCCGGCCGCAGTCGGTCAGCGCGAAGACCTTGGCGGGGCGGCCCCGGGTGCGGGCGCCGTAGACGCGCTGTTCGCGCGGCGCGACCACACCGTCCCCGACGAGCGCGTCGAGGTGCCGGCGCACGGCGGCCTGGGTGAGGCCGAGCCGCTGGGCGAGTTCCGCGACGGTGGACGGGCCGTGGTCCAGGATGGACCGCGCGACCCGGTTGCGGGTGGACCGCTCTCCGGTCGCGAGCTCCTCCCCGGAGGCCGTGGGAGTCTCACCGACGTTTTTCACAACGCCATTGTTGCGTAATTCCGGAGAGAGTGACAAGCCGCGCCGGTACGACCCCCCGGTGCCGTGCGTCACTTAGGGAAACCTAACCTGACCTGCGGAAACGATCACCGGGGCCCGGCGCGCGGTCCGCCGGGCACGGGCCCGGGGGCACCCCCGCCCCCGCCACGGACCGCCAGGAACGGGCCCCGTAGCGGCCGCGGACCGGGCCCGGCACCGGCCGGGATCGGGCGCCGGACCGGCGAGGGACCGCGCGCCGAACCGCCCCCGGACCCCCGGAACCGGCAGCGGACCGGCCCCGGGGCCGCCCCGGGCCCCGCCGCCGGACCCGCGGCCCTGGCGGGCGCGGCGGCTGCCTAGACTTGGCTGCCATGCGAAACGAGTCCGCCGTCCGGGTACGGGGCCTGGTCAAGCGGTACGGGAACAAGACCGCGGTGGACGGGCTCGACCTCGACGTCCGCGCCGGCACCGTCACCGCCGTCCTCGGCCCCAACGGGGCCGGCAAGACCACCACCGTCGAGACCTGCGAGGGGTACCGCAGGCCCGACGCGGGCACCGTCCGCGTCCTCGGCCTCGACCCGGTCGCCGACGCGGCGAGGCTCCGCCCCCGGATCGGCGTGATGCTCCAGTCGGGCGGGGTCTACTCGGGCGCCCGCGCCGACGAGATGCTGCGCCACATGGCGAAACTGCACGCCCACCCCCTGGACGTGGACGCCCTGATCGAGCGCCTGGGCCTGGGCTCCTGCGGCCGTACGCCCTACCGGCGGCTGTCCGGCGGGCAACAGCAGCGGCTCGCCCTCGCCATGGCGGTCGTCGGGCGGCCCGAGCTGGTCTTCCTGGACGAGCCGACCGCCGGCCTCGACCCGCAGGCCCGCCGCTCCACCTGGGACCTGGTGCGCGAGCTGCGCGCCGACGGGGTGACCGTTGTGCTGACCACCCACTTCATGGACGAGGCCGAACAGCTCGCCGACGACGTGGCGATCGTGGACGCCGGGCGCGTCGTCGCCCAGGACAGTCCCGAGCGGCTGTGCCGGGGCGGCGCCGAGAACTCGCTGCGCTTCACCGGCCGCCCCGGTCTCGACCTGGGCTCCCTCCTCAAGGCGCTGCCCGACGGCACGGCCGCCGCCGAGACCGCCCCCGGCTCGTACCGGATCACCGGCGCGATCGACCCGCAGCTCCTCGCCACGGTCACCAGCTGGTGCGCCCAGAACGGGGTGATGCCGGACGGCATCGCGGTGGAGCGCCACACGCTGGAGGACGTCTTCCTGGAGCTGACCGGCAAGGAGCTGCGCGGATGAACAGCGGTACGTACACCCCGAGGCCGGGGGCCGCGCCCGTCGGGCGGATGATCGCCGCGCAGGCCGCGCTGGAGACCCGGATGCTGCTGCGCAACGGCGAGCAGCTGCTGCTCACCGTCGTCATCCCGTCGCTGCTGCTGGTGCTGTTCTCCACCGTGGACATCGTGGACACGGGCGGCGGCGCGGCCGTGGACTTCCTCGCTCCGGGCGTGCTCGCCCTGGCCGTGATGTCCACCGCGTTCACCGGGCAGGCCATCGCCACGGGCTTCGAGCGGCGGTACGGGGTGCTCAAGCGCCTCGGCGCGTCACCGCTCCCCCGCTGGGCGCTCATGGCCGCCAAGACGCTGGCCGTGCTGGTCACCGAGGTCCTCCAGGTGCTGCTGCTGACCGCCATCGCCCTGGCGCTCGGCTGGTCGCCGCAGGGCAGCCCCCTCGCGGTGCTCCTGCTGCTGGTCGCCGGGACCGCCGCGTTCTCCGGGCTCGGGCTGCTGATGGCGGGCACGCTCAGGGCGGAGGCGACGCTGGCGGCGGCGAACCTGGTGTTCCTGCTGCTCCTGGTGGGCGGCGGGGTCGTCGTGCCTCTGGACCGGTTCCCTGACGCGGCGCGGGCGGCGCTGGAGTGGCTGCCGATCTCAGCGCTCTCCGGCGGCCTGCGGGACGTGCTCCAGCACGGCGCGGGCATGCCGTGGGGGCAGCTGGGCGTGCTGGCCGCGTGGGCGGTCGCGGGGCTGGGCGCGGCGGCGCGGTTCTTCCGCTGGGAGTAGCCGCCCCGGCCCGTACCGCGCGGGCGCCGTCGCGTACCCCCCTCGTGAAAGCGTGCACAAGCGGCGACCTACGATAGGTCCGTGTTGACCCCTCTCGCCTTCATTGCCCAGCGCTGGACGCCGTCGCCCCGCACGCTCCGGCGGGCCGCGTTCAGCGCGGTCGTCATGACCGTCGTCATCATCGTCACGGGCGGCGCGGTCCGGCTGACCGGCTCCGGCCTGGGCTGCGACACCTGGCCCAAGTGCACCGACGACAGTCTGTTCGCCACGCCCGAGCAGGGCGTCCACGGCGCCATCGAGTTCGGCAACCGGATGCTGACGTACGTCCTGTCGGCGGCCGTCGGCTGGGCGATCGTCGCCGCCCGCTCGACGAAGCCGTGGCGCCGCGGGCTGACCCGGCTGGGCTGGCTCCAGTTCTGGATCGTGGCGAGCAACGCCGTGCTGGGCGGCATCACCGTCTGGATGGGCCTGAACCCGTGGACGGTCGCCGGGCACTTCATCGCGGCGAACGCGCTGCTGACCGTCGCGGTCGTCACCTGGGTCCGCGCCGGTGAGGGCGACACCCCGGCGCGGCCCCGCGTCCCCGGCCCGGTGCGCAAGCTGGGCTGGGCGCTGGTCGCCCTGTCGGCGGTGCTGATCGTGGCGGGCACGGCGGTGACCGGCAGCGGCAAGCACGCGGGCGACAGCAGCGACGTGCCGCGCATGCCGTTCGACTACACGACGGTCGCGCAGGTGCACGCGGCGTTCGCGTGGATCGTCTGCGTCGGCGCCGTCGCGATGTTCTTCGTCCTGCGGGTGGTCGACGCCCCGGACGACGTGCGGGCGCGCGCCCGTGACCTGCTGCTGGTTCTGCTGCTCCAGGGCGGTATCGGCTATGTGCAGTACTTCACCGGTGTCCCGGAGATCCTGGTGGGCGCCCACATGCTCGGCTCGGCGCTGCTGTGGGTGGCGGTGCTGCGTCTGGTGCTGAGCCTGCGCGAGCGGCCGCTGCCGTCGGCGCCGGTGCCCGCCCCGTCGGGGGACGCGGCGCTCACGGCGGCCTGAGCGGCGGGCAGGGGTACGGCAAGACGCCCGGGGCGTCGCCGGGACGGGTGAACCGTCCGGGCGACGCCCCGGGCGTCTTCGTATGCCGCCACGGGCATGGGGCGTGGCGCTGCCGGGGGCGGGGCGAGGGACCCGCGGCCTACTTGGTGGGTTCGCCGCCGAGCTGGATGCCGGCCATGCGGCTCCACTCGTACGGGCCCGTGCGGACCTTCGCGGCGAGCTCGCCGTCGAACGTCTCGTGCAGGGTGAGGCCGGCCTTCTCGGCGGCGCCCTGCGCGATCTCCTGGCTGGGCGCGACCAGGTCGCCCCAGCCGCCGTCCTCGCCGACGAGCACGATCCGCGTGCCGGCCTGCCCTGTGTAGGCGAGCTGGCCCTGGGCGCCGCCGTGCTTCGTGGCGAACGCCTGGATCTGCTTGGCGAGCTTCGCCGCCGTGCGCTCTGCCTGCTTGGTGGTGTCTGCCATGAACAGGATGCTACTGCCGGGTAGATCAACGTGCGACGGGCGGGCCACGTGGCCTTGGCCACGCGACCCGCCCGTCAGGCGGTCGAACCGGGTGCGGTCAGCGCACGAACGGGTCCACCGCGACCGCCACGAAGAGCAGCGAGACGTAGGTGATGGACCAGTGGAAGAGCCGCATCTCCTTCAGCTTCGGGCCGGTCGCCCCGGTCCTGGCGCGGTGCTGGAGGGCGTGCGCCTCCCACAGCCACCAGCCGCCGGTGGCCAGCGCCACGGCCGTGTAGAACCAGCCGGTGTAGCCGAGCGGCTGGAGCAGCAGGGAGACGAGGACCATCACCCAGCTGTAGAGGACGATCTGCCGGGCGACGACCTTGTTGGAGGCGACGACCGGGAGCATCGGCACGCCGACGCGCGCGTAGTCGTCCTTCACCTTCATGGACAGCGGCCAGTAGTGGGGCGGTGTCCAGAAGAAGATGACGAGGAAGAGGATGACCGCGGCCCACGACATGGAGTTCGTGACCGACGACCAGCCGATGAGGACCGGCATGCAGCCGGCGATGCCGCCCCACACGATGTTCTGCGCCGTGCGGCGCTTGAGGATCATCGTGTAGACGATCACGTAGAAGAGGAGCGCGCCGAGGGCGAGCCACGCCGACAGCCAGTTGACGAACAGGCCGAACCAGAGCGTGGACACGACACCGAGCGCGAGACCGAAGACGAGGCCCTCGCGGGGCGAGACCATGCCGGTGACGAGGGGACGCTGCGACGTGCGGTCCATGAGCGCGTCGATGTCCCGGTCGATGTACATGTTCAGCGCGTTGGCGCCGCCCGCCGACAGGTAGCCGGCGAAACACGTGTGGAGTACAAGCAGCAGATCCGGTACGCCCTGTTCCGCGAGGAACATGACGGGAACCGTGGTGATCAGCAGCAGTTCGATGATCCGCGGCTTGGTCAGTGCCACGAACGCCTTGACGCGGGCCCCGAACGGCCGATGGACTGGGCTCGTCCCGGGTACACCCTCCCCCAGAGCCTTGAGGGCCTGGGAAGTGCCCCCAGGACGGGATTCGACGGCCGTCACGCACACCCCTGACAGAGACATCCCTGCGAGCCCGCCCCTTGACGTGATGGGCCGGTGAAGACTCGCGCGTACCACGCCACTGTAGACGTTGCCCATACCTCGCCCTTCGCGGGGGTGGGTCGTGTTCACCCGCCCCGGGACGGGCGCGCGGACACGGGGGCGCAGACGGGCGGCACCCAGTCTCGTACGAGCGCTCCGATGAGCGCTGTTCGCGGGGTCGGGGCACGGATGAGCGATCGGATGAGCGGCCTCGTATACAGGTGGTGAACAGGAGCGGTCGCGGGTGGCGGGACCCGCTTGTGGGCCGGAAAATCGGGCCTGGTGACGGGATAGGCTCGGCAGCGGCCGGTGCACCGACGTCATCGGCCTGCGACATGTGGAGAGGAGCCCTGACCGAGGGTGAGCATCAAGCCGACCACCACAGACCTCGAATGGACCGCACTGGACCAGCGTGCCGTCGACACCGCCCGTGTCCTGGCCGCGGACGCCGTACAGAAGGTCGGCAACGGCCATCCTGGTACGGCGATGAGCCTGGCCCCCGCGGCGTACACGCTCTTCCAGAAGGTGATGCGCCACGACCCCGCGGACCCGGACTGGGCCGGACGCGACCGCTTCGTGCTGTCCGCGGGCCACTCCTCGCTGACGCTCTACACCCAGCTGTACCTGGCCGGGTTCGGCCTGGAGCTGGACGATCTGAAGGCGTTCCGCACCTGGGGCTCGAAGACGCCGGGCCACCCGGAGTACGGCCACACCAAGGGTGTGGAGACCACGACCGGCCCGCTGGGCCAGGGCGTCGCCAACGCCGTGGGCATGGCGATGGCCGCCCGCTACGAGCGCGGCCTGTTCGACCCGGAGGCGGCGCCCGGCACCTCGCCGTTCGACCACTTCGTGTACGTCATCGCCGGTGACGGCTGCCTCCAGGAGGGCATCGCCGCCGAGGCGTCCTCGATGGCCGGGCACCAGAAGCTCGGCAACCTGATCATGCTGTGGGACGACAACCACATCTCGATCGAGGGCGACACCGAGACCGCCGTCTCCGAGGACACCCTCAAGCGGTACGAGGCGTACGGCTGGCACGTGCAGCGCGTCGAGCAGCAGGAGAACGGTGACCTCGACCCGGCCGCCCTGTACGCGGCGATCCAGGCGGCGAAGGCGGAGACCGGCCGCCCGTCGTTCATCGCGATGCGCTCGATCATCGCCTGGCCCGCGCCGAACGCGCAGAACACCGAGGCGTCGCACGGCTCCGCGCTGGGCGACGAGGAGGTCGCGGCCACCAAGCGCGTCCTGGGCTTCGACCCGGAGCAGTCGTTCGAGGTGTCCGACGAGGTCATCGCGCACACCCGCAAGGCCCTGGACCGGGGCCGCGAGGCCCGCGCCGCCTGGGAGCAGGAGCTGAAGGAGTGGCGCGCCGCCAACCCGGAGCGCGCCGCCGAGTTCGACCGGATCTCCGCGGGCGAGCTGCCCAAGGGCTGGGAGGAGAAGCTCCCGGTCTTCGAGACGGGCAAGGGCGTCGCCACGCGCGCCGCGTCCGGCAAGGTCCTCCAGGCGCTCGGCGCGGTCATCCCCGAGCTGTGGGGCGGCTCCGCCGACCTGGCCGGCTCGAACAACACGACGATCGACAAGACGTCGTCGTTCCTGCCCGAGGGCAACCCGCTGCCGGAGGCCGACCCGTACGGCCGGACGATCCACTTCGGTATCCGCGAGCACGCGATGGCCGCCGAGATGAACGGCATCGCCCTGCACGGCAACACGCGGATCTTCGGCGGCACCTTCCTGGTGTTCTCCGACTACATGCGCAACGCGGTGCGGCTGTCGGCGCTGATGCACCTGCCGGTGACGTACGTGTGGACGCACGACTCGATCGGCCTCGGCGAGGACGGCCCGACCCACCAGCCGGTGGAGCACCTGGCGTCGCTGCGCGCGATCCCGGGCCTGAACGTGGTCCGTCCTGCCGACGCCAACGAGACGGCCATCGCCTGGCGCGAGATCCTCAGGCGCTGGACGAAGGAGTTCGGCAAGGGCGCCCCGCACGGTCTGGCGCTGACCCGCCAGGGCGTGCCGACGTACGAGTGGAACGAGGGCGCCGCCAAGGGCGGGTACGTGCTCCTCGACGCCGAGGGCGGCGAGCCGCAGGCCGTGCTGATCGCGACGGGCTCCGAGGTGCACCTGGCCGTGGAGGCGCGCGAGCAGCTCCAGGCGGCGGGCGTGCCGACGCGGGTCGTGTCGATGCCGTGCGTCGAGTGGTTCGAGGAGCAGGACCAGGGGTACCGGGACTCGGTGCTGCCGCCCTCGGTGAAGGCGCGGGTGGCGGTGGAGGCCGGTATCGGGCTCACCTGGCACCGGTACGTGGGTGACGCGGGCCGCATCGTGTCGCTGGAGCACTTCGGTGCCTCGGCCGACGGGAAGCTGCTGTTCCGCGAGTACGGCTTCACCCCGGAGGCCATCGCCGCCGCCGCGCGGGAATCGATCGCGGCCGCGACACGCTGACGCCAACACAAGCACTAGTAGGAGATGCAATCCTCATGACAGACGCACTCAAGCGCCTCTCCGACGAAGGCGTCGCGATCTGGCTCGACGACCTGTCCCGCAAGCGGATCACCTCCGGCAACCTGGCGGAGCTGATCGACGAGCAGCACGTGGTGGGTGTCACCACCAATCCGTCGATCTTCCAGAAGGCCATCTCCGAGGGCCACGGCTACGACGTGCAGCTGACCGACCTCGCGGCCCGCAAGGTGACCGTCGAGGAGGCCATCCGCATGATCACGACGGCGGACGTCCGGGACGCCGCCGACATCCTCCGCCCGGTCTTCGACGCGACGCAGGGCCAGGACGGCCGGGTGTCGATCGAGGTGGACCCGCGTCTCGCGCACGACACGCGGGCGACGGTCGCCGAGGCGAAGCAGCTGGCGTGGCTGGTGGACCGCCCCAACACGCTCATCAAGATCCCGGCCACTCAGGCGGGCATTCCGGCGATCACGGAGACGATCGGCCTGGGCATCAGCGTCAACGTCACGCTGATCTTCTCGCTGGAGCGCTACCGCGCCGTCATGGACGCCTACCTGGCCGGTCTGGAGAAGGCCAAGGAGCGCGGCCTCGACCTGTCGAAGATCCATTCGGTGGCGTCGTTCTTCGTGTCCCGCGTGGACACCGAGATCGACAAGCGGCTGGACGGCATCGGCACGCCGGAGGCGAAGGAGCTGCGCGGCAAGGCCGCCCTCGCCAACGCGCGTCTCGCCTACGAGGCGTACGAGGAGGTCTTCAGCTCCGAGCGCTGGGCGGCGCTGGACCGGGCGCAGGCCAACAAGCAGCGTCCGCTGTGGGCCTCGACCGGTGTGAAGGACCCCGCGTACAAGGACACGCTGTACGTGGACGAGCTGGTCGCGCCGGGCACGGTGAACACGATGCCGGAGGCGACGCTGGAGGCCACCGCCGCGCGCGGTGACATCCGCGGCGACACGGTCTCCGGCACGTACGAGCAGGCGCGTGCGGACCTGGACGCGCTGGAGAAGCTGGGCATCTCGTACGACGAGGTCGTCCAGCTGCTGGAGGACGAGGGCGTCAGCAAGTTCGAGGCGTCCTGGAGCGACCTGCTGGCGTCGACCGAGGCGGAGCTCAAGCGCCTCGCCCCTTCGGAGGCGTAGACCCTTGCACAGCAGCAATCCGCTGCGTGACGCCGCGGACCGACGGCTCCCGCGTATCGCGGGGCCGTCGGGCCTGGTGATCTTCGGCGTCACGGGCGATTTGTCCCGGAAGAAGCTGATGCCCGCCGTCTACGACCTGGCGAACCGGGGGCTCCTGCCGCCCGGCTTCGCGCTGATCGGCTTCGCCCGCCGCGAGTGGGCGGACGAGGACTTCGCGCAGGTCGTCCACGACGCCGTGAAGCAGCACGCGCGCACGCCCTTCCGCGAGGAGGTCTGGCAGCAGCTCATCCAGGGCATGCGCTTCGTCCAGGGCGACTTCGACGACGACGCGGCGTTCGAGCAGCTCAAGGCCACGATGGACGAGCTGGACAAGGCGCAGGGCACGGGCGGCAACTTCGCCTTCTACCTGTCGGTGCCGCCCAAGTTCTTCCCCGTGGTCGTCCAGCAGCTGAAGCAGCACGGGCTGGCCGAGCAGAAGCAGGGGTGCTGGCGGCGCGCGGTCATCGAGAAGCCGTTCGGGCACGACCTGGCGTCGGCGCAGGAGCTGAACGCGATCGTCCACGAGGTGTTCACCCCGGACCAGGTGTTCCGGATCGACCACTACCTCGGCAAGGAGACGGTCCAGAACATCCTGGCGCTGCGCTTCGCGAACACGCTGTTCGAACCGATCTGGAACCGGTCGTACGTCGACCATGTGCAGATCACCATGGCCGAGGACATCGGCATCGGCGGCCGCGCGGGCTACTACGACGGCATCGGCGCCGCCCGTGACGTCATCCAGAACCACCTGCTCCAGCTGCTCGCGCTGACCGCGATGGAGGAGCCCGCCTCCTTCGACGCGGACGCGCTGGCCGCCGAGAAGACCAAGGTGCTGGGCGCCGTGCGGCTGCCGAAGGACCTGGGCGCCTCGACGGTGCGCGGCCAGTACGCGGCCGGGTGGCAGGGCGGCGCTCCGGCCGTCGGCTATCTGGAGGAGGAGGGCATCGACCCGGACTCCAAGACCGACACGTACGCCGCGATCAAGCTGGAGATCGACAACCGCCGCTGGGCCGGTGTCCCCTTCTACCTGCGGACGGGCAAGCGCCTGGGCCGCCGGGTGACGGAGATCGCGGTCGTCTTCCAGCGCGCCCCGCACTCCCCGTTCGACCACACGGCGACGGAGGAGCTGGGCCACAACGCGCTGGTGATCCGCGTGCAGCCGGACGAGGGCGTGACCATGCGGTTCGGCTCGAAGGTGCCGGGCACGTCGATGGAGGTCCGGGACGTCTCGATGGACTTCGCGTACGGCGAGTCGTTCACCGAGTCCAGCCCGGAGGCGTACGAGCGGCTGATCCTCGACGTCCTCCTCGGCGACGCGAACCTCTTCCCGCGTGTGGAGGAGGTCGAGCTGTCCTGGCGGATCCTCGACCCGATCGAGGAGTACTGGGACCAGCACGGCAGGCCCGCGCAGTACAAGGCGGGCACGTGGGGTCCGGTCGAGGCGGACGAGATGCTCGCACGAGACGGACGGAGCTGGCGCCGGCCATGAAGATCGACCTTACGGACACCACCTCCAGCAAGATCAACAAGGCGCTGGTGCAGGGCCGGCGGGCCATCGGCACCCCGGCCGTCGGCATGGTGCTGACCCTGGTCATCGTCACCGACGAGGAGAACGCGTACGACGCGCTGCGGGCGGCCAATGAGGCCTCCCGCGAGCACCCCTCGCGCAAGCTCGTCGTCATCAAGCGGGTCTCCCGCTCGCCGCGCGACCGGGCGAAGGCCCGGCTGGACGCGGAGGTGCGGGTCGGGGCGGACGCGGGCACCGGCGAAACGGTCATCCTGCGCCTGCGGGGCGAGGTCATCGACCACGCCCAGTCGGTGGTGCTGCCGCTGCTGCTGCCCGACGCGCCCGTCGTCGTGTGGTGGCCGGTCAACGCGCCGACCGACCCGGCCAACGACCCGCTGGGCGCCCTGGCCCAGCGCCGGGTGACCGACACGTACAACGCCGAGGACCCGGTCCGCGAGCTGGCGGCGCGCGCCGACGCGTACACGCCGGGCGACACGGACCTGTCCTGGACCCGGATCACTCCGTGGCGTTCGATGCTCGCCGCCGCGCTGGACCAGGTCGCCTGCCAGGTCATCTCGGCCGAGGTGGAGGGCGAGGAGTTCAACCCGAGCGTGGAGCTGCTCGCCATGTGGCTGGCGGACCGGCTCGGGATCGCGGTGCGCCGCATGGCGTCCACCGGGCCGGGCCTCACCGCCGTGCGGCTGGAGACGGACTGCGGACCGATCGTGCTGGACCGGCCGGACGGTTCGCTCGCCACGCTGTGCGTGCAGGGGCAGCCTGACCGGGCGGTGGCGCTGAAGCGGCGCGACACGGCCGAGCTGATCGCGGAGGAGCTGCGGCGGCTGGACCCGGACGACACGTACGCGTCGGCGCTGCGGTACGGCGTCGAGCGCCTGGGCGAGGGCGCGGCGGCACGCTCCGGGGCCAAGGGCTCCGGGTCGGGGGCCAGGGGCTCCGCGTCCGGTGTCGCCAGCCCCGGTGCCGGGCGCTCCGGGTCCGGCGACGCGGGCTCCGGGTCGGGCTCCGGTGACACGGGCTCCGGGTCCGGCTCCGGTGACACGGGCTCCGGCTCGTCCGGCGCGGGTGAGGAAGCCGACGGCGGTGCGTCCGGCGCATCGGACGCCGCTGCCGCGCCTCCGGCGAAGTCCGGTACGAAGAAGGCCCCGGCGAAGAAGGCGGCCGTCAAGTGAACGCACCGCAGCTGGTCGTCCACCGCGACAAGGAGCTGATGGCGCAGGCCGCCGCCGCCCGGCTCGTCACCCGGATCGTGGACGCGCAGGCCGCCCGCGGTTCCGCGTCGGTGGTCCTGACCGGCGGCCGCAACGGCAACGGTCTGCTGGCCGCGCTCCGCACGGCCCCCGCGCGGGACGCGATCGACTGGTCGCGGCTCGACCTGTGGTGGGGCGACGAGCGGTTCCTGCCCGAGGGCGACCCCGAACGGAACGTCACCCAGGCCCGCGAGGCGCTGCTCGACCATGTGCCGCTCGACCCGGCGCGGGTGCACCCGATGCCGTCGGCGGACGGCGCGTACGGGACGGACGCCGACGCGGCCGCCGCCGCGTACGCGGAGGAGCTGGCCGAGGCGACCCGCCCGGAGGACCGGGGATCCGTCCCCCGGTTCGACGTGCTCCTGCTGGGTGTCGGCCCGGACACCCATGTGGCGTCGCTGTTCCCGGAGCACCCGGCCGTGCGGGAGACCGAGCGGACGGTGGTGGGCGTGCACGGCGCGCCGAAGCCGCCGCCCACCCGGATCTCCCTGACGCTCCCGGCGGTCCGGGCGGCGCGCGAGGTGTGGCTGCTGGCGGCCGGTGAGGACAAGGCGCAGGCCGTGGCCGTCGCCCTGTCCGGCGCCGGTGAGGTGCAGGCCCCGGCGGCGGGCGCCTACGGGCAGGCCCGGACGCTGTGGCTGCTGGACACGGCCGCGGCGGCCCGGCTGCCGCGCGACCTGTACCCGGTCGGAGCCGCCTGACCGCACGTCAACAGATCGGCACAGTACGGGCGGAGGCCCGGTCCGCGAGGGTTCGCGGACCGGGCCTCCGGCCGTTCCGGGCCTTCGGGGAACCTCCCGTGTTTCGCCGTTCCGGGTCAGGTCAGAGGATGACCTGGTCGGGGCCCTGGTGCAGCTTGGCGACGGCGGTGCGACAGGCGCGGACGAAGTCCCAGTACTTCGGCGTCGTGCTGCCGGCGCGTCCCGCGCGGGTGTTGACGGAGAACATCGCGGCGCGCAGCTCCGTGGTGAGCTCCAGCTGACCGCCCTTGCCGAGCATCGTGCGGTTGCAGGGGTTGTCGGGGTTGATGCCCGCCAGGTCGCGGACCTCCGGGTCGTTGCCGTCCTTCCAGGCGATGCCCACCCGGTCGAACTCCGCCTTCAGCAGGGACTTGAACCGCTCGTTGAGCCCGCCGACCACCACCGCCTGGGGGTTGGCCGTGTGGGCCTGGGCGGCCGTGCAGCCGTGCAGGCTGAGGACGTTGAGGCTGGAGCGGACCATCGACTGACAGACGTGGTCGTCGTTGTTCTTGGCGGTGACGTGCAGCTCGCGGTTGTTGGAGCTGCGCAGGCCCTCGAACATCCAGTAGTCGTGGACGCCGAGGCCGTCGTCGAGGGGCTGGAGGGTGGCGGGGTGGTATCCGGCTATGCCGAAGCACAGTTCGGACGTGCCCATCTCGATGCCGCCGCCGTGCATGGCGAGGACGGTGGTGCGGTTGTAGGGGTGTCTGTCGGTGTAGCTGTGGTCGAGGAGCTCGTGCCGCTTGTAGCGGCGGGCGAACTCGGTGCCCTCCTGCCCGGCCAGCTTGGTGTACAGGTCGGTGTTGGAGGTGTACAGGTCGAACTCGTCGGTGGCGTGGGCCGGTGCGGCGGCCACGGTGCCCACCAGCGGCCCCGCGACGGCGGCGGTGGCGAGCGCGGTGAGGACGGTACGTCGGCTTGTGTGCGTCATCCGGCCATGGTCGCCAACGACGGGCGGAGGTGACCATTCCGGCCCCGTGCCGCCGCGTCACTCCGCCGGTTCGAGGAACGGCTCCAGGAGCCCCGGTACGGCGGCGGCCGCGAAGCGCAGGCCCTCGCTCTCGTCCGTGTCGTACACGTCGTAGGCGCCGTCGCCCGCCGCCGTGGTCGCGGTGAGCGTCAGCAGCCCGGCGCGCCGCTGGGCGTACGACTGCTTGAGCGTCCACCCGATGACGCCGCCGCGCTGGAGGGCCACGGTCGAGCGGCGTACCGTCCCGGACCGCGCCACCAGGTAGCCGCCGGATATGCCGTGCCCCAGGTTCCGGTACGCGTCGAGGGCGAGGAGCACGGCGCACGGCACGAGCAGCAGGGCCGTCGCCCCGGCGGCGTACAGCAGGGCGCGGACGTCCAGCGCGGCGCCGAGCACGGCGAGGACGAAGGCGGGCACCAGCGCGGCACCTGTCGCCCAGCGCAGCCGCCGCGCGCGGGCCGCCCGTGGGTGGCGGGTGAGCGGGGCGCCGGTGGGCGGTGCGGGCTCGCGCAGCACGCGGGCGGCGACCTCGTCGGCCACCCGGCGGGGCACGGCGGGCAGCAGCGACTTGTGCGTGTCGTGCTTGTCGTCGGAGCCCTGGGCGAGGCCCGTGGCGACGGCGTCAATCCGCGCGGCCCCGAACAGCCTGATGCCGAGCGGCTCGACCAGTTCGACGCCGCGCAGCCGCCGCTCCTCGATGGACAGGGACCTCGCGGTGAGCAGCCCGCGCCGCACCCGCAGCGTGCCGCCGGGCTCGCGCTCCAGCCGGAAGTTCCACCACATCTCGACCCATAGGGCGAGCGCGCCGACGACCCCGGCGAGGAGCGCGGCGGCGGCGAGCGTGACGACGATCCACACGACCGGCGTCTGCCGGAACAGGTCGCCGACCCGGTCGATGACCTCGCCCTGCACCCCGAACCACTCGCTGACCTGCATCACACCGCCGACCGCCGCACCGCCGAGGAGCGGCGCGACGAACGACACCGGCGCGTATCTGATCCAGGCCGGGTCGAGCACGGCGAGCTCGCCGTCGTGGCGGGCCGTCGTGTCCGGTCCGGCGGCGCGGCGCAGCAGTTCGCGCCGCAGCCGCTCCCCCTCGGCTCGGCCGACGGCGTGCAGCTCCAGGGTGGACTCGGCGCCGCCGGTGCTCTCGCCCGTGCCGATGCGAACCTTCACCAGGCCGAGGAGGCGCAGCAGCAGATGGGCCGTCAGGTCCACGCTGCGGATGCGCTCGCGGGGCAGGGAGCGGCGCCGGTCGAGGACGAACAGCCGCGACTGGAGCTCGACCCGCTCGTCCCCGACGCGGTACCGGGTGCGGCGGCACCGAACGTACTCGAGGGCGACCCCGCCCGCGACGAGCAGCAGGAACCCGGCGACCACCACGAGCAGCGCCCCCGGCACCCCCAGCGGCCCGGTCAGCCCGAGGAACGCCGGTACGGCGCCACCGGCCGCGAATCCGGCCCCGGCGGCCCCGGTGACCACCGCCGTCCGAGGATCGAGCCCCCGCCACTCACCAGGACGGGGCGAGGCGTCCCGGCTGTCGGCGGCGGCAGCGCGCGGGGCGTCCCGGCCGTCGGGGGCCGCCGCGCCGTGCGGGGTGGTCATGTCGCGTCTCCCGGGGTGCCGCGGGTGATCAGCGTCAGGCGCTCGGCGAGGTCGGCGGCCAGACGGTGGTCCAGTCCGGCGATGGTGACCGCGCCCTTGGCGGAGGCCGTGGTGACCGTGACCGTGGCGAGCCGGAACGCCTGCTCCAGGGGCCCGCGGACCGTGTCCACGGTCTGGATGCGCGACATGGGGGCGATCCGCCACTCCTGCCAGAAGAAACCGGTGCGGACGTAGACCGCCTCGTCCGTCACCTCCCACCGGTGGACCCGGAACCACCAGCGGGGGAAGAACGCGGTGCACACGAGTCCCATCGCGGCGACCGCTCCGGCGGCCGCGAGCAGCCAGGCCCGGGCGGGCTCCAGGAAGGCGCCCAGCACGGCCAGGACGACCGTCGGGACGGCCGTCGTCAGCAGCCACTGCGCGCGCCACCAGGCGACGGCCCGCTCGTCGAGCGTGTTCCTCGGCGGCCGCAGCCGCACCCCGTTCTCCCCCCGCATCACGTCACCCCGCCCGCAGCGCCCGGTAGGCGGCGGCCAGGGCCGCCGTGGAGCTGTCGAGGCCCTCGCCGCCGACGCCCTGCGTCAGGACGGGCTCGATCCGCTTGGCGAGGACCTTGCCCAGCTCGACGCCCCACTGGTCGAAGGAGTCGATGTTCCAGATCGCGCCCTGGACGAACACCTTGTGCTCGTACAGGGCGACCAGCTGGCCCAGGACGGACGGGGTCAGCTCGTCGGCGAGGATCGTGGTCGTCGGGTGGTTGCCGTGGAACGTCTTGTGCGGCACCAGCTCCTCGGGCACGCCCTCCGCCCGCACCTCGTCGGCGGTCTTGCCGAAGGCCAGGGCCTGCGTCTGGGCGAAGAAGTTGGCCATCAGCAGGTCGTGCTGGGCGACGAGGTGCGGCAGCAGGTCCCCGACGGGCTTGGCGAAGCCGATGAAGTCGGCCGGGATCGTCTTCGTGCCCTGGTGGATCAGCTGGAAGTAGGCGTGCTGCCCGTTCGTGCCCGGCGTGCCCCAGACGACCGGGCCGGTCTGCCACTCGACCGGCTGCCCGTCGCGGTCCACGGACTTGCCGTTCGACTCCATGTCGAGCTGCTGGAGGTACGCGGTGAACTTGGAAAGGTAGTGCGAGTACGGCAGCACCGCGTGCGACTGGGCGTCGAAGAACGCGCCGTACCAGACGCCGAGGAGGCCCAGCAGCAGCGGGGCGTTCTCCTCCGGCGGGGCGGTGCGGAAGTGCTCGTCCATCAGATGGAAGCCGTCGAGCATCTCGCGGAACCGGTCCGGGCCGATGGCGATCATCAGGGACAGGCCGATGGCGGAGTCGTACGAGTAGCGCCCGCCGACCCAGTCCCAGAACTCGAACATGTTCGCCGTGTCGATGCCGAAGTCCTGGACCTTCCCGGCGTTGGTGGACAGGGCCACGAAGTGCCGGGCGACGGCCTGCTGGCCTGCCTTCAGCTCCCCGAGCAGCCACTCGCGGGCGGACGTCGCGTTGGTGATGGTCTCGATGGTGGTGAACGTCTTGGACGCGATGATGAAGAGCGTCTCCTCCGCGTCCAGGTCGCGGATCGCCTCGTGCAGGTCGGCGCCGTCGACGTTGGAGACGAAACGGAACGTCAGGTCGCGGTGTGTGTAGGCGCGCAGCGCCTCGTACGCCATGGCGGGGCCGAGGTCGGAGCCGCCGATGCCGATGTTCACGACGTTCCTGATGCGCTTTCCGGTGTGGCCCGTCCAGGCGCCGGAGCGGACGCGCTCCGAGAAGTCGGCCATCCGGTCGAGGACTGCGTGCACACCGGGGACCACGTTCTCCCCGTCCACCTCGACGACGGCGTCGCGCGGGGCGCGCAGCGCGGTGTGGAGGACGGCCCGGTGCTCCGTCGTGTTGATCTTCTCGCCGCGGAACATGGCGTCCCTCAGCTCCGCGACGCCGGTGGCCTCGGCGAGCCGGCGCAGCAGCGTCAGGGTCTCGTCCGTGACGAGCTGCTTGGAGTAGTCCAGATACAGGTCGCCGACCCGCAGGGTGTAGTCGGTGCCGCGCGTCGGCCGGGCGGCGAACAGCTCGCGCAGATGGGTCGTGCCGAACCGCTCGCGGTGCTCCGCCAGGGCGGCCCACTCCGGCATCCGGGTCAGCCTCGGGCGGCTGCTTTCTGCGTTCATGTTGGACATCAGCCCACTTCTTCTCGTACCTGCCTGCTTGCCCCGCTGCCCCTCCAACCTAATTGATCTGCCCCCCTCCCACCGACTTGTCCACAGGTCGGAGTTGGCGGGGTGGGCGTGTTGTCCACAGGAGAACGAAGAGGGCCCCGCTCGCGGAGACCGTGGTGGTCTCGCGGGCAGGGCCCGTGCTGTGCCGTGGGGTGCCGGAACTCAGATCTCGCCGCGCAGTTTGGCCAGCGCCTCGGCCAGGATCGCCTCGCCGTCCGCGTCGCTGCGTCGCTCCCTGACGTACGCCAGGTGCGTCTTGTACGGCTCGGTGCGCGGCGGGTCCGGCGGGTTGTCCCGGTCCTGACCTGCCGGGAAGCCGCACCGGGGGCAGTCCCACGTGTCGGGGACCTGTGCGTCGCTGGCGAAGCTCGGCTGTGTCTCGTGCCCGTTGGAGCACCAGAAGGAAATGCGGAGCCGGGGTGCGGACTCGCCGCGCTCGGCCTCCCCCATCGGCCCCGCCCCGACCCGGCTTCCCCGGATCGCGTTGCCACTTGCCACGGTCGTCACTCCCTGCGTGATGGTGCTCGAGGATGCCCCAGTCTACGTAAGGCCCAACGCGCGTCCAGTGACGGGAGTTACCCCGCCGCCGGGACGCGGACGCGGGACGCCGGGACGGCGGGCCGGGGAACGGCCGGTCAGCCGTCCAGCTTGACGAGCAGCCCCACGACGACGATGCAGGCGACCCAGAGCAGGCCGACGACGACGGTGATGCGGTCGAGGTTGCGCTCGGCGACCGAGGAGCCACCGACGGAGGACTGCATACCGCCACCGAACATGTCGGAGAGACCGCCGCCCTTCCCCTTGTGCATCAGCACCAGCAGCATCAGCAGCAGGCTGAACACGATCAGGGCGATCGAGAACCCCATAATCACGGCTGGACCCTACTTCCTGGCAATTCTCTCGGACTGGATGGACGACGGGGGCCCGGGCTCACCCAGAGCCCCGGGCCCCCGCAAGGGTACGACGATTCCGCTCTACCGCATACTCACTGGTCGCGGAAGCGGACGATCTTGACGAACTCCTCCGGGTCCAGCGCGGCCCCGCCGACCAGGGCGCCGTCCACATCGGGCTGCGCCATGATCGCGGCGATGTTGCCGGACTTCACGGAGCCGCCGTACTGGATGCGGACCTTGTCGGCCAGCTCCTGCGAGTACAGCTCGGCGAGGCGGCCGCGGATGGCGCCGCACACCTCCTGCGCGTCCTCGGGGGTGGCGACCTCGCCGGTGCCGATGGCCCACACCGGCTCGTACGCGATGACGATCGTCTCGGCCTGCTCGGCGGGAATGCTCTTGAGGCCGCCGTCGAGCTGGGCGAGCGTGTAGGCGACCTGGTCGCCGGCCTTGCGGACGTCGAGGCCCTCGCCGACGCAGAGGATCGGGGTCACGCCGTGCCGGAACGCGGCCTTCACCTTCTCGTTGCAGGTCGTGTCGGTCTCGCCGTGGTACTGGCGGCGCTCGGAGTGGCCCACGGCGACGTAGGAGCACCGCAGCTTGGCGAGCATGGCGCCGGAGATCTCACCGGTGTACGCCCCGGAGTCGTGCACGGACAGGTCCTGCGCGCCGTACTTGATCTTCAGCTTGTCGCTGTCCACCAGGGTCTGCACGGAGCGCAGGTCGGTGAAGGGCGGCAGGACGGCGACCTCGACGTCCTCGTAGTCCTTGTCGGTGAGGGCGAAGGCGAGCTTCTGGACGTGCGCGATGGCCTCGAGGTGGTTGAGGTTCATCTTCCAGTTGCCCGCCATCAGCGGGGTGCGGGTGGTCACGGTGTTCAGTCCTCCAGTGCGGCGAGGCCGGGAAGCGTCTTGCCCTCGAGGTATTCGAGGCTGGCGCCGCCGCCGGTCGAGATGTGGCCGAATGCGTTCTCGTCGAAGCCCAGGATCCGGACGGCCGCGGCGGAGTCGCCACCGCCGACGACCGTGAAGGCCGGGGAGTCGACGAGCGCCTGGGCGACGGCCTTGGTGCCCTGGGCGTAGTCGGGGTGCTCGAAGACGCCCATCGGACCGTTCCAGAAGACGGTCGCGGCGTCGGCGAGCTTCGAGGCGTACAGCTCGCGGGTCTTCGGGCCGATGTCGAGGCCCTCCTGGTCGGCGGGGATCGCGTCCGCGGCGACGGTGGTGGGATTGGCCGGGGCCTTCGTCCTCAGGTCCGGGAACTCGGCGGAGACCAGCACGTCCACGGGGAGGACGAACTCCACGCCGCGCTTCTCCGCGCGGTCCAGGTAGTCCAGGACGGCCGGGATCTGGTCCTCCTGGAGCAGCGAGATGCCGACCTCGTGGCCCTTGGCCTTGAGGAAGGTGTACGCCATGCCGCCGCCGATCAGGATGCGGTCGGCCTTCTCCAGCAGGTGGTCGATGACGCCGAGCTTGTCGGAGACCTTGGCGCCGCCCAGGACGACCACGTACGGCCGCTTGACGTCGTCGGTCAGCTTCTTCAGGACGCCGACCTCGGTGGCGATGAGGTGACCGGCGTAGCAGGGCAGCAGCTTCGGCAGGTCGAACACCGAGGCGTGCTTGCGGTGCACGGCGCCGAAGCCGTCACCGACGTAGACGTCGGCGAGGGCGGCGAGGCGGGCGGCGAACTCGGCGCGCTCGGCGTCGTCCTTGGACGTCTCGCCCGCGTTGAAGCGGAGGTTCTCGATGACCGCGACCTGACCGGTCTGGAGGCCGCCCACCGCGTCGTGGGCCTCGCTGCCGATCGTGTCGCCCGCGAACGCGACGGGCGCGCCGAGCAGCTCGCCGAGGCGCTCGGCGGCGGGGCGCAGCGAGAACGCCGGGTCCGGGGCGCCCTTGGGGCGGCCCAGGTGGGACGCCACGACGACCTTGGCGCCCGCCTCGACGAGTGCCTTGATGGTGGGCAGGACGGCACGGATGCGGCCGTCGTCGGTGATGGTGGTGCCGTCGAGCGGCACGTTGAGGTCGGCACGGACGAAGACCCGCTTGCCTTCGACCCCCTGCTCGAGAAGTGTGTCGATCGTCTGCATCGGTGTGGTGCTCCTTGGAGAACTCGTGGCCGGGGCAAGCCACGGGGCCCGTACAGCGCGGCGTTGCGCTGCCCGGGCCCCGTGCTCACATCGAGGTGCCCGCCCTGCTGTTTATCAGAGCCGGGAGCCGACGAAGACGGTCAGGTCCACCAGACGGTTCGAGTAGCCCCACTCGTTGTCGTACCAGCCGACGACCTTGACCTGCTTGCCCTGGACCATCGTCAGCGACGAGTCGAAGGTGCAGGACGCCGGCCAGTTGACGATGTCGGAGGAGACGATCGGGTCCTCGGTGTAGTCGAGGATGCCCTTCAGCTGGCCCTCGGCGGCCTTCTGGAAGGCGGTGTTGACCTCGTCCTTGGTGACCTCGCGGTCGAGCTCCAGCACCAGGTCGGTGACCGAGCCGGTCGGGACCGGGACGCGCATGGCGATGCCGTCCAGCTTGCCCTTGAGCTGCGGGAGGACGAGCGCGGTGGCCTTGGCGGCACCGGTGGACGTCGGGATGATGTTCTCAGCGGCGGCGCGGGCGCGACGCAGGTCCTTGTGCGGGAAGTCCAGGATGCGCTGGTCGTTGGTGTACGCGTGGACGGTGGTCATCATGCCCTTGACGATGCCGAAGTTCTCGTCGAGGACCTTGGCCATCGGGGCCACGCAGTTGGTGGTGCAGGACGCGTTGGAGATGACGTGGTGGTTGGCCGCGTCGTACTTGTCCTGGTTGACGCCCATGACGATGGTGATGTCCTCGTCCTTGGCCGGAGCCGAGATGAGGACCTTCTTGGCGCCGCCGGCGATGTGCTTCTCGGCGTCGGCCTTCTTGGTGAAGATGCCGGTGGACTCGATGACGACGTCCACGCCCAGGTCGCCCCAGGGGATGTCGGCCGGGTTGCGCTCGGAGAGGACCTTGATGGTGTGGCCGTCCACGGTGATCGTGTCGGCCGTGTGGGTCACCTCGGCCTTGAGGCGGCCCAGAATGGTGTCGTACTTCAGCAGGTGCGCGGTGGTCGCGGTGTCACCCAGGTCGTTGACAGCCACGATCTCGATGTCCGCACCCTGCTCCAGCAGCGCACGGAAGTAGTTACGACCGATGCGGCCGAAGCCGTTGATTCCTACGCGGATCGTCACGAACCGATCTCCTCGTTAGGTACGCCGGGGTTCGACGCCCGGCGAGCTTTATTTGGGATGTCCCCGACCGCCTCCGACCCTACCTCTCCCAAGGCGCTGGGGTGACATCCAGCGCACCGTTAAGACCCGAAGCTTTTAAATCTACCGTCGGGTTAATCATTTGTCGTCCCACCAGCCCATATGTGCAGCCGACAAACCCGCCGGGCCTGCGGAAAAAGCGGCTCGGCGGGGTCGCGTGCGGGGTGGTGCCAAGGGTGGCGGCGGAGGGTGGAAATCAGCCGACGAGGCCGTCCGCCATCTCCTCCGTCAGATTCGATTCGGTGCCCGGAATACCCAGGTCCTGTGCACGCTTGTCGGCCATTGCGAGAAGGCGCCGGATTCGGCCCGCGACGGCGTCCTTGGTGAGCGGCGGCTCGGCGAGCGCGCCCAGCTCCTCCAGCGACGCCTGCTTGTGCTCCATCCGCAGCCGCCCGGCGGCCGCGAGGTGCTCCGGCACGTCCTCGCCGAGGATCTCCAGGGCCCGCTGCACCCGGGCGCCCGCGGCGACGGCGGCCCGGGCCGAGCGGCGCAGGTTCGCGTCGTCGAAGTTGGCCAGCCGGTTGGCCGTGGCGCGGACCTCGCGGCGCATCCGCCGCTCCTCCCAGGCCAGTACGGACTCGTGGGCGCCGAGCCGGGTCAGCAGGGCGCCGATCGCGTCGCCGTCGCGGACGACGACCCGGTCCACGCCCCGTACCTCGCGGGCCTTCGCGGCGATGGACAGCCGCCGGGCGGCGCCGACCAGCGCGAGCGCGGCCTCAGGGCCCGGGCAGGTGACCTCCAGGGACGAGGACCGGCCGGGCTCGGTCAGCGAGCCGTGCGCCAGGAACGCGCCGCGCCAGGCGGCCTCCGCGTCACAGGTGGCACCCGAGACGACCTGCGGGGGCAGGCCCCGGATCGGCCGGCCGCGGCCGTCCACCAGGCCGGTCTGGCGGGCCAGCTGGTCGCCGCCCGCCACCACGCGCACCACGAAGCGGGAGCCGCGCCGCAGCCCGCCCGGGGCCATGACGATCAGCTCCGAGCCGTGCCCGAAGATCTCCGCGATGTCCCGCTTCAGGCGGCGCGCCGCCATCGCCGTGTCCAGCTCCGCCTCGATCACGATCCGCCCGCTCACCAGGTGCAGGCCGCCGGCGAATCGCAGGATCGACGAGACCTCGGCCTTTCTGCAGCAGGTGCGGGTGACGGGGAGCCGGGAGATCTCGTCCTTCACCGCTGCCGTCATCGCCATGGGCCGATCCTTCCATGCATCCGAAAAATACGGTCGTACGCGGCGGCCAGCAGCTCCGGGTCGTGCTTGGGCAGGCCGGCCTTCCGGGCCACCGGGGCCAGCTCGACCGCCGCTCCGAGCCGCTTCGCGGCGTCCGCCAGCGACTCGCGGTCGGGCACGGCGGCCTCGTCGGCCAGCACCACGTCCAGGGCGAGTTTAGGGGCGTGTCGGGCCAAAACCTCCAAATGACGCTGCGGAGAGAACCCGGCGGTTTCCCCGGGCTGCGGCGCGAGGTTCAGCGACAGCACCCTGCGGGCCTTCGTCTCGACGAGCGCGTCCAGCAGTTCCGGCACCAGAAGGTGCGGGATCACCGAGGAGAACCACGAGCCCGGGCCGAGGACCACCCAGTCGGCGTCCAGCACCGCGGCGACGGCCTCCGGCACGGCCGGCGGGTCGTTCGGCACCAGGTGCACCGACTGGACCTCGCCCGGCGTCAGCGCCACGGTCGCCTGGCCCCGCACCGTGTCCACGTCGTTCGGGCGGTCCGGGTCGTGGCCCCTGACCAGCGCCTGGAGCTCCAGCGGCACGGCGGACATGGGAAGCACCCTGCCCTGCGCGCCGAGCAACCGCCCGACCAGGTCGAGCGCCTGCACATGGTCGCCGAGCTGCTCCCACAGGGCGACGATCAGCAGATTGCCGACGGCGTGCTCGTGCAGGTCGCCCTTGGACTGGAAGCGGTGCTGGATGACCCGCGCCCACGTCTGGCCCCAGTCGTCGTCCCCGCACAGCGCGGCGAGGGCCTTGCGCAGGTCGCCGGGGGGCAGGACGCCCAGCTCCTCGCGGAGCCGGCCGCTGGACCCGCCGTCGTCGGCGACGGTGACCACGGCGGTCAGGTCGCCGGTGATCCGGCGCAGGGCGGCGAGGGACGCGGACAGTCCCATGCCCCCGCCGAGGGCGACGACCTTGGGCTGCGCGCCGCGTCTGCGCAGCGTACGAGCGGTGAGGGTGCTCGCGCGCCGCCGGTACGGGCGCCTCACTCGCGCCCCATGTCCCGGTGCACGACGACGGTCTCGACCCCTCCCGAGGCGAGCCGGGCGGCGAGCTTCTCGGACATGGCGACGGAGCGGTGCTTGCCGCCCGTGCAGCCGACGGCGATGGTGACGTAGCGCTTGCCCTCACGGCGGTAACCGGCGGCGATCAGCTGGAGCAGCTCGGTGTACCGGTCGAGGAACTCCTTGGCGCCCGGCTGGTTGAAGACGTACCCGGACACCTCCTCGTTGAGCCCGGTGAAGGGGCGCAGCTCGGGCACCCAGTGCGGGTTGGGCAGGAAGCGGCAGTCCACCACCAGGTCGGAGTCCACCGGCAGGCCGTACTTGTAGCCGAACGACATGACCGTGGCCCGCAGCTCGGGCTCCTCGTCCCCGGCGAACTGGGCGTCCATCTTGGCGCGCAGCTCGTGGACGTTGAGGCTGGAGGTGTCGATGACCAGGTCGGAGTCGCCGCGCAGCTCGCGCAGCAGGTCCCGCTCGGCGGCGATGCCGTCCACGATGCGGCCGTCCCCCTGGAGGGGGTGGGGGCGGCGTACGGACTCGAAGCGGCGGACGAGGGCCTCGTCGGACGACTCCAGGAAGACGATGCGGCGGGTGACCCCCTTGGCGTCGAGGTCGGCGAGGGACTCGCGGAGGTTGTCGAAGAACTGCCGGCCGCGGACGTCCACGACCACGGCGATCCGGGCGACGTTCCCCTGCGAGCGGGCGCCGAGCTCGACCATGGTGGGGATCAGGGCGGGCGGCAGGTTGTCCACGACGAACCACCCGAGGTCCTCCAGGCACTTCGCGGCGGTGCTGCGCCCGGCCCCGGACATGCCGGAGATGATCACAAGCTCGGGGATGGCCGCCTCCGCGGCCTCTCCGGCCTCGATCGTCGTGCCCGTACTCACGTCTGCTGCTCCGTCTTCTCGGTCGTCGTCGTGCGCGGTGTGCTCATTCATGTCCGGATTCCCGTCCATGGGCCGTTCCCCCGTCGTCGTCTTCAATGATCTCTCCTGTCGCCGTGTTCACGGCGGGAGCGGCCGGGGCCGCCTGGGCGAGGGCGACGGCGACCGTCTCGGCGGTCTTGCGGCCGAAGCCGGGGACCTCGCAGATCTGCTCGATTGTCGCCTGCCGGAGGCGTTTCACCGAACCGAAATGCTTGATCAAGGCCCGTTTGCGCGCGTCGCCGAGACCGGGCACGTCGTCCAGGGGGCTGGTCCGCAGCCGCTTGCCCCGCTTGCCCCGCTGGTAGCGGATGGCGAAGTCGTGAGCCGTGTCACGGACGCGCTGGAGGAGGTACAGGCCCTCGCTCGTGCGGGGCAGGACCACCGGGTCGTCCTCGTCGGGCAGCCACACCTCCTCCAGCCGCTTGGCGAGGCCGCACACGGCGACGTCGTCGATGCCCAGCTCGTCCAGGGCCCGGCGGGCGGCGGCGACCTGCGGCTTGCCGCCGTCGACCACGACGAGCTGGGGCGGGTACGCGAACTTCTTCGGCCGCCCGTTCTCCTCGGCCGGGGCGGACTCGGCGGCGTCGAGGGGCACCTCGCCGCTCTCGGCGAGCCACTCCCCCGTCCGCTCCTTCTCCGCGAGGTAGCGCCGGAATCGGCGGCTGATCACCTCGTGCATGGAGCGGACGTCGTCCTGGCCCTGGCCGTGCCACACCTGCGTGTCCCCGACGCGGCCCCTGATCTGGAAGCGGCGGTACTCGCTCTTGCGCGGCAGCCCGTCCTCGAAGACGACCATGGACGCGACGACGTCCTCGCCGTGGAGGTGGGAGATGTCGAAGCACTCGATGCGCAGCGGGGCCGTGTCCAGGCCGAGGGCGTCGGCGATCTCCTCCAGGGCGCGGGAGCGGGTGGTGAGGTCGCTGGCGCGCTTGGTCTTGTGGAGTACCAGGGCCTGCTGGGCGTTGCGCCCGACGGTCTCCATCAGGTCCTTCTTGTCGCCGCGCTGCGGTATGCGCAGGGACACCTGGGAGCCCCGGCGGCCGCTGAGCCACTGCGTGACCGCGTCGAGGTCCTCGGGCAGTGCGGGGACGAGGACCTCCTTGGGCACGGCGTCGCCGCTCTCCTCGCCGTACAGCTGCTGGAGGGCGTGCTCGACCAGGCCTGCCGTGTCGACGGCCTCCACCTTGTCGGTGACCCAGCCGCGCTGGCCGCGCACCCGGCCGCCGCGGACGTGGAAGATCTGGACGGCGGCCTCCAGCTCGTCCTCCGCGACGGCGATCAGGTCGGCGTCGGTGGCGTCGGCGAGGACCACGGCGTTCTTCTCCATGGCCCGGCGCAGCGCCTCCATGTCGTCGCGGAGGCGGGCGGCGCGCTCGTACTCCATCTCGTCGGCGGCCGCCATCATGTCCTTCTCCAGACGGCGGATGTACGTGCCGGTCCGGCCGGCCATGAAGGCGCAGAAGTCCTCGGCCAGTTCGCGGTGTTCCTCGGGCGTGACCCGGCCGACGCAGGGCGCCGAGCACTTGCCGATGTAGCCGAGGAGGCAGGGGCGGCCGGTGCGGCTGGCGTTCCGGAACACGCCCGAGGTGCAGGTGCGGACCGGGAAGACGCGCAGGAGCAGGTCGACGGTCTCGCGAATGGCCCAGGCGTGCGCGTACGGCCCGAAGTAGCGCACGCCCTTCTGCTTGTGGCCGCGCATGACCTGGACGCGGGGAAACTCGTCGCCGAGGGTGACGGCGAGGTACGGGTAGCTCTTGTCGTCGCGGTACTTGACGTTGAACCGGGGGTCGAACTCCTTGATCCAGGAGTACTCCAGCTGGAGCGCCTCCACCTCCGTGGAGACCACCGTCCACTCCACGGAGGCGGCCGTGGTGACCATGGTGCGCGTGCGCGGGTGGAGGCCCGCGAGGTCCTGGAAGTAGTTGGCGAGGCGCTGGCGCAGGGACTTGGCCTTGCCGACGTAGATCACACGGCCGTGCTCGTCACGGAACTTGTAGACCCCCGGCGAGTCGGGGATCTGTCCCGGCTTGGGGCGGTAGCTGGAGGGGTCTGCCATACCCCACACCCTACTGGCGCCCACCGACACCCCGGCCCGGCCGCGAAGCCGCCCCCTGCGGCGCGCTGTCGGCGCGCGCTGTGGGGGTGTCGCGGGCGCCGCCGGGCCGCTGAGGCCACGGTCCCCGGCAAGGCGCCGGGGCTGCGTGGGGCCTGGCGGCATTCTGCTTCGACGCGGGGTGGACGGTGCCCGGAGCGGCGGCGGTCAGGAACGTGGCCGTGGTGGCGGGTGTCACGGCGCGGGTCGGCCCCGGGTGCTCCCGGGCTCGCGCGGTGGCGCGGTACGGCCACTCGGTACGACGAGACCGCCACCGTCCACCTCGCCGCTTGCACATCGCGGGCAGCTTCATCCGGTCCGCGAGCTGATCCGGAAGAAGCGCCGCAGGCCCGGCGCGGGCGGAAGGGCTGGCGCGGGCGGCGGGTCCGACAGGGCGGGCGTGGGGCGGTGCGGGTGTGCGGAGCGGTCCCGTCAGGCCTGGGGGCCGGCGATCAGCTTGCCGTTCCTGACGGTGACGGGGACCTCGGGCAGCGGGACCGTCGCGGGGCCCTTGAGGGACTTGCCGGTGGTGACGTCGAAGCGGCTGCCGTGGCAGGGGCAGTTGCCCTCGTTCTCCTCGATCTTGTCCAGGACGCACCCGGCGTGGGTGCACTGCGCGCTGAACGCCTTGTACTCGCCCTCGGCGGGGCGGTGGACGAGGAGGCGCTGCTCGCGGTAGAGCCGGGCCCCGCCGACCGGCACGGCGTCGGCCGCGCCGAGGTCCACGGGGGCGGTCGGGGTGGGCGTGCGCGCGTGGCCGAGCTTGGATTCGGTGGAGCACGCGGCGGCCCCGAGCCCCGCGGTGCCGACGAGGGCGGCGCCTTTCAGCACGGTGCGGCGGGTGGCGGGCTGGCCGGGCATGGGCGCTCCTGGGCGTGCGAGGTCGTGAGGCCGGCGTCGGTACGACCGGTACGGACCCGACGATACCGACGCAAGCCCCCTCCCCTTCCGTTGGGTCCCACCCACCGGGACCCCGCCTCGGACGGGCGGCCCCGCAGGGGGTGACCACGCGGGGCGGGTCACCCCCTGGAGGGGTCAGCGGGCGCGGGCGGCGGACTTGCGGGCGCGCTTGGCCTTGGGCGCGGCGGGGGCCGCGTCGCTGATGCGGCTGGGGTCGAGGATGTCGCGGAGGAACTTGCCCGTGTGGCTCGCGGGCACCCCCGCGACCGCCTCCGGGGTTCCCTCGGCGACGACCAGGCCGCCGCCGCTGCCGCCCTCGGGGCCCATGTCCACCAGCCAGTCGGCCGTCTTGATCACGTCGAGGTTGTGCTCGATGACGATCACGGTGTTGCCCTTGTCCACCAGGTCGGACAGCACCTTGATCAGCTTCGCGATGTCCTCGAAGTGCAGACCGGTCGTCGGCTCGTCCAGGACGTAGACCGTGCGGCCCGTGGAGCGCTTCTGGAGCTCGCTGGCGAGCTTGACGCGCTGCGCCTCACCGCCGGAAAGGGTCGGCGCGGACTGGCCCAGCCGTACGTACCCCAGGCCGACCTCGTGGAGCGTCTTCAGGTGGCGGGAGATGGTGGGGACCGCCTCGAAGAAGTCCAGGGCCTCCTCGATGGGCATGTCCAGCACCTCGGCGATGGACTTGCCCTTGTAGTGCACCTCCAGGGTCTCCCGGTTGTAGCGGGCGCCGTGGCAGACCTCGCACGGCACGTACACGTCCGGGAGGAAGTTCATCTCGATCTTGATGGTGCCGTCGCCGGAGCAGTTCTCGCAGCGGCCGCCCTTGACGTTGAAGGAGAAGCGGCCCGGCATGTAGCCGCGGACCTTCGCCTCCATCGTCTCGGCGAACAGCTTGCGGATGTGGTCGAAGACACCCGTGTACGTGGCCGGGTTCGAGCGGGGGGTGCGGCCGATGGGCGACTGGTCCACGTGGACGACCTTGTCCACCAGGTCGTCGCCGTCCACGCGCGTGTGCCGCCCGGGCACGGACCTGGCGCCGTTCAGCTCGCGCGCCAGGTGGGTGTACAGGATGTCGTTGACCAGCGTGGACTTTCCGGAGCCGGAGACGCCGGTGACCGCCGTGAGCACGCCGAGCGGGAACGACACGTCGATGTCGCGGAGGTTGTTCTCGCGGGCGCCGTGGACGGTCAGCTGCCGGGCCGGGTCGACGGGGCGGCGGACGTCCGGCACGGGGATGGACTTCCGGCCGGACAGGTACTGCCCGGTCATCGACTCCTTGTTCTCGAGGAGCTGCTTCAGCGGTCCGGAGTGGACGACCTTGCCGCCGTGCTCGCCGGCGCCGGGGCCGATGTCCACCACCCAGTCGGCGACCTTGATCGTGTCCTCGTCGTGCTCCACGACGATGAGCGTGTTGCCCATGTCGCGCAGCCGGACGAGGGTCTCGATCAGCCGGTGGTTGTCGCGCTGGTGGAGACCGATGGACGGCTCGTCCAGCACGTACAGCACGCCGACCAGGCCTGAGCCGATCTGTGTGGCCAGCCGGATGCGCTGGGCCTCGCCGCCGGAGAGGGTGCCGGCCGCGCGGTTGAGCGAGAGGTAGTCGAGGCCGACGTCGACCAGGAACCTCAGCCGCTCGTTGACCTCCTTGAGCACCCGCTCGGCGATCTTCTTGTCGCGGGCGCTGAGCTTGAGCCGCCCGAGGAACTCGGCGCACTCGCTGATCGACATCGCGGAGACCTCCGCGATGGACTTCTCCATGATCGTCACGGCGAGCACGATCGGCTTGAGGCGCGTGCCCTCACAGGTGGGGCAGGGCACCTCGCGCATGTAGCCCTCGAAGCGCTCGCGGCTGGAGTCGCTCTCCGCCTCGCTGTGGCGGCGCTTGACGAAGGAGACGGCGCCCTCGAAGGCGGTCGTGTACGCCCGCTCCCTGCCGTAGCGGTTGCGGTACCGCACCTCGACCTGGGTCTTGTGGCCGTACAGCAGGGCCTTCTTGGCGCGCTGCGGCAGCCCGGCCCACGGGATGTCCGTGCGGAAGCCGAGCGCGTCGGCGAGCCCGCCGATCAGGCGGCCGAAGTACTCCTTGGTGTGGCCGTGCGACCAGGGGTGGATGGCGCCCTCGTCCAGGGAGCGCTCCTCGTCGGGGACGACGAGCTCCGGGTCCACCTCCATGCGCGTGCCGATGCCGGTGCAGTCGGGGCAGGCGCCGAACGGCGAGTTGAACGAGAAGGAGCGGGGCTCCAGCTCCTCGAAGGACAAGTCGTCGTACGGGCAGTACAGGTGCTCCGAGTACATCCGCTCGCGCTCGGGGTCGTCCTCGGGGAGGTCCACGAAGTCGAGCACGACCATGCCGCCGGAGAGGCCGAGCGCGGTCTCCACGGAGTCGGTCAGCCGCCGCTTGGCGCTGTCCTTGACCGTGAGGCGGTCCACGACCACCTCGATCGTGTGCTTCTCCTGCTTCTTCAGCGTGGGCGGCTCGGTCAGCTGGACGGTCTGCCCGTCCACCCGGGCCCGGCTGTAGCCCTTGGTCTGGAGGTCCGCGAAGAGGTCCACGAACTCGCCCTTGCGCTCGCGGACCAGCGGCGACAGGACCTGGAAACGGCTGCCCTCGGGCAGCTCCAGCACCTTGTCCACGATGGCCTGCGGGGACTGGCGGGTGATCGGGCGGCGGCACTCGGGGCAGTGGGGCTTGCCGATGCGCGCGAAGAGGAGGCGGAGGTAGTCGTAGACCTCCGTGATCGTGCCGACCGTGGAGCGCGGGTTGCGCGAGGTCGACTTCTGGTCGATGGAGACCGCCGGGGAGAGCCCCTCGATGAAATCGACGTCCGGCTTGTCCATCTGGCCGAGGAACTGCCGGGCGTACGACGACAGCGACTCGACGTAGCGGCGCTGCCCCTCCGCGAAGATCGTGTCGAACGCGAGGGACGACTTGCCCGACCCGGAGAGACCGGTGAAGACGATGAGGGAGTCGCGTGGCAGGTCGAGCGAGACGTTCTTCAGATTGTGCTCGCGCGCGCCACGGACGATGAGACGGTCGGCCACGCCGGGTCCGCACCTTTCTTGAGAGAAGCGGGGGGTCAGCCCCCCGTCTCCGACCGCCCCAGCCTAGGGGGGCCGCCAGATGGATGACTGCCTGACTTTCAAGGATGCCTCCATCGAGCGTATAGCACGCGCATTCGATTTCCGTCCGTTCTCGGGCGGCTTCACCCGAACGAGTGGCGGCGCTACTGTCAGCAGCATGATCGACCACGCCCATGACCTGGCCTCCGTACGCGAGGCGACCGACCGGCTGCTCTCCGCGGCCTCCGCCCTGGACGAAGCGGCCGCCGCCGCGCCCTCCCGGCTCCCCGGCTGGACCCGCGGCCACGTCCTGGCCCACCTCTCCCGTAACGCGGACGCCCTGGTGAATGTTCTGCGCGGGCTGCCCATGTACCCGAGCGCCGAGGCCCGGGAGGCCGACATCGAGCGCGACGCCGTCCGCCCGCTCGCGGCCCAGCTCGACGACCTGCGGGCCAGCGCCGACCGCTTCCGGGCGGAGGGCGAGGTGCCCGCCGACTGGGGCCGCACCGTGGAGCTCCGCAACGGCGTGACCGACCTGGCCGCCCGCGTCCCCTTCCGCCGCCTCGTGGAGGTGGAGCTGCACCACGTCGATCTCGGGGTCGGCTACGAGCTGGAGGACCTGCCGGCGGAGTTCACCGAGCGGGAGATCGACTTCCTGACGGAGCGGTTCGCCGGCCACAGGGACGTCCCCGCCACCACGGTCGTCGCCGAGGACGGCCGGACGTGGACGACGGGCGGCGGCGCGGCAGGCGGCCCGGTCACGGTCCGGGGCACCGCCGCCGACCTGCTGGGCTGGCTCGCGGGCCGCCGCGACGGCTCCGCCCTGGAGGTCTCCGACGGCGCCCTCCCGGCGCTGCCCCCGCTATAGGCTGGCCTCATGACGTACAGCGGAGCGGTGAAGGTCGGCGGACCCGCGGACGTGCACGAGCTGACGGACCTGATCGTCTCGAAGGTCGCCGTCGGGCCGATGGACAACAACGCGTATCTGCTGCGCTGCCGGGCCACCGGTGAGCAGCTGCTGATCGACGCGGCGAACGAGCCGCGGACACTGCTCCGGCTGATCGGTGACGACGGCATCACGGCCGTCGTCACCACCCACCGCCACCACGACCACTGGTACGCGCTGAGCGACGTGGTCGCGGCCACCGGGGCCCGCACCTACGCCGGCCGGTACGACGCCGAGGGCATCGACGTGCCGACGGACGTCCTCATGGAGGACGGCGACACGGTCCGCGTGGGCCGGGTCGAGCTGACGGCGCGCCACATGACCGGCCACACACCGGGGTCCATCGTGCTCGTCTACGACGACCCGCACGGACACCCGCACGTCTTCACCGGCGACTGCCTGTTCCCCGGCGGCGTGGGCAACACCCACAAGGACCCGAAGGCGTTCGCGAGCCTCCTCCACGACGTGGAGACCAAGCTGTTCGACGCGCTGCCGGACGAGACGTGGGTGTACCCGGGCCACGGCCGGGACACGACGCTGGGCGACGAGCGCCCGCACCTCCCGGAGTGGCGCGCCCGGGGCTGGTGACGCGCCGGGGAACACCCCGTGTGCGTCCGTGCGCCCCGTGACCGGGGCGGGCCGCGGACGGTTGGCGCGGCATGCGTCACAGTCACACCTCCGCGAGCGAGAGCCCCCCGCCCGAGAGCGGCACGCGCCTTCCCGAGTGCGGCGCGCACGCGCCGGATGGCGGCGCGCGACAGTCCGCCGACACCGGCGGGACATGCCCGGGCGGCGGACGGCAGGTCCGGGCTTCGGGCGGTCCTTCGGCGCGGTCTTCGGGCGGGCCGCCGACGGGGCGGCTCGCGGCGGCGTCCCTCGCCGGGACGGCCATCGAGTTCTACGACTTCTACGTCTACGGGACCGCCGCCGCGCTGGTCCTGGGACCGCTGTTCTTCCCCACGTTCTCGCCGCTGGCGGGCACCCTCGCCGCGTTCGGGACCTTCGCCGTGGGCTTCGTCTCGCGTCCGCTGGGGGCGGTGGTCTTCGGCCATCTGGGTGACCGCCGGGGGCGGCGGCCCGTCCTGTTCGTGTCGCTGGCGCTGACGGGCGCGGCGACGGTCGCGGTGGGGTGCGTCCCGTCGTACGCGGTGATCGGCCCGGCGGCGCCGGTGCTGCTGCTGGTTCTGCGGTTCCTCCAGGGGCTGGGGCTCGGCGGCGAGTGGGGCGGGGCGGTACTGCTGGCCGGGGAGCACGCGCCGGAGCGGCGGCGGGCGCTGTGGGCGAGCTTCCCGCAGGTGGGGCCTTCGGTGGGATTCCTGTTGGCGAACGGGGTGATGCTCGCCCTCTCGGCGGGGCTCAGCGACGCGGCGTTCCGGTCGTGGGGCTGGCGGGTGCCGTTCTGGGCGGCGGGGCTGCTGGCGCTGGCCGGGCTGCTGCTGCGGTCGTCCCTGACGGAGACGCCGCAGTTCCGGGAGCTGGCGGAGTCGGGGCGGCGGGCGGGGGCGCCGCTGGTGGAGGTGGTGCGGGACCACTGGCGGTTGCTGCTGCTGACGGCGGGGGCGCTGGCCGTGGGGTACGCGGTGTTCTACGCGGTGTCCACCTGGGCGCTGGCGTACGGCACGGAGCGGCTCGGGGTGAGCCGTACGGTGATGCTCGGGTGTGTGATGGCGGCGGTGGCGGTGAAGGGCGTTCTGACGCCGTTCGCGGCGGTGCTGGGCGACCGGTACGGACGGCGGCCGATGTGCCTGGCGGGGTGTGCGGTGTGCGCGCTGTGGATGTTCCCGATGGTGGGGTTGCTGCACACAGGGCGGCCGGTGCTGATGTTCCTGGCGATCCTGGTTGCGCTGGTGGGGTTCATCGCGATGTTCGCGGTCGTCGGCGCGTATCTGCCGGAGCTGTACGAGCCGCGGGTGCGGTGCACGGGGGCGGCGGTGGGGTACAACCTGGCGGGGGTGCTGGGCGGGGCGCTGACGCCGGTGGTGGCGACGGCCGCGGCGGGTGGTTCCGGACCGCCGTGGGGCGTCGCGGCGTATCTGGCGGGGATCGCGGTGGTGAGCCTGGGCTGCTTCGCGCTGCTGCCGGAGACCCTGCCGGGCACGGCCGCGCCACGGCGGGCCCCGGCGGGGGAACCCGCGGCCGCGTGAGGGCCGGGGAGCGCTCCCGATCGCCCGTGTGAGGGCGTGCACCGCTGGGCCTCCGACGTGAGGCGGAGATGTCCCGGGGTCGCCGCCCAGGGGCTTCCCCGGGCCGCCGCGTGAGGGCGGGAGTTGCCGCGGTGTCCCGGCCGCACGGAGCACCGGCCGGGTCGTGGGGCGACCCGGCCGGTGCTGTGCGTTGTCGTCGCCCGTGGGCGTCAGACCTTCGCGGGCTTGCTGTCCTTCTCGTTCCCCTCGCCCTCGGCGGCGGCCTGTCGGCGGGAGGCGATGAGGCTGGTGATCGTGGTGATGACCAGGACACCGCAGATGACGGCCAGAGAGAACGGGATGGAGATCTCCGGGACGTGCACCCCGGACTCGTGCAGGGCGTGCAGGACGAGCTTCACGCCGATGAAGCCGAGGATGACCGACAGGCCGTAGCTGAGGTGGACCAGCTTCTTGAGCAGGCCGCCGATCAGGAAGTACAGCTGCCGCAGACCCATCAGGGCGAAGGCGTTCGCCGTGAAGACGATGTACGGGTCCTGGGTCAGGCCGAAGATCGCGGGGATCGAGTCCAGCGCGAACAGGATGTCCGTGGTGCCGATGGCGAGCATGACCACCATCAGCGGGGTCAGCACCCGCTTGCCCGCGACCTGGATAAACAGCTTCGTGCCGTGGTAGCGGTCGGCGACGCCGAAGCGCTGCTCGATCGACTTCAGGAGGCGGTTCTCCTCGTACTCCTCGTCGGGCTCGTCGGAGGACGCCTCCTTGATCAGCTTCCATGCGGTGTAGATCAGGAACGCGCCGAAGATGTAGAAGACCCACGAGAAGCTGGCGATGATCGCGGCACCTGCGGCGATGAAGATCGCCCGGAGCACGAGCGCGATGAGCACACCGACCAGCAGCACCCGCTGCTGGAGGTGGGACGGCACCGAGAACTTCGCCATGATCAGGACGAAGACGAAGAGGTTGTCCACGCTCAGCGACTTCTCGGTGATGTAGCCGGCGAAGAACTCCCCGGCCGACTTGCTGTCGCCGAAGACCCACAGGCCCAGGCCGAACAGCACGGCGAGGACGATCCAGACGACCGTCCAGGTTCCGGCTTCCTTGATCGACACATCATGGGGCTTGCGCCCGATGAGGAAGTCAACCGCGATCAGGGCGATGAGACCGAGAACGGTCACCACCCACAGGTTCATAGAAACGTCCACTGCGCCTCCGGCGTCGTACGGCTACTGATCAGCGTCGTCGCTGCCGGAGGTCTCTTCCACCCGCGCGCCGCCCCCTGTGGTCCGGACGGTGCGTGCGGGCCGGCGCCCTGGGACCGGTCTCCGTCCGACCGGTCCGTACTGACGGGCACGCCGCATGAGTGGGAGTACTCCCCTCCGCGTAAAGGAACCGTACACGGAGCGCCAAGGCCGGGTAAAGGGCTTTGCAAAGAAAGACCCAAAAATGCAGGTCAGGGCCGCATTACGGAGGCAGGGGCGGAGACCGGACGGACTCTACGGACCGTGGGCAAGGGCCCGGGGGGATCAGCGGCGCCAGTCGCGGCGGGCCTCCGCGACGTTCGCGAGGACCCGGTGCAGCACCTCGCTGCCCTCCGGTATCCGCGGCGGCTCGTACGTCCAGGCGTGCCCCACCCACGGGTCGGCCAGATGGTCGTCCGGCACGGGCGTGACGCGCAGCAGGGAACGCCACAGCGGGTCGAGCACCGGTCCGTACGCGCTCGCGTCCTCGCGGCCGGCGACCATCATCAGGTGCACGCCCACGGCCGGGCCCTCGTCGGCGAGGTACCGCAGCTGGGTGACGGCCCGGTCGTCGAAGCCGTGCGGGAAGTCGTTGACGATCAGCAGCTGCTCGGCCGTGTCCAGGTCGGGCGGGAGCGCGTCCGTGCCCGCGCCGCCGCGCAGGGCCATCTGCACCAGGTCCACGCGCCGGGTGAGCCGCGCCAGCACCGTGGCCACTCCCCCGGCGCCGGTCGCCGGGGGTTCCGCCAGCACGCCGGAAGCGGTGAGCGGGGCGAACGCGGCGGCGCCGGAGCCCGCCGGGTCGATCACATGGACGGTGAAGTCGCCGGGCGGGTAGACGGCGAGGAGCCGCGCCGCGTGGGCGACGGCCGTGTCGAGGGCGAGGCGGCGCAGCCGGCCCTCGTCCGTCATCAGGGCCCGCTCGGAGCCCCGGCGGCCGCTGTCCACCCACAGGCCGCGCTCCAGCGGCAGCCTGATCAGCATGGGGATGCGCAGCTCGGGCCGCTCCGGGAGGTGGAGGTCTCCGAGGCGCAGGGCCATCGGGATCTCCATCGGGACGCGGTAGGCGTGCCACACGGGGTGGTCCCAGCGGGCGAAGGCGACCGGGAGGGCGGGCTCGACCACCTCCGACTCGGCGGTCAGCTGGGCGAGGTCGCGGTCGAGCGCCTCCCTGGCCTTCCCGGTGAGCTCCTCGCAGCGGGCACGGGCCTCGGCGCGGGCGGCGTCGCCCGCGGTGCCGATGCGGCTGCGCGGGTCGGACAGGACGCTGTCCAGTTCCCTCTCCATCCGGGACTCGGCGAAGTCGACGGCGCTGCGGTAGGCGGCGGTCGTACGGGCCAGGTCCTCGAACATGCCCCACACCTGGTTGTAGAGGCGCTCCTCCATGGTCCAGCCGCTGGCGTCACCGGCGACCGGGGCGCCGGGCTGCGCGGGCGGCGCCGACGGGGGCGGGGGCGCGCTGGTACGGCGGCGGGGGTGCGTGTAGTCGATGGGACCGCCGGGCGGGGCGGGCGCGGCGGCCTGCGGGGGCGTGCCGTCCGGCGCGGGCGGGACCGCCGGGGCGACGGGCGGGGGCGGCGCGGTGTCGGGGGCGACGGGCGCGGGCGTGTGCGGCGGCTGGGGGCCGGAGGAGGGCTGCGGTGTCCCGGAGGCGGCTGCCGGGGCGAGCGGCGGGGCGGTACGGCGGAGGCGGTCGCCGTCCTCGGTACGGGGCGGGGGCGTGGCGACCGAACGGTCCAGGCCGCGCGTCACGGCGTCCCGCACGGCGGCGGCGAGCGCGGCCGCGCCGGGTACGCCCTGGTCCTGGAGGAGCGCGGTGAGCCCGCCCGCGTACCCCTGGCCGACGGCGCGGACCTTCCAGGCGTCCTGCCGCCGGTACAGCTCCACGGCGACGACGGCGGACTCGGTGTCCAGGCCGGTGAGGGTGTACGTGGCGATCTCGGTGCCGTCGAGGGCGGTGACCGCGACGAACGGCGCGGCGACGGCGCCGAAGCGGCCGGGCCCTCCCGTGCCCTCGGGCAGCGCCAGCAGGACGGCGACGCGGTGCACGTCGGCGGCGACGGCCCCCAGGTCCAGGGCGAGCCGGTGCTCGGCGGCCGCCTGCCGGGACACCTCGACGCCGGGCAGGGACGGCGCGCCGGGGTGGACGACCCGGTCGGCTCCGGTGACGGTCCCGTCGGCGCCGGAGAGCGTGGCCCCGACGGCCACCGGCACCCCGGACGACACCCGGACCTCCAGTCGGGTGCCGGGCAGCGGGTGGTTCTGCCCCCGGACCAGCTCGGCCGTCATGCCTGTCGTCCCCTCGGTGGTGCGGCTGGTGGTGTGCGTACAGACGGGTGCGACGCGGCGCTCGGGGCCGCGCACGCGTGCAGCTCCCGGCGAAAGGAGCTCCGGGAGCTGCGGTGCGTACCTCTCGTACGGCTGCGGGTGCCCGCGTCCGTACGGCTACAGGTGCGGCAGGATCGCCGGCATCAGGTCCTGGAACGTGCGGCCGTTGGACGGCGTGCCGATGGCCGTCATGGTCCAGCCGTCGCCGGTGCGGTGCACCTTGGCCATGATCTGGGCGGTGTACTGGCCGCCGCCGTTCAGGGTGTAGCGGGCGAGCTCCTGGCCGTTCGTCTCGTCGACGAGGCGGCAGAACGCGTTCTGCACCTCCTGGAACGTCTGGCCGGTGAAGGAGTTGACCGTGAAGACGATCTGGTCGATGTGGACCGGGACGCGCTGGAGGTCCACGAGGACCGCCTCGTCGTCGCCGCCCTGGCCCGCGCCGCCGACCAGGTTGTCACCGGTGTGGCGGACGGAGCCGTCGTCGCTCACCAGGTGACGGAAGAACACGACGTCGACGGGCTGCTTGCCGGCGAACAGCACCGCCGACGCGTCGAGGTCGATCTCCCGGGTGCGCGAGCCGAACAGACCACGGCGCGGCGCCGCCTGCCAGCCGAGCCCCATCCGCACCGCGGTCAGGGTCCCCCCGTCGCTCTTCTGCAGGCTGATGGCCTGACCCTTGGTCAAGTTGACCGACACGCCCTGTCCCCTCTCTGTAGCGTTCCCCGCGGCCGCCCTGTGGTGTGGGGTGCGGTTCCCAGCACCCTATGCGGGGTCGTGGGGCCGTCAGGAGGGCGGTCCCACTTTGTATCGGTGTTGCAACACAGCGACGCGGCGCCCCCGTTGCCGGCCGGGGCCGCTGCGGTGCGGCGTCCCGGCGGGCCGGGGGCGCGGCGGTCAGGAGATGCCCGCCTCCTTCATCTGGCGCAGCTCCTTCTTCAGCTCGCTCACCTCGTCGCGCAGCCGGGCGGCGACCTCGAACTGGAGGTCCGCGGCAGCGGCCCGCATGCGCTCGGTCATCTCCTCGATGATCCCGGCCAGCTCGGCGGTGGGCCGGTCGCTGGTCACGGCGCCCGTACGGGCCGCCTTGCCCTTGGCGGCCTTCGCGGCCTTCCCGCCGTCCTTGGCGGCCTTCGCCGTCGTCCCCAGGGACGGGACGGGGGTCTTGGCGCCCTTGCCGTCCTTCGACTGCCGGTAGCCCGTGCCGAGCAGCTGCTCCGTGTCCACCTCTTCGCGCGCGATGGTGGCGACGATGTCGTTGATCTTCTTGCGGAGCGGCTGCGGGTCGATGCCGTGGGCCTTGTTGTACGCGACCTGCTTCTCGCGGCGGCGGTTGGTCTCGTCGATGGCCTGCGCCATCGCGGGGGTGACCGTGTCGGCGTACATGTGCACCTGGCCCGACACATTGCGCGCGGCGCGGCCGATGGTCTGGATCAGCGACGTGCCGGACCGCAGGAAGCCCTGCTTGTCGGCGTCGAGGATGGCGACGAGGGACACCTCGGGCAGGTCGAGGCCCTCGCGGAGCAGGTTGATGCCGACCAGCACGTCGTACTCGCCGGCGCGCAGCTCGCGCAGCAGCTCGATGCGGCGCAGCGTGTCCACGTCGCTGTGCAGGTAGCGGACCTGGATGCCGAGCTCCAGGAAGTAGTCCGTGAGGTCCTCGGCCATCTTCTTGGTGAGCGTGGTGACGAGGACGCGCTCGTCGCGCTCGGTGCGGACGCGGATCTCGTGGACCAGGTCGTCGATCTGCCCCTCGGTGGGCTTGACGACGACCTCGGGGTCGACCAGGCCGGTGGGGCGGATGATCTGCTCCACGAAACCGTCGGAGCGGGACAGCTCGTACGCGCCGGGCGTGGCCGACAGGTAGACGGTCTGGCCGATGCGCTCCTGGAACTCCTCCCACTTCAGCGGCCGGTTGTCCAGCGCGGACGGCAGCCGGAAGCCGTGGTCCACCAGGGTCCGCTTGCGGGAGGCGTCGCCCTCGTACATGGCGCCGATCTGCGGGACGGTGACATGCGACTCGTCGATGACCAGCAGGAAGTCCTCGGGGAAGTAGTCGAGGAGGGTGTTGGGCGGGGAGCCGGGCTCGCGCTGGTCGAAGTGGAGCGAGTAGTTCTCGATGCCGGAGCAGGAGCCGATCTGCCGCATCATCTCGATGTCGTACGTGGTGCGCATGCGCAGCCGCTGCGCCTCCAGCAGCTTGCCCTGTTTCTCCAGCTCGGCGAGGCGCTGCTCCAGCTCGCGCTCGATGCCGGTGACGGCGCGCTCCATGCGCTCGGGACCCGCCACGTAGTGGCTGGCGGGGAACACGTACAGCTGCTGGTCGTCGCTGATGACCTCGCCCGTGAGCGGGTGGAGCGTGGAGAGGGCCTCGATCTCGTCGCCGAACATCTCGATGCGGACGGCGAGCTCCTCGTACACGGGGAAGATCTCGATCGTGTCGCCGCGCACCCGGAACGTGCCGCGCGCGAAGGCGAGGTCGTTGCGCGTGTACTGGATGTCCACGAAGCGGCGAAGCAGCTCGTCCCGGTCGATCTCGTCGCCGACCTTCAGCGAGACCATCCGGTCCACGTACTCCTGGGGGGTGCCCAGGCCGTAGATGCACGAGACGGACGCGACGACGACCACGTCACGCCGGGTGAGCAGGGAGTTCGTCGCGGAGTGGCGCAGGCGCTCCACCTCCTCGTTGATCGAGGAGTCCTTCTCGATGTAGGTGTCCGACTGCGGGACGTACGCCTCGGGCTGGTAGTAGTCGTAGTACGAGACGAAGTACTCGACGGCGTTGTTCGGCAGGAGCTCGCGGAACTCGTTCGCCAGCTGCGCGGCCAGCGTCTTGTTCGGCGCCATGACGAGCGTGGGCCGCTGGAGCCGCTCGATCATCCAGGCCGTGGTGGCCGACTTGCCCGTGCCGGTCGCGCCGAGCAGGACGACATCCTTCTCACCTGCGCGGACGCGCCGTTCGAGGTCGGCGATGGCCGTGGGCTGGTCACCGCTGGGCTGGTACGGGCTGACGACCTCGAAGGGCGCCACCGAGCGTTCGATCTGGGTTACGGGCCGCATGAGTCCACCGTACGACCCGCCACTGACAGTCGGGTGCCGATCGCCCACGGGGCGGACGGTGGGGCAGGGCGGGCGATGGGCCGGGTCAGCGGTCGGCGTGCCGGTCGCGGTGGCGCGGGGCCGGGATGCCGGGGAGCTGCGCGCGCGGGTCGGCGGGGTGCCGGCCGTGCCGGTCGCCCGTGACGAGTGCCGGGTCGAACAGCACGACGAACCCGGCGAGCAGCAGGAACGCGGCCGGTCCCACGAGCAGCGGGATCAGTTCCGGAGCCGTACCGCCGCCCGCTGTGACGGCCGCGTCGAGCGCGCCGCCCACGGCGTGGGCGGCCTCCGCGCCCACCGCGTCCACGGCCTCGACGGCGGCCTGGGCGTCCACCGCGCCGACGGGCTCGGCGGTGGCGGCGGCGCCGTGGAGGTGGACGCTGGCGGCGGCCATGCCCGTGTAGTGCATCCCCGTCACCGCCAGGCCGAGGACGAGGCTCGCGCCGACGCTCGCGGCGAATCCGCGCACGCTGACGGCGGCCCACAGTGCCGTGGTCGCCGCGACGACGGCGATCACCACGGAGAGGGCGACGGTGAGCGTGTCGTACTCCATGCGGCCCGGGAAGCGCATGCCCGCCATGCCCAGGTAGTGCATGGTGGCGATGCCGAGGCCGGTGATCGTGCCGCCGGTGACGAGGGCCATCGTGGTGCGGCCGCGCAGTCCCACGATGAAGATCCCGATGCCGACCATGAAGATCGCGACGGCGAGGCTGGCGAAGGTGACCGGCCGGTCGTAGTCGATCGTCACGCCCTCGACGCGGAAGCCCGTCATGGCGATGAAGTGCATGGTCCAGATGCCGGCGCCGATGGACGTGGCGCCCAGGGCGAGCCACCCGGGGCGGGGGGTGGCGGGGGTGCGCAGGGATCTGGTGGTGCAGCGCAGGCCCAGCGCGCCGCCCAGGCAGGCCATGAGGTAGGCCACCACGGGCGTGACCAGCCCGTGGCTGAATCCTTCGACTGTGCCCCGCATACCCGTGTGCCCCTCACCCCTCGGTGTTCCGCCGCGAACCTGACCGTGGAGGGTAGTGCACGCGCCGCGCGCCCGTTCGGGCGGGCGGCGGCCGCGGGGTGCGGGAGTGGCCGCGGAACCGGTGCGCCGGTGGCGGGTGAGCGGGCCGGGGGCGGTGTCAGTGGCGGCGCGTAGCGTGACGGTATGGACAGCAGTGTGCGGGGCGGGGGACGGACCGTGGAGTGGGCGGTCGTCGGCAGCGGCATCGGGCCGCTGTTGCTGGCGGCCACCGCCGACGGGCTGGTCGGTGTCGTCTTCCACGCGGGCGAGGAAGTCCGGCGCGAGGCGCCCGGACGGCTCGCGGCGCGGCTCGGGGCGGAGCCGGTGGAAACGGCCTCGGGGCGTCTCGCCGAGCCGATACGGATGCTGGAGGCGTACTTCGCGGGGCGCCTCCGGGAGTTCCATCTACCCCTGGACTGGTCGCTGACCAGCGGGTTCAACCGGCAGGTGCTGCGCGAGCTGGCTTCCGGGGTGCCGTACGGGACGCTCGTGGGATACGGGGAGCTGGCCGCGCGGGTCGGGCAGCCGGGCGCGGCGCAGGCGGTCGGCGCGGCGATGGGCGCCAACCCGCTGCCCGTGGTGGTGCCGTGCCACCGCGTGGTGGAGGCGGACGGCGGGCTGGGCGGGTTCGGCGGCGGGCTGGAGACGAAGCGCCGGCTGCTGGTGCTGGAGGGGGTGCTTCCGGAGCCGCTGTTCTGAGCTTGTTCTGCGCGGTTCCCCGGCTCGCTGTTCGGTGGGACAGCCGGTCAGGTGCGGGCCGTCAGCAGGGGCTGGAAGAAGCCGGTGCTGTCGGGGTCGTGCCAGTCGGTGGTGTGGAACCCGGCCTCTGCGGCCAGCTCGGCCAGCTGTCTCCGGGTGAGCGCCCAGTACGTGGCGCGGCGCACGGTGGTGGTCCAGCGGTCCGGGTCCGCGCCCTCGTCCGTGTCCGGGCGCAGCTGGAACAGCTCCAGGTCGTAGCGCTCGCCGTCGTCGTGCCAGTGCCACAGCTGGAAGCTGACGGTGCGCCCCTCGGGGCCGCTGCGGACGGAGGGCGGGGTGGAGAGGGGGCGTTCGCCTCGGAGTTCGTCGTACGGGCGGGTGGTGAGGATCAGCAGTCCGCCCGGCCGCAGCACGCGGCGCATCCCGGCGAGGGCGGTGCGCACGTCGTCGGCGGTCAGCAGGTGCGGCAGCGAGTTGTCGGCGCACACGACCACGTCGAAGGCGCCGTCGCTCAGCGGAAGGGCGCGCATGTCGGCGGCGGCGACGGTGAGCGGGAGCCCTCGGGCGGCGGCCTCGTGGGCGGCGCGGGCGACGGCGACGGGGCTCAGGTCCGTACCGGTGACCCGGTGGCCCCGGGCGGCGAGGCCGAGCGCCTGGGTGCCGATGCCGCACGCGCAGTCCAGCACGTCGTACGTGCCGGGGCCCAGCGCGCGCGTGACGCGGTCGTCCAGGGCCGTGCCCTGCCGGGCGACGCTCGCGTCCCAGTCCGCGTAGAGCAGGTCGTAGTCGGCTGCCAGGTCGTCGTAGAAGTACCGGGCCGTGGGGGTGCGCATGGGGGCAGCGTACGAGGAGGAGGCTGCGGGAGCCGTGAGGTTTGGGCGTGTGCCCGGCGCGCCAGGGATGGGTCATGTCCCAGACCGCAGTCGTGTTGTCGGAAGAGGTACGGGAGGCGCTGGCCGCGCGCCGCCCGGTGGTCGCCCTGGAGTCGACGATCATCGCGCACGGGCTGCCGCGCCCGCGCAACCTGGCCGTCGCCGAGGAGCTGGAGGCGCTCGTACGGTCCGGGGGCGCCGTCCCGGCCACGATCGCCGTACTGGACGGGGTGCCCCGCATCGGGCTGGACAAGGGCCAGTTGGAGCGGGTCGCGGCGGACGATGCGATACGGAAGCTGGGCCACCGCGACCTGGCGCTCGCGGTCGCGGCGGGCGCCAGCGGGGCGACGACCGTGTCGGCCACGGCGTTCCTGGCGGCGCGGGCGGGCCTGCGCGTGTTCGCGACCGGCGGGCTCGGCGGGGTGCACCGGGAGTGGACGCGGACGCAGGACGAGTCGGCGGACCTTCGACTGCTGGCGCGGACGCGGATCACGGTGGTCTGCGCGGGCGTGAAGTCGATCCTCGACGTGCCGGCGACGCTCCAGCGGCTGGAGACCCTGGGCGTCGGCGTGGCCGGGTACGGGACGGACCGCTTCCCCGGCTTCTACATCGCGTCGTCGGGCGAGCCGGTGGACTGGACGCTGGGGTCGCCGCAGGAGGTGGCGGCGGTCATGCGCGCGGCGGACGCGCTGGGCGGGCCCGAGGCGGCGCTGGTCGTCGCCAACCCGGTGCCGGAGAACGAGCAGCTGGACCCGGCGCTGCACGACCGGGTCCTCGCGGAGGGCCTGGCGGAGTGCCGGGAGCGGGGCATCACGGGACAGGCGGTGACACCGTTCCTGTTGGAGTACCTGGTACGGCACACGGACGGGGCGTCCCTGGAGGCGAACCTGGCGGCGGTACGCGGCAACGTCCGGCTGGCCGCGCGGGTCGCGGCGGCGTGGGCGGCGGAAGCGACGGAAGGGCCGGGCGAGGATGCCGGGGTCGGTGAGGATGGTGGGGCGAGCGGAGTGATGGGGGCTGGTGGGGCGGCTGAGGCGCTGTGAGCGGGCTGTTGCTGGTGGGGGACGTGGTCACCGACGTGGTGGCCAGGCACGCCAAGCCGCTGGCGCCCGGCACGGACACCGCCGCCCGGATCCGGGTCCTGCCGGGCGGGGCGGCGGCGAACGCGGCCTGTTGGGCGGCGCGTTCAGGCTGCGCCGACGTACGGCTGCTGGGGCGGGTCGGCGCGGGCGAGGCGGCCTGGCACGAGGCGGCGCTGCGCCGGGCCGGGGTACGTCCGCTGCTCGTCCGGGACCCGGAGGCGCCGACCGGGACGGTGGTGGCGCTGGTGGACGGGCGGGCCGGTGGGGAGCGGACGTTCCTCACGGACAGCGGGGCGGTACTGCGGCTCGCGCCCGCCGACTGGTCGGCGCGGTTGCTGGACGGGGTGGGCCATCTGCACCTGTCGGGCTACTTGTTCTTCGCCGCGACGAGCCGGGACACGGCGGCGCTCGCGATGGCGGACGCGCGGGAGCGGGGCGTTCCGGTGAGCGTGGACCCGGCGTCCACGGGGTTCGCCGGGGAGTTGGGCGTGGACCGGTTCCTGGCCGCCGTGGCGGGTGCGAACCTGCTGTTCCCCAACGCCGACGAGGCGGCGCTGTTGACGGGGCTTTCCGCGCCCGAGGCCGCGGCCGCCGCGCTGAGCCGCCGCCACCGGCTGGTCGCCGTGACCTTGGGCGCGGCGGGGGCGCTGGTCGCGGAGGCCGGTGAGGTGGTGGCGCGAGTGGCGGCGCGGCGGGTGCGGCCGCTCGACACCACGGGGGCGGGCGACGCCTTCGCGGGCGGCTTCCTCGCGGCGCGGCTGGCCGGGGCGACGGTGGCGGAGGCCGCGGAGGCGGGCTGCCACGCGGGCGCCGAGGCGGTGACGGTGGCGGGCGGGCGTCCGGGGTAGGGCGAGTGCGCGGCGGGCGGGCGTCCGGAGCAGGGCGGGGGCGTGGCCGGGGCGGGTGCCCGGAGCAGGGCCGGGAGCCATGGTGGCCGGACGTCCGGAGTAGGGCCGGGGGGCGTGGGCGGGCGTCCGGACCGCGCGGTGGCGGTCGGCCGCCGGGGCCAAGCCGCGCCAGGCGGGCAGCGCGCCGGGATCGGTCGGCCGCCGGGGGCAGTCCGCCACCGGGGGCCGGTCCTTGTGGCGGGCGGTCAGCTCGGGAGCGGGGTCCAGGCCGGATGGCGGGGGTCGTCGGCGCGTACCACCACGTCCGCCGTGTCCGCCGGGGCGACCTCCGCCGCGTACCGCTCGAAGGCCGGGAGCGTCCAGCGTTCGGGCGTGCGGCGGGCCAGCGCGGCCGGGGACAGCCTCAGGTGCACGGTCAGGTCGAAAGGGAACCAGTGCCCGAGCAGGAACGGTCCGTGCAGCAGCAGGACCCCGCCGGGCGCGAGCGGCCGGTACGGGCTGCGCGTCGCGCGGTCGGTGACCGGGTCCCACAGGTCGGGAAGGACGCGTCCGGTGCCGTCCGGCTCCAGCGGCCCGAACACCTCCCGCCACAGCGCGCCCATGTCGAACCAGCCGCCGTAGTACGCGTCCGGCTCCTCCTTGCCGTACTCGAACCGCAGCGACGCCGGGCGCAGGAACCCGGACGTGCCGACCGAGATGACGTCCCGCCCGCGCAGCCGCAGCTCCCGCGCCACGGCGTCGGCCAGGTCACCCGGGCGCGCCGCGGGGGCGCCGTCGATGCCGGCCTTCAGCCAGGGGCCTCCGTCGGAAGGGCGCAGCCCGTCCAGGTGCGCGGCGAGCGCGTCGGTGAGCCGTTCCCAGGTGATCGGTTCCAGTCGCACGCCCTCATCCTGCCAAGACGCCCAGCCCTGCCGGCCCAGGGCCGCGGCTCGACGCCCCGCCCGTCCCCGGGCGCGTCTCAGCCGCGTCCCGACTCGCCACGGAGCGCGGCGGCCAGTGCGCTCTCCCCCGCCACCTCCACGCGCCCCGCCTTCACCCCGGCCGCCAGCGTCAGTTCGCCGCCGCCCACCTCCGCGCAGGTCGCGGCGTCCATGCGGAGCCGGGCGTCGGGCGCCTCGGCGGGCCCGTCCCCGTATGCGACGCCGTCCTCGCCGCTGAGGCGGACGTGGAACACGCCCTCGTCCAGGCGGACCTCCACCGTCCCCGGCTCGCCCGCCGCCTCCAGCGCGTCGAGCAGCGGCACGGCGAACCAGTGGGCCCGCACGGCGTCCGTGGGGCGCGGCGCGTCCAGGGCGGGGGCGCCCCAGCGCGCGAGGGCGCGCAGTACGGGCAGCAGTGCGCGGCCCCGGTCGGTGAGCTCGTACACGTACGCGGGCGACGGCGGCGGCAGACGGCGGCGGGTGGCGAGGCCGTCGCGCTCCATGTCCCTCAGCCGGGTGGCGAGCATGTCGGTGCTCACGCCCGGCAGGTCGGCGTGGAGGTCGGTGTAGCGGCGGGGTCCGGCGAGGAGTTCGCGGACGATCAGCAGGGTCCAGCGGTCGCCGACGGCGTCGAGGGCGCGGGCGGCGGCACAGTACTGGTCGTAGCTGCGGCGGCGGTCGGTGGAACGCGTGCTCGGACGTGGCATACGACGCAGTCTAGACGTCTTGTTGGACTTTCCAAGCTCACACTTGGTAAAACCAAGCAACACCCATTCCGTGGAGGTCGCCGTATGGAATTCCGGCAGTCGAGCAAGCTGAGCGAGGTCTGCTACGAGATCCGCGGCCCGGTGATCGAGCACGCCAACGCGCTGGAGGAGGCGGGCCACAGCGTCCTGCGCCTCAACACCGGCAACCCGGCCCTGTTCGGGTTCGAGGCGCCGGAGGAGATCGTCCAGGACATGATCCGGATGCTGCCGCAGGCGCACGGCTACACCGACTCGCGCGGCATTCTCTCCGCCCGCCGCGCCGTCGCCCAGCGCTACCAGGCGATGGGGCTGACCGATGTCGGCGTGGACGACGTGTACCTCGGCAACGGCGTCTCCGAGCTGGTCACCATGGCGGTCCAGGCGCTGGTCGAGGACGGCGACGAGGTGCTCATCCCCGCGCCGGACTTCCCGCTGTGGACGGCGGTCACCACGCTCGCCGGCGGGCGGCCGGTGCACTACCTGTGCGACGAGTCGTCGGACTGGTACCCGGACCTGGACGACATGGCCGCGAAGATCACCGACCGTACGCGCGCCGTGGTCATCATCAACCCCAACAACCCCACGGGTGCGGTCTATCCGCGCGAGGTGGTCGAGGGCATCCTCGACCTGGCCCGCCGCCACCAGCTGATGGTCCTCGCCGACGAGATCTACGACCAGATCGTCTACGACGACGCCGTCCACCACCCGGCCGGTGCCCTCGCGCCCGACCTGGTCGTCCTCACCTTCGGCGGTCTGTC